>PBYT01000016.1 GCA_002729755.1 Flavobacteriaceae bacterium
ATCATCAGGATGTTTAAGGGAATTAAAAAAATTTTCAGGATTAGGATTTTGACTAAGATAGAATGAATAATTAGAGAGATTATCAAGTTTACTATCAGCCAGATTTATAACACTCTCTTGCCAATAGTAGTATTGATTCAGACCTTTCCAAATAAAGTCACTAATTTCAAGATCATTCTCAAGTTTTGCAATATTAGGATCTTCATCACTTTCTTTTTTACAGCCTATAAGTAATAAAGAAAAAATTATAAAAATTGATATAATTCGATTAATATTCATGGTTCTATACCCCAGTATAATTTGATGGTGTGATAACTTTTAGCTCATTTTTAATCTTTTCATTTACTTCGAGACTATCAATAAATTTATGAAGAATTTCTTTTGTTATAGAAGTATTTTTTCTTGTTAACTCTTTCAAAGATTCATAAGGGTTTTGATATCCTTCTCTTCTTAGAATAGTTTGAATAGCTTCTGAAATTATTATCCAATTTTCTTCAAGGTCAGCATTAATTTTACTTTTATTGACAATTAATTTATCTAAGCCTTTAATTATTGATTTAATTGATATTATAGTATGGCTAAATGGAACTCCAATATTTCTTAGGACTGTACTATCGCTTAGATCCCTTTGTAGTCTTGATTTTGTTAATTTATTAGAAAAGAAATCAAAAATTGAATTTGCAACCCCTATATTTCCTTCAGCATTTTCAAAATCAATGGGATTAATTTTATGAGGCATTGCAGAAGATCCTACTTCATCATTTTTGATTTTTTGTTTAAAGTAATCTAAAGAAATATATGTCCATATATCTAGACTTAAATCAAGTAAGATGTTATTTATTCTTCTAACATTATCACAAAGTGAAGCAAAAGAATCATAATGCTCAATTTGAGTTGTAGGGAAAGAATAATCTAGATTAAGCTCTGATTCAACGAATTTCTTTCCAAAAGCTTTCCAATTAATTTTCGGGAATGCGACTTTATGTGCATTAAAATTCCCTACTGCTCCCCCAAATTTTGCAGAGTTGGGTATCTGCATTAATGATTTTCTTTGATTCTTAATTCTTGTAGAAAACACAAGAATTTCCTTTCCTAATTTTGTTGGAGAGGCTGGTTGACCATGTGTCCTGGAAATTATTGTAATATCTTTATATTTTTCAGAGATCTCATCTAAATGATTGATTAATTTATCTAATTCTGGAATATAAATATTACTAATGAATTCTTTTATTGAAAGAGGAATTGCTGTATTGTTTATATCCTGAGAGGTTAAGCCAAAATGAATAAATTCTTTATAATCACTAAGTTTATTTTGATCAAACTTCTTTTTTATAAAATATTCAACAGCTTTAACGTCGTGATTAGTTTTCTCTTCAATTTTTTTTATTTCAATTGCATCTTTCATAGAGAAATCAGTATAGATGTTTCTTAAAATCTTAGTTTTTTTGGAATTTAATGGCTTAAGCTTACCAATACGGTTTTTGCAAAGGAATAAGAAATACTCAATTTCAACCTTTAGTCTATAATAAATAAGGGCTTTCTCACTAAAGTATTTGCTAATTGAATCAACCTTATCTCTATATCTTCCATCTATTGGGGAGATGGCGTCTAATTTTTTTTCTCTCATACACAAAGATAGACTAAGTTTAGATAATTTAAAACTCTAGAAGCCTATACTCATCATAGCATTCATTTATTGCTTCCATAATCTGCAGATCATTAGCTTCTTTTATGAATGTATCTGAAAAACTGCAATTCCTAAGTATTTCATTAATATCTATTTTGGGAATCCCTAAAAGTTGAACCAGAACTTCTCTGTCAAATTTTGTTGATAATAATATTTTTATTTGTTCATCCTCTCTCATTAATCTTAGCTTCGCCATTTTTTTAGGGTTCCGCTTAAATAAACTATTCAAAAAGTCTGCAGGATTAAATATAGCCCCTAGTACCTTTGAGATTCCAGACCGAGTTCTTCTTCCCCCTTCATAACCAAGATTTGGAAGACCAATTATTCGATATCTAACAGAAGTGTTTATTGGAGCATTCTTAACATCAATCTCAAGATATCCAGTTAATCTATATGGTGTGATTATAACTTCCTCAAGAGCTAAAGCTAATTCAGTCAAATTAAATGTTAAGTCATTATCTTCATATTTAATTAAATCATTTGTAACAATAATTTTAAGAGGTTTATAACCGATATAAGAAAAGTATAAAGTGTCATTTACTGATGCATTTATTTCAAAAATACCTTCCTTATCAGTAATTGTTCCTACAACTTTGCTTAGGTTTAATACATGAACATTCTGAAGTGAAGTTTTTGATGATTCACTTTTAACTTTCCCCCTTACTGTGTTTTTAGTATCTTGAGCATATATAAAGGTGCATATTAAACAAAAAGAAATTGTTAGGACTTTTCTCATAGTACAATTGCTAAATTAGAAAGAATATATTATAATTAACCATGAATTCCTTTGCAGATGTAATTTTACCTCTTCCTCTTCCAAAGCCTTTTACGTATAAATTGTCTGAAAAAGAATCAAAAGTTTTAAAAGTTGGTTTTAGAGTAGCAGTTAGTTTTGGAAAAAGAAAAATTTATACAGGAATTATTAGCAGACTTCACAATGAATCACCTCTTAATTATGAAGTAAAGCCTATAGAATTCATATATGATTCGAAATCAATTGTAGATCAATTAAGAATTGACTTTTGGACCTGGATGTCCAAATACTATTTTTCACCAATAGGAGATATACTAAAAGCTGCAGTCCCTTCAACCTTGCTATTAGAGAGTGAATCTATTATTTCTAAAATTGATATTTCCGAAGAAGAAATAAAAAATATGAGTGATAATGAGTACTTAATCTATGAAGCATTAGAATTGGAAGACATAAGAATTGCAGACATTAACCTCATAACTGATCATAAAACAGTTTACCCGATTATACAAAAAATGATACAGTCAGGATATATAGAGTTAAAGCAGCAAATAAAAGAAAAGTATAAGCCTAAATTAGTTAAGTTCATAAAACTTACAAGTCAAAAAAAATCAAAAAAAAGTATAAAAGATGTTTTAAATGAAATAAAAAAATATCCGAAACAGAAAGAAATTTTAATGACAATAGTGAAGATTGATAAGAATAAAAATACTTGGATAAAATTAACCGAAATAAAAAACCATTTAAGCTTTTCAACATCTTCATTAAAAAGTCTTGAAAGAAAAAAAATAATTGAGATTAAAATTTTTCAGGAGGATAGGAATATTGAACAAAACTTTGAAACTAAAAAGAAAATTGTTCTATCTCAGTCGCAATCAAAAGCTGTAGAAAAAATTAATTCGGAGTTTAAAAAAATGGATGTGGTTTTACTAGAAGGTGTAACATCTTCAGGGAAAACAGAGATATATTTAAATATTATTGAAAACTATTTAAGTGATAACAGACAGGTCTTATACCTACTTCCAGAAATATCACTAACTACTCAGATTATTCAAAAATTGAAAAATTATTTTGGAGACAAGGTTTCTGTTTTTCATTCAAGAAATTCAATACACGAGAGAACAGAAGTATGGCGAAATGTTCAAGAAAATAAAAAAAATGCACAAATAATTATTGGAGCAAGATCATCTTTGTTCTTGCCATTTAAAAATCTAGGTTTAATTATAATTGATGAAGAACATGAAAATTCATATAAACAACAAGAGCCTTCACCTAGATACCATGCTAGAGATTCTGCAATTATACTATCAAGATTACACAAATCAAAAATTATACTTGGATCTGCAACCCCATCCATAGAATCATCAAAAAATGCTAGAAACGGGAAGTATGGTTGGGTAAAACTTAATGAAAGATATGGGGGTATAAGAATGCCTAAAATTGAAACAATTGATATTAAGGAAGAAATTCTAAATGATCAAATGAATGGTCTCTTCTCAAAAAAATTAATAGATGAAATAGGAAATACATTAAAAGAAAAAAAACAAGTGATATTATTTAGAAATAGGAGAGGCTATGCTTCTATATGGATGTGTAATACATGTGGATATCATATTAATTGTGATAATTGTGATGTGACACTTACTTTTCATAATGTTTCAAACAATCTAAAATGTCATTATTGTGGCTTTACTATTAAAACTCCAAAAATTTGTTCAACCTGTGGAGTAGAGAGCATGATTAATAAAGGAGATGGAACTCAACAAATTGAAGAAAGTATTAAGGAATATTTTCCTAAAGCAAAGGTTAATAGGATGGATTGGGATACAACTAGAGGAAAATGGTCTTTTGATAAGATCATTAATTCATTTTCAGATCACGAAATTGACATTTTAATAGGGACTCAGATGGTAACAAAAGGACTTGATTTTAATAATGTAAAGTTAGTAGGGGTTTTAAACACAGATCATTTTTTAAATTTCCCAAACTTTAGAGCTCATGAAAAGGCTTTTCAAGTCTTAACTCAGGTTGCAGGAAGGGCTGGAAGAAAAGAAACACAAGGAAAAGTTTTACTTCAAACATACCAACCAAATCATCCAATAATTCAATATGTAATTAATAATGACTATAAAAGTATGTTCGAGGCACAGTTAGTTGAAAGGATTGAGTATAAATATCCACCATACGTAAGATTGATTAAATTGACGATTAAAGATAAAAGTCATGATAAGGTCAACATTGCATGTGAATGGTTGGATAAAATGATGAGAAGATCATATAAAGGAGATATACTAGGCCCGGTTTATCCTGAGATATCAAGAGTGAGGAATAAATATCAAAAACAATTTATTATAAAACTAAAAAATATTGATTCAATAAATCAATTTAGGAGTATCCTAAATAAAACTCTAATTAGCTTTGATTCTATTTCAAAATATAGGTCTGTGAGGGTAATAGTTGATGTAGATCCACTTTAGTTTTTTGCCTAATATTTAATCTAATCAAAATTTGGCAAATAATATTTAATAAACTAATTTTGCGAGCTAACAATTTTAGATGAAAAGTTACGAAACAGTATTTATACTAAATCCAGCTTTGTCAGAGGACCAAGTTGCAAAGAGTATATCAAAGTATGAGAAATTTTTAAAATCTAATGGAGCCAAATTGGTTCATAAAGAAAACTGGGGTTTAAAGAAGCTGGCTTATACAATTGAAAATAAAAATAGTGGTTTTTATAACCTTTTTCAGTTTACTGCTCCATCAGAAATAATTTCTCCTTTTGAAGTAGAATTTAGTAGAGACGAAACTGTTATGCGCTATTTAACTGTAACTCTTGATAAGCACGCACTAGCATGGGCAGAAAAGAGAAAAAATAGAAAACCGAAAAAAGTAAAATAAATGTCCAAAATTGAAGAACAATCTAAGAGTAGTAATACTGGTGAAATAAGATACCTTTCACCTCTTGATATTGATACTGCAAAAGTTAAAAAATATTGCATGTTTAGGAGATCTGGTATTAAATATGTTGATTATAAGGATCCGGACTTTTTGAATAGATTTATTAATGAACAAGGTAAAATTTTACCAAGAAGATTAACAGGAACTTCATTAAAATANCAAAGAAAAGTGTCNGTAGCTGTTAAAAGAGCTAGACANCTTGNCTTACTTCCTTATGTTGGAGATTTATTAAAATAATTTTATGGAATTAATCTTAAAAGAAAATGTTNCTCATTTAGGCTTCAAGGATGAAATCGTTGATGTTAAGGATGGTTATGGAAGAAATTATCTTATTCCTAAAGGTAAAGCAGTTCTAGCTACAAGTTCTGCTAAAAAAGTATTAGCTGAAAATCTTAAGCAAAAAGCTTTTAAGGAGAAAGCNGTAATTGATGAAGCAAATAAGTTAGCTAAAAAGATTGAGAAGTTGGAGATTAAGGTAAAGACTAAAGTAGGACCTGATGGTAAACTTTTTGGTTCTATTTCAAATATTGACATTTCAAATAGTCTAGCTGATAAAAAAATTNAATTAGAAAAAGACAATATTTCTATTCCTGGAAGAACTTTAAAGAGAGNAGGGAAATATGAAGTTNCAGTNAGAGTTCATAGNGAGGTTTCGGCTCAATTAGCTTTTGAAATAGAACCTGATGAGGAATCAATAAAATTAATGGCTGCTGCAAAATCTAAAATNNAAAAAAAATCTAAACCTANTGAAGGAGAAGCTCNAGCTGAAGGAGAAACACCTNTAGCTGAACANAAACCTAAGAAAGAAGTTGCTGCTAAAGAGGAAGTTTCAGAAGAGAANCCTAAGAAAGAAGCNTNCTGCNAAANAGNNNGNTNCAGAAGAGAAGCCTAAGAAAAAGGCTACTGCAAAAAAGNCTGCTACAGAAGAGAAGCCTAAGAAAAAAGCCTACTGCAAAAAAGACTGCTACAGAAGAGAAGCCTAAGAAAAAGGCTACTGCAAAAAAGGCTACTGCAAAAAAGGCTACTGCCACAGCAAAAAAAACAGCTGTAAAAAAATAATTTTATAACTTTATTTACTAGATTTACCTAAAACATCTTTGATGTCATCAAAACCTAATACACCTAAGGGAACAAGGGATTTTTCTTCTGACCAAATAGTAAAAAGAAACTATATTCTAAAAATTCTATTAGATTCATTTAAGTCTTTTAATTACNCTGAAATACAAACCCCATCATTTGAAACTTTAACCACACTAACTGGTAAATACGGTGATTATGAAGATAATTTAATGTTTAAAATAATTTCATCTGGTGAAAAAATTAAGAAAGCTGATATTGATGCTCTAAATAAAGAAGAATTAAACAAATTCTCTAATTCAATTTCAGATAAGGCATTAAGATATGATCTAACTGTTCCTCTAGCTAGATATGTATCTCAGAATTTTAATAATTTAAATTTTCCATTCAAAAGGTATCAAGCTCAACTTGTATGGAGAGCCGAAAGACCTCAAAAAGGAAGATATAGAGAGTTTCTTCAATGTGATGCTGATATAATAGGGGAGAGTAGCTACCTTCAAGTAGTTGAGAGTATTCTCTTATGTGATATGATTTTTGATAAATTAAGTTTTAAAAATCTTAAGTTAAGGATTAATGATAGAAGAATTTTAGAAGATCTAGCTAAAAAAATTGGTGTAGAAAATTTTAATGATTTTGCTATCATAATTGATAAAATAGATAAAATAGGATTAGAGGAAGTAATAGGACAACTTAAAGAAAATGGACTCAAAGAAGATTCAATTAATATTTTAAAAGATTTTTTCTCATTAACTGANTCACCTCAAAGAAAAATAGAAAAAATTAAAAATAGTATTGATTCAAATTCATTTGATGAATTATCAAATATTATTTCTTCTCTATCAAAAACTAAACTTAAAGTTTTAGAAATAGATTTTGACTTGTCATTAGCTAGAGGATTAAGTTACTATACAGGGATNATTCTAGAAGTGTCTTCTCCTGAATCTTTTTCTATTGGTTCAATTGCAGGTGGAGGTAGATATGATAATTTAATCCAAGTAGGAAATAATAATAACTTAAGTGGTTTTGGGTTATCATTTGGATTTGACAGGATTTATTTGATTTTGGAAGAATTAAATCTTTTTCCAGACACTATAAATAATGACAAAACTTTTCTTTTTATAAATTTTGAAAATNANATATCTGAAGAAATTTTAAATTCTATAACCAATCTTCGATATGAAGGGATTATATGTGAATTGTATCCAAAAAATGTTAAGATTAAAAAGCAGCTTGATTATGCAAATAAAAAGAATTTTGATTTTGTAGTTTTAATTGGAAAGGATGAAATAAAAAATAAATCATTTGTATTAAAAAATATGATCTCAGGTGATCAGATGTCATATAAGATTGATACAATAGAAGAAGAAATTAAAAAACTTATTTAAAAATTTTATCAAAGGGCTTGTATAGTAGGCTTAATATTTTTGAGTTTTTAATTTCATCAAAATCAGTATCTACACCATAAATAATATCTTTTTTATCTAATTCTGTATAAGTTCCAAATGTTCTATCCCAGATAGAAAAGATATTTCCATAATTAGAATTAGTATGAGGGAGTTCAAAATGATGATGAACTTTGTGCATATCTGGAGAAACTATAATATAACTTAAAATTTTATCAACTCTTCTGGGCAAAGAGATATTTGCATGATTAAATTGAGCTAAAATAACTGAAATAGATTGATATATTAATACTAGTCCAATAGGCGCTCCAGAAACAATAATTGCCATAAATGTAAATACAAATCTAATTATACTTTCAATGGGATGGTGTCTATTAGCTGTAGTTGTATCTACATTATGATCTGTGTGATGGACTGAATGGATATACCATAATGGTTTAATTTGATGTTGGAATAGGTGAGATAAATAGGCTCCGATTAGATCCAATAATAAAAGTCCTAAAATTATTTTTAAAGTAATATTTAGTTCTATGTAATTTAAAACCCCAAATTGATTCTTAAATGACCAATCAGAAGCATAAACTAATAAGAAAGCAAAGATAAAATTTACTAATACTGTTGTAAGAGTAAAGAAAAAGTTTGGAATTGAATGTTTCCACTTATTATACTTGAGATTCCTTAATGGAATTAATCCTTCAATTATCCAAAAAAATGTTATTCCAGATATTAGAATTAAAGATCTGGATGTAGAAGAAATATTCTCAAAAATTAATAATAACTCTTCCATTAAAATTAATTATCCTCAGTACCATCTCTGTTAGGAACTCTTTTCTTTGGCCATTGAGCTCTTTTACCTGTTTTAGGGTTTATAGGTAATATTACTTTATCTCTAGGCATAAACTCATCCTCTTCACTGGCTAGATATGTAAGAATCGATACTAGTACTACATTAGATCTTACATCATCAAAAATTATTTTATCATATGTATCTCTATTTGTATGCCAAGTATAATGAAATTCACTTCTAGCTCCGTATGAAAGATCTAAAGATTCTAGACTGTATCCAGGTGCACCAGCAGCAATAAATGGGAAATAATCTGATCCTCCTCTTCCTCCTGGGATAGGAAGTCCTGGGAAAACAGTCTCAATATGTTTAGTTATATTTTTTGGAACATAATTTAACCATTCACCTATAAATCTGTATGAGTTAAGAAATGCGTGCCCTTCAATTTTTACGACTCTTCCAGTCCCATTATCTTGGTTAAAAAGTGCCTGAAGATTTTCTACAATTTCAGGATGATCTTCTACAAATGCACTAGAACCATTTAACCCCTGTTCTTCAGCTCCCCAATGCCCAGCAATAATAGTCCTTTTAGGGTTAGGGTATAGTTTTTTTAGTATTCTCATGGATTCCATCATTACAATTGTACCAGTCCCATTATCTGTAGCACCAGTAGCACCACCAGTTGAGTCAAAGTGAGCAGAAAGAATTATATATTCATTTGGTTTTTCAACTCCTTCGATTCTGGCAATTGTATTGAAAGTTGGAACTTTTCCAAGTTCTTCAGATTGTATATTAATATTTACAATAGGTTTTTTCCCATTTTCAGCAAGCCTATAAAGCAAGCCATAGTCTTCTACACTTAAATCAACAGTTGGAGTATTAGGGCTTATTCCATAAGAACCTGGACTAAAAATTGTATTAGTTCCAAAACCACCTCTCCATCCACTAGTTATAAATGATGCTGGTTTTGAATTTTCAATAACTTCCATCATATTTCTACCATATCCTGATTTCCTTAATTTCTTGTAATATTCTCTTTGATTATCTCGTTGAGCATTTTTAATGCCTTCAAGAGATTCGGGTGTTAGCCATCTTTCTAAATCATAATCAGGCCTTCCAGTTATCTCAGGAGGTCCAACTAGAATATGTTTCCCTTTAATCGTCTTAACCCAATTATCAAATTCTTCCTTAGAATTAACAGGTGGAATAATTACAGCTTCTGATTCAACACCATTTTTTTTAGTACTACCACTCCATGACAATTGCTGACCTTCAAGAGATTTTACCCAAGGGTATAACATGTCCATATGACTAATACCTCTTTCCCATCCTCTCCAAATACCAAATTGTTCATTTTCTGCTTTAATTCCCCAGCTGTTATATTTATTTACTGCCCAATCATGCGCTTTCATCATTTGAGGTGTACCAGTTAGCCTAGGACCTATTTGATCCATTAATTCATGAGCAAGAATTTCAAGTTGAGAGTTATTATTTGCTTCATTAACAATTTCATCTATTTTTTCAAGTTTAGATTGAGAGAAAGTAAAGTTTGTAAATAATAAAAGTAGTAATAGTCTAATTTTCATAATATTATATTTTTAGGTTTTTAAAGATACTAAATATTGATAAAGTATAATTTTTTATAAAAACAGAAATAAAATTATTTATATTTAAGCATAAAACTATTATTATGAGATTAACCAATTATTTATTAGCAGCCCTATTAATATTTAGCGTAAACATTTTTGCTCAAACAGACTCAAATAAAGACAAAAAGAAAAAGGTTAAAGAAAATAAGAACCTACCACTTAAGCCAGAAAGGTTTTTTGAATTAAAAACAAATACTGGCACATGGATGTCACTTGATATCAGTCCAGATGGTGAAAAGATTGTTTTTGATTTGCTTGGAGATATTTATATGATGCCAATCTCTGGAGGTAAAGCAAATAGAATTACTGAAGGTATGGCATTTGATACAAACCCTAGATTTTCTCCTGATGGAAAGTCTTTAGCGTATACTAGTGATGCTAGTGGAGGAAATAATATATGGATTAGAGATCTTGAGACAAATGATTCTACTCAAATAACAAAAGAAAAAGATTTACAAACAGCATTTGCTGATTGGACTCAAGATGGAGATTATATTATAACAGCCAAAGGAAGAAGAAATTTAAAACTTCATATGTACCATAAAGATGGTGGCTCTGGTATAAAATTAATTGATAAACCTTCATCAATAAAAATCACTCAACCAATGGTTGGGAGTAATGATCGTTATATATGGTATGCTCATAGAACAAGTTCTTGGCAATATAATGCTAGGTTTCCACAATACCAGATTTCTAAATTTGATAGAGAAACAGGAGAAATTAATAGAGAGACTTCAAGATTTGGTTCAGCATTTACCCCAACATTATCTCCAGATGGCAAGTGGCTTGTTTATGGAACAAGATATGAGGATAAAACTGCTCTAAGGATTAGAGATTTAAAAACTGGAGATGAAAGATGGCTTGCTTATCCAGTTCAAAAAGATGATCAGGAGTCACAGGCTACAATGGGAGTATTACCGAATATGTCATTTACTCCTGATAGTCAGAATTTAATTGCTTTTTATGGTGGAAAAATTAATAAAATTCCTATAAATGGAGGAGCCTCATCAATTATTCCATTTGAAGTTGATGAAAAGATAGAATTAGGACCCCAGTTAAAGTTTGATTATCCTATTTCAGATAGTAAAGAAATGGAAGCAACCCAAATAAGAGATGTTGCAGTTTCTCCTGATAAAAAACATATTGCATTCACAGCTTTAAACAAGTTATATGTAAAGAATCTTGAATCAAATGAAATGATTAGACTTACTAGTTTTGGTGATGAAGTTATTGAGGCTATGCCAACTTGGAGTCCAGATGGAAGAGAAATAGCTTTTGTAACATGGGATAACAAAGCAGGTGGTGCTATTTATAAAAAAAGAGCAGATGGTAAAAGGAAAGCTATTCTCCTAACAACTGATTTGACAGGAAAAAAATCTGGTGTCTTTATGAATCCAAAATGGAATTTTGAAGGTGATAAAATTGTTTTCCTTATTGGTGATGAGAGGAGTTACAAAGAAAGTTATGGACCTTACGCTTTTAAATCTAATGAAAAAATTATGTGGGTATCTTCAAAAGGAGGTAAACTTAATTTTATTGATGATTCTAAAGGAAGAGAATATCCTCACTTTGTAAAAGGGAAGGATAGGATATACTTGTTTCATTACAGTGATGGCCTTGTCTCACTTAAATGGGATGGAACTGATCAGAAGAAGATATTAAAAGTAACAGGTGCTACTCCATATGGATCTGGGGATACAAAATCCCCTTCTTCTGCAAGTATTATTTTAATTTCTCCGGATGGAAAAACAGGTTTAGCTAAAGTTGTTAATAATATTTATAGTTTTACAATTCCATATTCTGGAATAGAATCTTTAAAGATTTCTTTATCAAACCCTAAGTTTTCATCTTTTCCCGCAAGGAAATTAACTAAGATAGGAGGAGAGTTCCCTTCTTGGAGTAATGATTCAGAATTTATTTATTGGTCTATAGGTAAATCATTTTCAACTTATAATCTTTCCAAAGCTGATGAATTTGACAAAAAGAAAAAGGAAGAAGATAAAGAAAAGACTGAAGAAGAAAAGAAAAAAGAAGAGATAGCGGAGCAAGTTGCTAAAGTTAATCCTGAATTGGCAGGAGAGTTATCAGATGAAGAAGAAGAAGAAGGATTTAAGCCGGAAGAAATAGACATAAAGGTTACACTAGAAAGAGATATTCCGGAAAGCACTATACTACTTAAAAATGCAAAAATAATTACAATGAATGGTTATGAAGTTATTGAAAATGGAGATATCCTTATTAAAAATAATAGGATTGTAGATGTTAAAGATGGAGATATTCAAATTGAAAATGAAGATATAACTGTAATGGATTTGAGTGGTAAAGTAATAATGCCAGGTTATATAGATACTCATGCTCATATGAGACCTAGTTGGACATTACATAAGTTTCAGCCATTTTCATATGCTGTAAATTTAGCTTATGGTGTAACTACTACAAGAGATCCGCAAACTGGAACAACTGATGTTCTTACTTATAGTGATATGGTTGATACTGGAAAAATTCTAGGACCAAGAATATACTCAACAGGTCCTGGAGTTGGTTATTGGGGTTATAATGTGAAAAGTTTAGATGAAGCTAGAGATGTTTTAAAGCAATATTCTAAATATTATAATACAAAATCAATTAAAATGTATGTTGCAGGAAATAGACAGCAAAGACAGTGGATATTAATGGCAGCAAAAGAACAAGATATAATGCCAACTACGGAAGGTAGTCTAAATATTAGATTAAATATTGCTTCAACTATAGATGGTTATCCTGGACAGGAGCATAATCATCCAATTTACCCTGTTTATAAAGATTTAATTGGATTAACAGCATTTTCAAAAAGAGCCTATACTCCGACACTCTTGGTAACATATGGAGGCCCATGGGCAGAGAATTATTATTATGCTACTGAAGATGTTCATGGTGATGAGAAGTTAAATTATTTCACTCCAAAAGAAGAAGTGGACTCTAAATCTAGAAGAAGAAATGTAGGGTGGTTTATGGATGAAGAATATACTTTTCCAGAACTTGCAGAATTTGTTAAAGATTTAGTTGAAGCAGGAGGTGTTTCAGGAGTTGGATCTCATGGTCAACTTCAAGGTTTAGGTTATCATTGGGAAGTTTGGAGTATGGCTGCAGGTGGTATTTCAAATCATGATATGCTTAAAGTAGCTACAATAATAGGGGCATATGCTATTGGACTTGATAAGGAAATTGGTTCAATTGAAAAAGGAAAACTGGCAGATTTAGTAATCTTAGATCAAGATCCACTTGAAAATATAAGGAATACAAATTCAGTTGAGATGGTTATGAAAAATGGAAGACTTTATGATGGAGATAATTTAGATCAAATTTATCCTATTAAACAAAAATCAAAAAACTTTGACTGGCAAGAGTCTTATCCAAACTCTTTACCAGGTGTTAAAAATTAAAAATTATGAAGAAAATTATATTATTAAGTTTATTATTTATCAGTACAATACACTCACAAGATTATTACTTTTCAAAGTATGCTCCTTTTGATAGTGAAATAATGTCTCCTGAGGAGTTTTTGGGATATCCTGTGGGTGAAATGCACACTAGACACGATTTAATTGTTTCATATATAGATTATTTATCAAACGTTTCTGATAAGGCTGATATGTTTAGCTATGGGAAAACTCATGAAGGTAGAAAACTTGTGTACCTAATTGTTAGTAGCCCTGATAAAATTGCAGATATTGATAATATTAGAAAATCACATATATCATACATTGATCCTGATGACAAAAATTATACTGAGGGTGGAAAACCTAAAGATTTTCCTATAATTATAAATCTTGCATATAATGTTCATGGAAATGAGCCTTCAAGTTCTGAAGCAGCTCTTCTAACTGCATATACACTTGTAAGTTCAGAATCTGATGAGGTTGCAAGTTATCTTGAAAATTCAATTGTATTAATTGATCCTACTATAAATCCTGATGGACGTGATAGACATACTCAATGGGTTAATAGTTATAAGGGCTCACCACTTGTCGATGATCCACAAGATGCTGAGCATAACGAGTACTGGCCTGGTGGTAGAACAAATCATTATTGGTTTGACTTAAATAGAGATCTTTTGCTTGGTATAAATCCTGAGAGTAGGGGTAAGTTAGGGTTTCATCATAGTTGGTATCCCAACGTTACAATAGATTTTCATGAGATGGGATCAAATAGTACATATTTCTTTGTTCCATGGAAAACTCATGCAGCTAAGGATCCTGTAATACCTCAAGAAAATTATGAATATTTTGAAACACTTTTTGGAAACTACTTTGCAAAAGGACTTGATGAAATTGGTTCTCTTTATTTTTCTAAAGAAGCTTTTGACAAAACTTATCCAGGATATGGATCATCATATGCAGATCTTCTTGGAGGAATAGGAATGCTATTTGAACAGGCTAGTTCAAGAGGTCATAAACAGGAAACTCGATTTGGAGAAATTACTTTCCCATTTACTATTAGAAATCAGTATGTCTCTGGAATGACAACAGTTAAAGCATCAGTCGAATTAAAAGAGGAACTTAAAGAGTATCAAAGAAGATTTTTTAACTCAGCATTAGCTGATTCATCAAAAAAGAAAATTAAAGGTTATTCATTTAACCTCGGAAAAGATAAAAATAAGACGAAGGCATTCATTGATAAATTGATGCTTCATAATGTAAAAGTTATGAGAAAAAATAATAATTTTTATATTCCAACTAAACAAAAAAACTATAGAATCGTAAGATCTATTTTTGAAACAAATACTGAATTTAGAGATAGTGTTTTTTACGATGCTTCCTCTTGGTCAATTGCTAATTTTTATGATATTGATTATTCTTCAACTACTAAAGATATTTCTGGTTCTCAGGTTTATGATTTAGATAATTTATTTGAAGTAAATAAAGTTAAAATGTCTAATTACTCGTATATAATTAATTCAGTAGATTATAATATACCAGCAATTATTAATAGTCTATTGCAGGATGATATTATTGTATCTTCAGCCTTTAAGCCTTTTAAAATTCAAACTTCTGATGGTCTTAAATCATTTGATTATGGTTCTCTTGTAATACCTGTTTCTATTCAAAAAATTAAACTTGCCGAATTATTTCAGAAATTAAGAAATGTTCAGCAACAGTTTAATGTAAGTATTTACTCAACTTCATCGGGCTTAAGTTCAGCAGGAATTGATTTGGGAAGTAGATATGTTTCACCACTTAAAAAACAAAAAGCAATGATGTTAATAGGGTCAGGAACTAGATCCTATGAAGCAGGCGAAGTATGGCATTTGTTAGATCAAAGAGTAGGAATGCCTATCTCTAAAATTCCTGTAAGAAATTTTGATAGAGTTTCATTAGATAAATATACAACCATGGTAATTGTATCAGGAAGTTATGACTTTGATGATGATCAAATTAAGAAAATAAAAGATTGGGCTAGTAATGGTAATACTATCATCTCAATAGGTTCAGGTTCAAAATTTCTTATTGATAATAAAATTGTAAATGAAAAGTTACACAAACCTGATGATAATGATGAAAAGAATGACTATGAGCCCTACGCCGATGCTCAAGATAATAGAGGAAAACAGCAAATTGGGGGTGTAATTTTAAATGCTCAAGTTGATTTAACTCACCCTCTTGGATTTGGATATGAAGACCCTACAGTACCTGTTTATAAAAATAATACTGTTTGGATTGAGCCATCAAAAAATGAGTACTCGTCAGTTGTAAGGTATACTGATAATCCTCTGATTGATGGATTTATAACTGATAAGAATTCTGAAAAAGTGAATTCTACTGTTTCTTTATTAGTTTCAAAAATTGGAAATGGTAGAGCAATTATGTTTGCAGATAATCCGAACTTTAGAGGATCCTGGTATGGTACTAATAGATTATTTTTAAATGCTATTTTGCTTGGAGATAAGATTATAGTTCCTTAATGAAATGGATTAAGGATATAGGGCCAGGTGTTTTAATTGCCGCTGCATTTATAGGACCTGGAACTGTTACACTTTGTTCAATTGCTGGAGCTTCTTTTGGTTATTCTCTTCTTTGGGCTCTTTTACTTTCAATAATTGCTACAATTGTTCTTCAAGAAATGGCGCTTAGAATTGGCCTTATCACTAATAAAGGTTTGGCTGAGGTAATACAAAATTCAATAAAATCTAAAATATTAAATAGATTAATCATCTTGCTGATTTTATGTGCAATATTAATTGGAAATGCTGCATATGAAGCTGGAAACATTACTGGAGGATCTTTAGGATTAATAGCATTAACAGGTAAGGAGAGTCTTAATTTAACCCCTCTAATAATAGGATTGATTGCATTTACAGTTTTATATATTGGTAGTTATAAAGTCATAGAAAGGTCTCTTATATTATTAGTAATTATTATGAGTTTGTCTTTTTTGACTACCTCTATAATAACAAAGCCAGATTTGGGTGAATTAATAAAAGGGTTATTTGTCCCAACTATTAATTCAGGTAGTTTGATAATTATTCTAGGGCTTATAGGAACTACTGTGGTTCCATATAATCTTTTTCTTCACTCCTCATTAGTAAAAGAAAAATGGAATAGTATAGATAAATTAAAAACTGCTAGAATTGAAAGTTTTGTTTCAATTCTATTAGGGGGGATTGTTTCAATGGCTATAATAATAACTGCTGCCACTGTTAAAGGAGATAATATAAACACTGTTATTGATTTAGCTAAAGGTTTAGAACCGTTGTATGGTGACTATGCTATATATTTTTTGGGTATTGGACTATTTGCATCTGGGATTACATCATCTATAACTGCACCTCTTGCTGCTGCATATGTTGCTAAAAGTTGCTTTGGATGGAAGGGATCTCTTAAAAGTTTAAATTTTAGATTAGTATGGATTTTTATTCTATTAATTGGAGTTGCTGTTTCGCTACTGAAATTAAATCCAATTGAAGTAATTAAATTTGCTCAATTCTCAAATAGCTTGTTATTACCTATAATTGCCATTATTTTATTTTGGCTGATTAATAATAAGTCAATTATTAATAATAACTATAGCTATAAATTGCAAAACATTCTTGTTGCTATTATAATTTTAATAACTATAATCCTTGGGGTAAAAGGTATAATGAATCTAAT
The DNA here is from genome assembly GCA_002729755.1 of Flavobacteriaceae bacterium. GTDB lineage: Bacteria > Bacteroidota > Bacteroidia > Flavobacteriales > Flavobacteriaceae > Marisimplicoccus. The sequence continues at coordinate 17,437 of PBYT01000016.1, forward strand.
GTAATGATAAATATTAATTGTGATTTAGGAGAAGAGCTTAATAATGAGGACATAATAATGCCTTTAATAAACTCTTGTAATATAGCATGTGGAGGTCACTCTGGAGATATTAATTCAATGCAAAGATGTGTTGAATTATCAATAATCAATAATGTTGAAATTGGAGCTCATCCTTCATATCCTGATAAAGAGAATTTTGGAAGAATTCATTTAAATATTTCAGCATTGGCTCTCAAAGAAAGTGTCCTTAATCAAATAGAAAGTTTAATCTTAATTGCTATGGAATATAGTACAGATTTAACTCATATTAAAGCACACGGAGCTTTATATAATGAAATGATAAACGATTCTAGTTTGTCAAACATCTATCTTGATATAATTGAGGTATATAAAGAGAAGTATTCTCTTTATGTCCCTTATAGATCAGAAATTGAAAAAATTGCATTAAAGAGAGGTTTTAAAATAAAATATGAGGTATTTGGTGATAGAAATTATAATGATGATTTAACTTTAGTGTCAAGAAAGGAAAAAGAAGCTCTTATTACTATTCCTAAGCAAGTTATTAATCATATTAGTCAAATTTATTATAATAATTATGTTATGTCAATTAATGGAAATAAACATCAAATAAAAGCTGACACTTATTGTATACATTCTGATACTGAAAATGCAGAAAATATTTTAAAATCAATAAAAGAACATTTTGCCAGTGAAAAGGAATAATATTTTTTTTAAAGTTTTTAACGAAGAATCAATTCTTATTCATTGGAATGATCAAGTTAATCTTAAGCTTATTGACACAATTATATCTTACCAAAAATTGATTGAGCAAGAGCTTTCGGAAGTGTTAATAGAATGTGTTCAATCAATTAATTCAATGATGGTTATATATGATCCAAATAAAATAAATTCTGAAGATTTGGTTAAGACTCTTCAAAAGCTTAATTCTAGTGATGTAAAAGTTGCAAAATCAGAAAAAAAAATATGGAAAATCCCTGTATGCTACGATTTAAGTTTTGGTATTGATTTAGAAGATATGTCAACTTTAAATAGTATCTCTGTAGATGAGATAATAAAAATTCACAGTTCAACAACTTACAGTGTTCTTTCAATGGGTTTTCTGCCTGGATTTCTCTATTTAGGTGTAAATGATAAGAAATTATATTGTGAGAGAAAGGATAAGCCAGAACTTAATATAAAAAGTGGTTCTATTGGGATTGCAAGAGATCAAACTGGTATATATCCTCAGGATAGTCCTGGAGGATGGAAAATTATAGGTCGCTCTCCAATTAGTTTTTTTAATGTAAATAATAAGTCACCTTGTTTTTCAAAACCTGGAGACAAAATAAAATTTCAAAGTATCTCTTTCTTAGAGTTTAATAAAATTGAAAAAAGAAAGAATTCTTACAAAATTAAATATGAGGTAGTATGATAAAAGTTCTTAAAGAGGGTTTATTTTCAACGATCCAAGATAGCGGTAGATTTGGTTATAAGAACATAGGAGTTCCTGTTTCAGGTGCTATGGATCAAACTAGTGCTAAACTAGCAAACTTAATTTTAGGAAATGATGAGAGTGCAGCTGTTCTAGAAATGACATTACTTGGACCAACATTAGAATTTTTGAATGATACTTATATTTCAATTACAGGTGCTGATATGAATCCTATGGTAAATAAAAAAAAGGTATTGTTAAATGAAACATTGTTAATCAAGAAGGGAGATATTTTATATCTAGCAAATTCATCAAATGGTATGAGGACTTATTTAGGAATTAGAGGAGGTTTAAACTCAGAAAAAATATTAGGTAGCAAGAGCTTTTATAAGGGGATTACTAAAAAAGAAAAATTAATAAAAAATGATCAAATTGAGTTTGATTTATCAATTAGTTCACCAAAAAAAATAAATCAAAATTTTAATGATATTAAAATCAATAGAAATAGTAAAATAAAAGTATTCAAAGGCCCTGAATTTGGTTGTTTAGACCCTATATCTCAAGATATGATTTTTAATAATGAGTTTACAATTGGAGTTAATAATAGGATGGCATATAATCTAGTTGAGATTATTGAGAATAAAATACCTTCAATTGTTTCTTCACCTTTAATGCCTGGAACTATTCAATTGACACCTTCAGGTAGGGTAATAATTCTTTGTCGAGATTGTCAAACAACAGGGGGGTACCCTAGAATATTACAATTAGATAAAAAATCTTTAGACTGCTTATCTCAGAAAGTTACAGGGGAAAAAATTAATTTTTACCTAAATAAAAGTTTATGAAATCATTTCAAAATAAAAAACCTAACCTTGTTTTAAAAATTAAATTTTGATTTGAAAATTTATGTTATTCTTCCAAAAAAAGTTTTTCTTGATTGTTCCGAAAGAGAAACACCTTTAGTTAGGTTATAATTAAAGGTCACCAAGATTCTTTCACCTTTAATAACCTCAGTTACTTGGTGTATTGATTTATTACCCTTAAAAATCATTAAATCTCCATCGTCACTTTTAATTTTTTTTCCTTCAATTTTTTTATCTAAAATTTTTTCAACTGTTGAATAATCTTCTTTACCATCGATGTATCTCATATTATTGAAAAATTCATAAATTCCTCCTTCTACACAATTTTTAATTAAAAGAGTTATTGTAAAATCTGAATTATCAAAATGCCAACCAAGAGCATCACCTTTATCATAATAATTGATATTTATACTTGAAAGTGAATCTTCGTATGGGAATAGTTTTTCAACATTTAAAATTTCTGAGAAAAATTTTTTTAATTTTTGAGAGTTATATATTTTTTTTAAAACTGAATCTTTTGGGATTAAGTCGCAAGAAATACACTTTTTTGTTGTTTTCATAATCCTATTCCTTGGGCTATTATCAGAAAAACTTTTGTCATATTCTGACACATATACATTATACTCAGATGAGCTAGAAAAAGCAAGAGGTTTTAACTCTTTTGCCTCATTTTGTAGATCTAAAATTGATTTGGAATTTAAGAAAGAGTTAAAAATTAAAATCCCTTCTTTTTCAAGTTCTGCTATTAGTGTGTCTCCACTTGACAAGAGATTTTTTCCAAATTCATCTCCTAAAATTGAATTTATACTCATTCTCTAATATAATTATATTTTTTTTGTTGTTATAAAACTCTATCTCCAGCCTGGCCATCAATCTGGTGTCCACCCTTAACAGGGTCATCAAATTTATTAAGCGCCCACACCAGAGCAATAACCCAAAAAATTACTGTTGCTCCAAGAATGTTCAGCAACAAAATTACCCATCTATTGCGGTGAGATCTTTTAAAAGCAACGATAGTTGGCAGGAAAAAAATAGCTAGTCCAATAATACCAGCAAAAAACATAAATATGGAAACTCCAACTGAAACTTCAGCTCCTACTATTGAATTTATACTCATTCTCTAATATAAATATAATTATATTAAAACTTCTTAATAAATACTAACAACAAGTAGTTTAAGGTTATCAAGATTGCCTCATTAGAACACTCTGCCATTAATATTTTTGTGGTTATATTAGAGGTTTGGAAGATTAAATATATACACTAATGAATAAAGTTGTGACTTTCGGAGAGATTATGTTAAGACTATCCCCACCTGGTTTTCTTCGCTTTTCTCAAACAGATAGCTTTGATGTTGTTTACGGCGGAGGAGAGTCTAATGTTGCAATATCATTAGCAAATTATGGAGTTCCTGTTGAGTTTGTAACCCGATTACCCAAAACAGATATTGGTGAATGTGCCTTAATGGAGATGCGTAAAAGAGGTGTTGGAACTTCGCATATAACTTATGGTGGAGATCGCCTAGGGATTTATTTTCTAGAAACAGGTGCAGTAAGTAGAGGAAGTAAAGTAGTATATGATCGAGCTAATTCTGCTATGGTTGAAATTGAATCAGGGATGATAGATTGGGATCAAGTTTTTGATGGAGCTTCATGGTTCCATTGGACCGGTATTACCCCAGCAATTTCAAAAAGTGCTGCCGATGTTTGTTTAGAAGCAGTTAAAATTGCAAGTGACCGAGGTATTACTATTTCTACAGATCTAAATTACAGATCTAAACTATGGCAATATGGAGGAAATCGTGAAGCAATTATGACCGAGCTCACTTCTTATTGTGATATTATTTTAGGTAATGAAGAAGATGCTGAAATGCAGTTTGGGATTAAACCAGAAGTATTAGACATTACTACTCAAGGACATGATATTAAAGCGGAAGCTTTTTTATCTGTTTGTAAACAAATGATGAAAAAATTTCCAAGAGCAAAAAAAGTAATTACAACATTAAGAGGATCACTTTCAGCTTCTCACAATACTTGGGCTGGAGTTCTTTACGATGGTAAAAACATGTACGAAAGCACCCAATATCAAATAACTGATATCGTCGATCGTGTAGGTGGTGGAGATTCATTTATGGGAGGATTGATATACGGACTTCTACACTATCCAAATCAAGACCAAAAAGCTTTAGATTTTGCTGTAGCTGCTTCTTGTTTAAAACATACAATAAAAGGAGATGCAAACCTGGTTACTATTCAAGAAATAGAAAAACTAATGAATGGAGACGCTTCTGGGCGAGTTAATCGATAATAACTATATATGGCTCAATATTCAAAAATTCAAGTAACACAACAGATGGAAGAATCTGGGATGGTTCCCCTTTTCTATCATGAAGATAGATCAGTAGCTAAAGATGTTCTTAAAGCTTGTTATGAAGGAGGCGCTCGTCTTATGGAATTCACTAACAGAGGTGATTTTGCTCTAGAAGTTTTTACTGATATAATTAAATATTCAATTTCCGAGTTACCTGGAATGATTTTAGGTATTGGTTCTATAACTGATGCAAAAGCAGCTTCCCAATATATGTTAGCTGGAGCAAACTTTGTTGTAACCCCAGTTTTTAGAGAAGATATTGCCCGTATATGTAACCGAAGAAAATTAATGTGGTCTGCAGGTTGTAGTTCACTAACTGAAATTGCAACTGCAGAAGAATTTGGTTGTGAACTTGTTAAATTATTTCCTGGAGATGTTTTAGGGCCTGGATTTGTAAAGAGTATAAAAGGTCCTCAACCTTGGACTTCTGTTATGCCTACTGGAGGAGTTTCGATGGAATATGATAATCTAAAATCGTGGTTTGATTCTGGAGTTACATGTGTTGGTATGGGTTCTAAACTTATATCTAAAGATATTTTAGCTAATAAAAATTACACTTTGCTTAAGGAGAATGTTGAGAAAACTCTTAAAACAATTAAATCCTTAAGATGAAAACAAAACTTTTAATGACTTCAAGTGCCCTATTCTGTGCAATTATTGGAATCCTTCTTTCTTTTTTACCTAACGAAATAGCGGAATATCTAAGTGTTGAACCAACTATTATTACAATACTTTTTTTGAAAATATTAAGTGCATTATACTTGGGATTTGGAATTTTGAATTGGATGGCGAAAGGAACGCTAATTGGAGGAATTTATAATAGACCAATTGCCATTGGAAACCTGATGCATTTTGGAGTTGGAGCAATTGCATTGGTTAAAGTAATTTCTAATATCCAAACACATTCAGAAATTATTATTTTCTTAACGGTATTCTATGTAATTTTTGCACTACTTTTCACCTATGTATTTAAAACTAACCCGACTTAATTAGAAAAGAATAAACTAATAAAACATGCCTTTATTGATTGTGATTTTCGGAATATTGTTGTTATTTATTTTAATAGCAAGATTTAAGCTTGATGCATTCATTTCTTTTATTATAGTTTGCATTTTTGTCGGTTTGTTTCAAGGAATGCAATTACAAAGTATTGTCGAATCGATTCAAAAGGGAATTGGAGATACACTAGGGTTTTTAGTTTTGATTTTAGGTTTTGGGGCTATGTTAGGAAAACTAGTTGCTGATAGTGGCGCAGCTCAAAGAATTACCTCGAACTTGATATCTAGTTTTGGAGTAAAAAATATTCAATGGGCAGTAGTTATTGCTGGTTTTATTGTAGGTATTCCCATGTTTTATTCTGTAGGTTTTGTAATCTTAATACCTCTAGTATTTACAGTAGCAGCATCTTCAGGCCTACCTTTGATTTATGTTGGCTTACCTATGCTTGCCTCTTTGTCAGTAACCCATGGTTTTTTACCTCCCCATCCTGCTCCTACGGCAATTTCAAGTATGTTCAATGCAGATATTGGTAAAACCTTATTATATGGAATTATAATTGCTATTCCAGCAATAATAGTGGCAGGACCCTTATTTTCCCGAACGATTAAAAATATTAATGCTACTCCCTTAAAAGAATTTTATAATCCTATTATTTTAAAAGATGAGGAAATGCCCGGGATGGGAATTAGTGTATTGACTGCTTTATTACCTGTTATACTAATTATATTTTCCTCAATATTCACTATTATTTATCCAGGTGATTCTATGTTTAAAGAAATAATTGTATTTATAGGTAATCCTGTAATTGCTATGTTACTTTCTGTCTTAGTAGCTATCTATACGCTTGGTTTGTCACTTGGAAAAAAAATGGTTGAATTGATGAACTCTGTTTCAATTTCTGTCTCAAGCATAACAATGGTTTTACTAATTATTTCTGGAGCAGGTGCTTTAAAACAAATTTTAATTGATAGCGGAGTAAGCGATTATATTGGAGCGTTATTAGATGGCTCACAAATATCTCCTTTAATTTTAGCTTGGCTTATAGCAACAGTTATTAGAGTTTGTGTTGGATCTGCAACTGTGGCAGGGTTAACAGCTGCAGGAATTATACTTCCACTAATTTCTAACTCTGATGTAAGTCCAGAATTAATGGTCCTAGCAATTGGTTCTGGAAGCTTAATGTTATCACATGTTAATGATGCTGGATTCTGGATGTTTAAAGAGTATTTTAATCTTACTATTAAAGAAACTCTTTCAACATGGACAGTAATGGAAACTATCGTTGGAGTAACTGGATTAATAGGTGTTTTAATATTGAATATATTTATATAAAAAATGAAAAATTTACCATCACAAAAAGTAAAAGAATTGAATATTGAATTCCCTCCTGCCCCTAAGCCTGCTGGTGTATATAGACCTGTATTAGTTGTAGATAAATTTTTATTTGTTTCGGGTCAAGGACCAGTTAAAAACGATGGTACATTAATGCAAGGACGTTTGGGAGATAATTTAACTAGTGAAGAAGGTAAATTAGCAGCTAGACAAGTAGGATTAACAATGCTCTCATCTATACAGACGCATTTTGGTAGTCTAGATAAAATTAAAAGAGTAGTTAAGGTATTTGGCATGGTTAATTGTTCCCCAGATTTTAAACAACACCCATTTGTAATAAATGGATTTAGTGAATTAATGGCAGATATATTTGGAGATGATCAAGGTATTGGAGTTAGAAGTGCTGTTGGCATGATTTTACCTGGTGGAATTCCAGTTGAAATAGAAGCAATGTTTGAATTATATTAAATGTTAAAGGATAAAAATTGGTACCAAATAAATAATGTTGAAGATATTATATCTCCTTCTCTAGTTGTTTTCCCAAAAAGAATTGAGGCGAATATCAAATTAATGATTCAAATTGCTGGAGGAACAGATTCATTAAGACCTCATATAAAGACTCATAAAATTGCTGAAATAATTAATATGCAATTAAATCATGGNATTANAAAGTTNAAATGTGCTACCATAGCTGAAGCTGAACTATTAGCTAAGTGTGGTGCACAAGATATACTNCTAGCGATGCAACCTATAGGAGTGAATATTGAAAGGTTTTTTGAGTTNATCGAACAGTATCCTAACTCTTCATTATCNACAATTGTNGATAATGAAGAATCGATAATAAAAATTAATTCAGCTGCCTTAAAAAAAGAATTGGTGATTTCTTTATGGTTAGANATCAATAATGGNATGAATAGAACNGGTATAANACCAAATAATGAAGCANCTTTACTTTATCAAAAAATAGANNTATCCTCTAATCTTGTTGCTAANGGTTTACACGTATATGATGGCCATATTCGTGAGTCTGACTTTAATTTACGCAAAGAAATTTGTGATAAAGACTTTGATTTGGTTCTAGAATTAAAGAATATGATAGAACTTTTAGGAATAAAAATTCAAACCATTGTAGCAGGTGGAACTCCAACTTTTCCTATCCATGTAAAAAGGGATAATATAGAAGTATGTCCAGGCACACCATTATTATGGGATCAACGATATGCTGGAGCCTTTAAAGATTTAAANTTTTTTNATGCTGCTGTATTAGTTGGNAGTATTGTTAGTAAACCTAGTGAAGATTTGATATGTTTAAATCTTGGACATAAATCTGTTGCCTCAGAAATGGATTTTCCAAGATTAAAACTTCTTAATATGAAAAACTTAAAACAAGTTAGTCATAGTGAGGAACATCTTGTTGTTGAATGTAATGGATCAGATGAATATTCGGTTGGAACGATTTGTTATGCAATCCCAACGCACATTTGTCCAACAGTTCCAAAATATGAAAAAGTATTAACCGTTATAGACGGAGAAGTAACTGGAGATTGGAAAGTTGCAGCAAGAGATCACAGCACAAAATAGTATTTTATATAAGTAATTAATAATAATATGTTTATTCTTGANGCACATCTTGACCTTGCAATGAACGCCGTTGAATGGAATAGGGATTTAACTCAGACTGTAGAAGATATCAGGAAAAGTGAGANTGGNATGNCTGATAAACCAGATAGAGAGAGAAATACTGTTTCTCTAGATGCTATGCGTAAAGGGAATATAGGTATTTGTGTTGCTACACAGATTGCAGGAGTTAAAAATGACAATAATTTATCTGGTTGGAGNTCTCCACAANAAGCATGGGCACAAACACAAGTACAGTTGGCTTGGTACAAAGAAATGGAAGGTATTGGTGAAATGATACAAATTACAAATGCGGTGGATTTAAATAAACATCTACAGCTCTGGAAAATGGATGGTATTTCTAAAAAGCCTATTGGATATATTTTAAGTTTAGAAGGTGCTGATTCTATAGTAGACATAGATTATCTAGAAAAATCATACAATCTAGGATTAAGAGCTATAGGTCCAGCACATTATGGGCCTGGCACTTATGCACATGGAACAGACTCTGTAGGTGGAATCGGAGTTAAAGGAANAGAATTACTTAAAAAAAATTGAAGAATTAAATTTAATACTTGATGCTACTCATCTTTGTGATGCTAGCTTTTGGGAGACNATGAAAGTCTATAATGGTCACGTTTGGGCAAGCCACAATAATTGTAGAAAATTNGTNAACCANAATAGGCAATTCTCTGATGAACAAATTAATGAATTGATTAGCAGAGATGCAGTTATAGGAGTTCCATTAGATGCTTGGATGATGGTTCCAAATTGGGTNAGNGGAGAGTCTACTCCNNAGGGTATGGGAGTAACATTAGATCAAATGATTGATAATATAGATNANATCTGTCAANTATCAGGGAATNCATTTCATGTTGGTATCGGCTCNGATCTAGATGGTGCATTTGGTAANGAACAATCACCTGTTGATTTAGACACTATAGCAGATCTTCAAAAGATTCCTTTAATGCTCTCTAAAAAAGGATATACAAAAATTGATNTTGAAAACATTATGAGTCAAAATTTCATAAAATTTCTTAATAGGGTATGGAAAACTTCTTAATAAATACTAACTACAAGTAGTATAAGGTTTTCTAAATCTCTTTTATTTCTAGCTATTTTTCTTTTAACGGTTTTATATTTTTTTTGAATAACTGAGATTTTTTCTAGTCCTTGAAGTTGTATATATTTTTTATCACTTAATTTTTTAGATACTATAATATCATTATAGGCATTTTTATATTTATCTAAAGAAATTTCTAAATCTGATATTTCATTATTTAATTCAGTTATTTCAATTAATAATTTTTTTCTCTTTTTTATTCCGTTTTGAATACTGTCAATCCTAACATCTTGAATAGTTCTAACTAGTCTAGTAATATTTAATTCTGAATATGCTGCGCCATCTAACATAAACGAATTGTATTTATTATTCTGAGGTAGTTTTTTTCGCTTAAGATAGATGTCAACTTTTCCCTTATGATTAAATCGAAATACTCTCTTTGTTATAAATTCTTCTAGGTCTAAAGAAATGGTCAAGCCTTTTAAATAAAACTGAGACATTAATAAATCTTTTATAAATTTATTCCTCTCTCTGAAAGTATATTCTTTTCCAAAAAGAACTATAGTGGGTAATGCTTTAGTTTCAACATCAACATTTTCAAGATCAATTTTTGATCCTACCTGTGCTTCAGTTGTAGTCAAAGTCATAAATAAAAAAAACAATAGATATGAATTAAATTTAAAATACATAATTATTTATAAAAGTTAGTATCAAATAAAAAATCGATGGACAGAGTAAACATCCCAATCCAGTGTAAAAAGTAGCTGTTAGAGCTCCGTAAGGAACTAGCTTTTCATTTGTTGCGGCTAACCCTGCAACTACTCCACTTGTTGTACCAATCAATCCTCCAAAAACTACAGCATCATGAGGAGTGATCAATTTTATTTTTTTAGCTATAATGGGTGTGATAATTGTCGTAAATATTGTTTTGACGACACCTGTAGCTACACTAATTGCAATAACTTCTGAACTTGCCCCAAGGGCAGTTCCTGTTACTGGACCAACAATATATGTACATGCTCCAGCACCAATAGTGGTAATACTAACAACATCAGAATAACCCATTAGAAAAGCTATCAAAGCACCGGTAAAAAAAGTAATTGTAATCCCAACAAAAAGAGAAATGATACCTGCAATCCCTGCTTGTTTAATTTTAGAGATATCAGCACTCATAGCAGTTGCTACTATAGTAAAATCTCGGAACATAGAACCACCCAAAACTGCTATTCCAGCAAAAATAGGAATATCGGATATCCCTTTTTTATCACCTAAAAATGCTAGCCCTAATCCAATCAATATGGCAATAGCTGCACCAGGAATTTTACCACGTAAAAGGTTTTTTGAGATCCAAAATGATAATAGCATAATTAATCCGACAAACAGAAATGCAAATATCAGCCCATTCATTTCAATAATTTTTTCAAGTATTTCCATATTTATTTTTTAGACATTTTATCTCTACTACCAATTTTAGATAATACGGGTACTAGTATCATGCAAAAAATTGTGGTTATAACACCAGCTAGTAAAGCGACTAAACCACCTGAGACAGCTGCTTTTACATTTAATGTAGCTGCCATAGCTACAATTATAGGAATATAAATAGAGCTCCAAAATAAAACACCTTTTTCAGTTTCTGGAATAAGCCAACCCTTTTTTTTAAGGTAAATACTTGAAACAATCAATATAATCATGGAAAAACCAACACCACCAACATCAGTATTAATATTGATTAGTTCACCTAAAAGGTTACCCAAAAATTTTCCAATTAAAAAACATGCTGCTAGTAAGCTTACTCCATAAATTCTCATAGTTTAAAGTGATTACATGAATAATTTTTTGATCTCTTTTTTTGTTACTTTACCCATAACATTTTTAGGTAGGTCTTCAATAAAAATATATTTTCTTGGTATTTTGTATGATGGTATTTTGTCTTTTAAATATGCAATTATATCGTTAGTTTCTAGCTTATTTTCTTTTAAAACTATACTTGCACCAATTATTTCTCCCCACTCCAAATCTGGAATACCCACGACTCCACAATCACTGATCTGAGTATGTGTTCGAAGTACTTCCTCAATTTCTAATGCTGATATTTTATATCCACCAGATTTGATAATATCAACAGAATTTCTACCTAAAATTTTGAAACTATCTACATTAAAAACAGCAATATCTCCAGATTTAAACCAGCCACAATTTGTAAATGCTTCATCAGTAGCTTTAGGTTTTTTCCAATATTCTTTAAAAACATTAGGACCTTTAATTTGTATTTCACCAGGAGAGCCATCAGAAACATTTTGATTACTTTCATCAGCAATCCTTATAGATACTCCATGCAAAGGTTGGCCTATGTGTCCTGGTTTACGTTTGCCATTGTATGGATTACTAATTGCCATTCCAATTTCAGTCATACCATAACGTTCCAATAAAGTATGTCCGCTGATTTCTCNCCATTCTTCTAATACACTAACAGGCAAAGCTGCAGAACCTGAAACCATTAATCGAAATTTTAAAAGTTTTNCTGAAATATATTTTTTTTCNTTTTCAGAAAGTTTATTAAAATATGTAATTAGTTTATAGTAAATAGTAGGAACAGCCATAAATACATTGACCTTTTCTTTACAAAATATTTCAAAAATTANTTTAGAATCAAATTTTGGAAGAAATTCACAACAAGCTCCACTCCAAAGTGCACAGCACAACATATTNACTATACCNTGAATATGATGAAGAGGNAACACGTTAAGNACATGGTCATCTTTATTCCATTCCCATGAGTTTGTNAAAGCGGTAATTTGAGCTTCAATATTGGCATGCGTAGTTACNACACCTTTTGGCAACCCTGTTGTTCCGCTTGTATAAAGAATAAGAGCCCTACNTTTTATAGAAATTGTAGGTAAATTACAATTAACTTTAGGAATACTTTTATAAGTTACAAATCTGACATTAGTATTTTTAAAAAGNGGAGAAAGCAGTTCTTCAAAAGCCTCTGAATAAATAACTGTAGAAGCCTGTGTGTCATCAAGAACATATTTAATAGAGGACAACGGATGTTTNTCACATAATGGTACTGCGATACCTCCTGCTCTCCAAATACCCCATTGAACTGAAGTGTATTGAAAACTTGCAGGTATAAGAAAAGCAATTCTATCTTCTTTTAAGTCTTTCTTTTTATTTAAAAGATTACTTGAAATTTCATTTGACCGCTTTAAAAGCTGAAGGTAAGTATAATCTTTACCATCACTTTTTATAGCTATTCTTTTTGAAAATTGTTGTGCCCTTTCAATTAAATTAATCATACAATAAATAAAGAAGTGCTAATTTAATATAGGAAGTAATAAGCACATTGCCAAAATACAGGTTACGAAAAGAAAAAAAACCNTGTAAATTAAAGACTTATAGGAGTTTTTTGCGGAGAAAGAGGGATTCGAACCCCCGGAGGTATGACCCTCAACAGTTTTCAAGACTGCCGCATTCGACCACTCTGCCATTTCTCCAAATCAAGTGCAAATATACATTGATTTGTATGATAAAAAAATAGTTATAATATTATCAACTTTCAAAAAAGAATTATATTGCTTTAGTATTATGNTATTAGATATAAATTCAATTTTAATTCTTGTTGGAATTGGACTATTTGCCGGAGTAGTTAATACTCTTGCAGGTGGTGGTTCTTTAGTTACATTACCTGTTTTGATTTTATTCCTAGGTCTTGATGAGGCTACAGCAAATGGAACGAATAGATTAATGGTTATTGTAGCTGCTNTTGTTGCAAGTTATGGGTATAAAAGTAAGGGTGTTAGCACACATCCATATGGCTTATATTTTGGTATTGCAGCTACTTTTGGAGCTATAATTGGAGCAAAAATAGCAATAGATATTGATGGTGATACATTTAAAAGATTCCTCGCAATTATAATGATAAGCGTTGGTTTAATTATAGTTTTTAAATCTAAATCAATAGCATCTCTTGATTTACCTGAAAGACTATCAGGTAAATATCTAGTAGCAGCATTAATTGGTTTCTTTTTTATAGGAATCTACGGTGGATTTCTTCAGGCTGGAGTAGGAATTNTCATTATGCTTCTTCTTACTCAAGTAAGTAGATTAAGTCTGATTAGGACAAATTCANTAAAGGCATTTTCAGTTTTTTTNTATTCTATAGCTGCGGTAGCAATTTTTGCATTAGATGGAAAAATTATTTGGATGGTTGGNCTTTGGATGGTATTAGGCTCAATTGCAGGTGCTTGGCTCTCAAGTAGATGGTCTGTCGATAAGGGTGATAAAGTAATCAGAATTACACTTTTGATTATGGTTACATATATGGCTATAAAGTTGTGGTTAGANACATTTAATACTTAANNTATTCATCTATACTTAAACCATAACCAGATAATCCTACTCTTGGTTTTTTTCCTGAATTACTTAATATTTTAATCTTTGAAATACTTATATCATGAATTATTTGTGCTCCTATTCCAAAGTCTTTTAGATCCTCCTTTTGATTAAGTNAATTGTTAATTTTTAATTTATTATTTGAATCTTTTAATTTATTAATNCTCTCAAGAATATTTTCAGGTTCTAGATTTTGATTAATAAATANNANAGCACCTTTTCCAGCTTCATTTATTTTTTNAAAAATTTTAGAATAGTTTTTATCATTATTNCCGGCTAGAATTTTTAAAATATCATTTTCTACAACTGAAGAGTTGATTCTAGTTAAAACCGGTTCATCTGNTTTCCATTCACCGAGAGTTAATGCAAGATGTATTTGATTATTATTTGTTTGTCTATATCCTCTTAATCTATAACCTCCATACTCAGTAGAAATATTTTCATCAAAGATTTTAGATATTAAACTATCGTTTTTCATCCTATATGCTATTAAATCTTCAATAGAGACTATTTTTAGATTAAATTTTTTAGCAACTTTATTAAGTTCTGGTAACCTAGACATGGTACCATCATCATTCATAATCTCACACAATACACCTGCAGATTTTAAACCCGCGAGTCTAGAAAAATCAATAGATGCTTCTGTATGGCCTGTTCTTCTTAAAACCCCACCTNCTCTGGCAATTAAAGGAAAAACATGTCCTGGCCTTGTTAAGTCTCCAGGTTTAGTTTTATTGTCTACTAANGCTAAAACTGTTTTAGCTCTATCAGCTGCAGAAATTCCAGAAGTCACTCCATTTCCTTTTAAATCAACTGAGACAGTGAATGCAGTTTCAAATGGGTCAGTATTATTAGGGACCATTTTTTTTAGATCAAGTTTATTACAGAGNTTTTCAGACATAGGGACACAAATTAATCCCCTACCATATTTAGCCATGAAGTTTATCATTGAGGAATTTATCATTTCTGCAGCAGCAATAAAATCTCCCTCATTTTCTCTGTTTTCATCNTCNACAACAATAATGATTTCACCTTTCTTTATTGCATCAATTGCATCTTCAATTTTATTTAATTTAATATCTGCCATTATTTCTTCTTATAGAGTCTTCTAAAAAAATTTAAAAACTTATNTAAATAAATAAAGTTAAAGCCTAGATCAAGGGAAATTATACGAGTTAAATAAATTGCAAAAGGAGCTATGACNAGTGTTGATATCCAACTGCCTAGATATGGATTTATTGTGCTATCCTCAGCANCATTTTTTCCAAAAACTCCAATATAATGATATGTTAGAAAGATNGAAATTGAAAGAACTAAAGGTAATCCAATCCCCCCCNTTCTTATTATGGCTCCAATAGAGGCNCCAATTAAAAACAAAAANACACATCCAAAAATGAGAGTGTACTTTTCATTTATTGCTANGGTGTGAAGGTTAATTAATTTTTGTTGAAGAAAANAAANTTTCTTTTTATTATTTATTTGTCTTAATAATATATCANCTTCACTTTCTGAATTTTGGATAACAAANNTAATATCAGAATTTTTTTTTGATTTCATATAATCAAAAATAGGTTTATTTATATCAGTTAATTTATTGTTATCTAAGTTAGGAAGCCTTTTAAGAGGATGACTATTAGTTACACTAATACTAAATACTTCTTTGTCTCTTTCAAAATTAGTTTTTAGTGTATCTATACTAGTTTTTAATTGACTAATTTTTTGCATTTTANATGTTGATCTATAATTCTCTTCATTTAAGTCAACATTATTAAATTCAGAGATATCTATGTTTAATAAATACTCTTCAAAATAAACTTTCGNATGAGGATATTTTTGTTTACTAGCTGCATCTTCAGCTATAACTTCTTCGTATCTATTTCCATTTTTTAAAATTAGTTGTAGGTAATTCNCGTTATTACTTGTAATCTCTCCNGATTCAGCTTTAATAACAATTCTATTTATCTCATCATNAAAATTTATTTTATGAAGAATTATATCCTCTAAATACTGTTCATTATCTCCATATTTTCTGTTAACCTTTATATTCATATCTCCTATATTATTAAACATCCCTTCCCTTATGGCAAGCGTAGGTTTAAGTTTTGCAAGATTTTTTCNTAGATTAAATGATTTAAGCTCTCCATACGTTACAATATAATTTGAAAAATAAAATGTACCAATTCCAAGAAAAACATGGAATATTAACAAACCTAACATCGTTCTGATTATAGAAATCCCATTCGATTTCATTGCTATAAATTCAGAATTTTCAGAAAGAGTTCCATACGTCATCAAAGAGGCTAAAAGAATTGATAATGGAAGTACTAGAGGAACTAATTTAGGAGAAAAATAAATAAAGAATTTNCCAATAGTAAATATATCTAAACCCTTACCGGCTAATTCATCAACATAAAGCCAGAATGTTTGAATAATAAAAATTAAAAAACATATTGCAAAAACCCCAATGAGTCTTAAAAAATATGACTTTATTATATATTTATCTAGAATCTTCAATCTAAAATGCTTAAATAATACTCTTTGTATTTCTCTTTGTCAAATTTAAAAAAAGAAAGTGGAAGAGCNATATTGAATGAGTAACTTATAGTTTTAAATATATTAGAATATCTAATTGATTCAAAACTTTCTTGTTTTATAGTTATAATTGATAAATTATTATTGTTAATTGATATTTCGTAAAATAGACTAGGGTCATTTTTATTTTCAGCCTTAATAATAGATTTATTACTATTTATTTCAATCATGCTTAATATATATTTGTCATCTATAAAGTCAAATAATAAATCAGGTTTTAAAGATAGAATAGAATTTTCTTTATTNTCTACTATAATTTCTTCATTTTCATGAATTATTGTATAAGTTTTTTCACCATCAAAAATTTGTTCAATATCATTTGTTAAAAGAACATATTTTTNACCACTTAAATAAAGGTTTCCTTTAATGGAATTATTTAATTCCGCAGAATTATTTTCAATAATGAATTCATAATGTATATTATTTGATGATATATTTTTTTTAACTTTTTCTAATATTTCATAGGGTTTCTCAATTTGAGCATTCAAATTGNTACTACATAATAGTAATATAAATATTGATTTATAATTAAATAGTTTACTAATCACCTAGAATATTTTCTAAAGAATTTAGATCTGAAATTAGAACTTGTCTAGCTTTACTTCCTTCAAATGGACCAACTATTCCAGCTTCTTCCATTTGATCAATTATTCTCCCAGCTCTATTGTAACCAAGTTTTAATTTTCTTTGTAAAAGAGATGCTGATCCTTGTTGATGAGACACAATAACTNTTGCAGCTTCATTAAACATTGGATCTCTTTCTCCTGAAATAGATTCAGAATTAGATTTTTCTTCTTTTATAAATTCAGGAAGCTCATAGGCATTTGGATAACCTATTTGAGAACCAATAAATTCAGATATCTTTTCTACATCCGGAGAATCTATNAAACCACATTGAATTCTTGTTANAGTATTTGATTGTGAGTAAAGNAAATCACCTCTTCCAATAAGTTGTTCAGCTCCACCAGTATCTAATATTGTTCTTGAATCAATTTTTGAGGTAACTCTATAGGCGATCCTTGCTGGAAAGTTAGCTTTTATTAAACCAGTTATAACATTTACAGAAGGTCTTTGAGTAGCAATAATTAAATGAATTCCAACAGCTCTAGATAGTTGAGCTAATCTAGCCAATGGTGTTTCAATTTCTTTACCTGAGGTCATAATTAAATCTGCAAATTCATCAATTACCAATACTATATATGGTAAGAACATATGGCCTTCTTCTGGATTTAAAGTTTTTGATACAAATTTTGAGTTATATTCTTTTATGTTCCTAGCCATAGCATTTTTTAATAACTCATATCTTTTATCCATCTCTCTACATAAAGAATTTAATGTATTAATAACCCTCTCGTTATTAATTATTATTGCATTTTTTGAATCTGGAAGCTTTGCTAGATAATGTTTTTCAATTTTTCTATATATAGATAATTCAATTTTTTTTGGATCAACTAAAACAAATTTTACTTCTGCGGGATGCTTTTTATATAGAATAGAGCATAAAATAGCATTAANACCAACTGATTTACCTTGACCAGTAGCCCCTGCCATTAATAAATGAGGCATTTTAGTTAAGTCAACAACAAATGTTTCATTGCTAATAGTTTTTCCAAGTGCAATTGGTAATTCCATTTCAGCTTCAGAAAATTTCTTAGAAGAAATTAAAGATTTCATTGAAACAATNGACTTTTTTTGATTTGGCACTTCAATTCCAATTGTTCCTTTTCCAGGAATAGGAGCTATTATTCTAATACCTAATGCAGATAACGATAAAGCAATATCATCTTCAAGGCTTTTTATTTTAGAAATACGTACTCCAGCATCAGGNATAATTTCATATAAGGTGACAGTTGGACCAATAGTGGCTTTGATTTGTTTTATACCTATATTATAATTTTTTAAAGTCTCAACTATCTTATTTTTATNTGAATCCAGTTCATCTTGATCAATTTTAATAGTACCGTCTCCATAATCTTTTAATAAATCTAAACTAGGATNCTTATAATTGCTGAGATCTAGCTTAGGGTCAAAAAATTTATTATTAGTTTCAGATTTAGTTTCAGATTTAGTTTCTNGAATTTCATCTTGAATTTCAATTGATATTTCTTCANTAGAATTNTCAATGAANTCATTATCTATNGTNTCTGGTTTGAATATTTCCTCACTTTGATCTAAATCTTTTGTTTTAAATATTTTTTTTATAAAATCAATAGACTTTNTAGGTGTAATGTTTAATTTGATTACTAAAAAACTTAATCCTGAAAAAGATAGTAAAAGAACTATTCCAATATTTCCAATATAATCAAGTAAAAATTTATTTATTTCGAAACCAACAATCCCTTCTGGGATTGAGGAGATTTCTTTAATATATCCAGCTAATGTAGAAATCCACAGAATAAATATTATTGCCCAAGTCCAACTACCAATTAATTGAAATATTTTCTTTTCTAATAATAAATAATAGGATGTAATAGATAATATTATAGGAATAATAAAGCTAGCAATTCCAAACAATTTGTATATAAAGAAATGACTTAATGTTGCACCTATCTTACCAAGGTAATTCTCAGTTTTAACACTTCTATCTAGAAATTCTGAAACATTACTTTGATCAACTTTCCAATTAAGGAAATAGGATATAAAGGAGATTGTAAGTATAATAGAAATGAATAATAAGAGAAAACCTAATAGGACTAAAAGTTTACTTTTATTACTCTTTTTTTTCTTACTCATAAAAAGTTTGTTAAGTAAAAATACAAATATGTAATCAGAAATTTAATTTTTATCAGTTAAAGTCNTGATTTTTATTCTNAGACCTGCATANATTAAAGTCATGAATGGNCTAATCCAATTAAAAATTGCATATATAAAGTATTCACCCACACTAACACCTAAAACTGAAGAGTGATATGCTCCACATGAATTCCATGGAATAAGAGCTGAAGTAACAGTTGCAGAGTCTTCTAGTGTTCTACTTAAGTTTTCAGGAGCAAGCCCTTTATCTTTAAATGCTTTATCAAACATTTTACCAGATACTACAATAGATAGGTACTGATCTGAAGCTGTTAGGTTCAATGCTAGACAAGACGCTACAGTGCTTGCAAATAATTTAAATACACTATCTGCAAATTTTAATAAGGCTTTACTAATAGATTTAATTGCCCCTATCGCGTCCATTGCACCTCCAAACATCATTGTTGCAATTACTAGAAAAATAGTGTTTAGCATTCCTATCATTCCTCCAGTTGAAAATAATTCATTTAAGACTTCACTATCAGTGGGAATACTAACACTACTAGTTATTGTATCAACAAGAACTTTATATGAACCTATAATTGTCATACTTGAAGAATTAGAAAGTTCCATTATTATTTGTGGTTGAAAAATNATTGCAAATAATGCACCTGAAAGTGTTCCAATTGTAAGNGCTCTAATAGGTGGTGTCTTTTTTATAATCATAATTATAACAATAAGAGGAACTATAAAGAGAATTAATGAGATATTAAATGTATTNGATATTGTATCAATTAAAAAAGAATTATCAGTAACTCCATCAGATGTTTGTAAAANTCCAAGAATNATAAANACAATTAAAGCTATTGAAATACTTGGAACAGTAGTATATGTAAGATATCTTATATGNTTAAAAAGATCAACTTTAGTCACAGCTGCAGCTAGGTTTGTAGTATCACTAAGTGGAGATAATTTATCCCCAAAATAGGCTCCAGAAATTATAGCTCCNCCAACCATTCCTGCAGGTATGCCAAGGGCCTTGCCAATCCCTACAAGAGCTATTCCTACTGTTGCTGAAGTAGTCCAGCTACTTCCAGTTGCTAGTGATATAATTGAACAAATGATTATACAAGCAGGGAGAAAGATATTTGGATCAAGTAATTTTAATCCATAATAAACCATAGAAGGAATAATCCCACTTATCATCCATGTTCCAGCTAGAGCTCCTACCCAAAGAAGTATTATTAAAGCTGGAGTAACAGATTTAATACTATTTGAAATACTATTTATTACTTCTTTATAAGATATGTTATATTTCATACCTATCATTGCAGCAAAAGCACCACTTAGTATTAAAATAAACTGACTAGATCCAGCAAGTGGATCAGCTTCGTATATAAATACATTTGCATATAAATTAAATGATAGTAATGTTACCAAAAACAAAAGAGGTAAAATTGCTACCGATAAGGGTAAGTTCTTTTTTTTAGACTCTTTCAAGACTTTTTTTTAACAAGTTTAGAACAAAAATACTTAAGTATGCTATATGAATATAGTTATTTGACTAAAAGTTTATTTAATTTTGCATAGTGTCAAAAGAATTAGAACAATTATTTTTATCTGAAACTAATCAGTATAAAGATTGTAAGTTTTTGCTTGCTGTTAGTGGCGGTGTTGATAGTATGGTTTTAGCTAAACTATTTCTATCCAACAAATTAAATTTTTCTATTGCTCACTGTAATTTTCACCTAAGAGGAAAAGAAAGTGATAATGATGAAATATTTATAAGTAAATGGTGTTCAGAAAACAATATTGAGTTATTTGTAAAAAAATTTACCACAGAAGATTATTGTAAAAATAATAAGATGACCATTCAAATGGGAGCTAGAAAACTAAGATATGAATGGTTTGGGGAGTTAATTAAAAAAGAGAAACATGATTTTATTGTAACTGCTCATCATCTAGATGATCAGTTAGAGACATTTATAATTAATTCAATAAGAGGAACTGGAATTGATGGTTTAGTTGGTATACCAGATAATATTAATAAAATAATTAGACCACTTTTAATGATTTCTAAGGAACAAATAATCGAGTTTTCTAAAGTAAATAAAATTAACTATAGAGAAGATTCATCAAATGATAAAGAAGATTATTTAAGAAATAAAATTAGACATTCTGTAGTGCCATATTTGAAATCAGATGATAAAAATGTTCTATTGAAATTCAAGACAACTATTGAAAATTTAAATTCAACTAAGTTATTTATTGAAAAGGTAATTTCTAACCTAAAGGATAGAATTTTTATCCATGAAGAAAACACTATAATTACTAATATAGATTTGCTAAAAGATCTTAACCCAATTGAGTTCTATATACATGAATTATATAAAGATTTTGAATTTAATTATAAAGAGATTCTTAAGTTATTTGAGTCTGATTCGGGAAAACATATATCTTCACCAAATTATAAGATGACTAAACAAAAAAATAATTTAATAATTACTAAAATCAAATAATGGTTAAAATTCTAGTTTTTCTATTTTCTTTTTTTTCTTTTTCATTTCAACCTGAAGAACCAGTCAGTTGGAAATATGAGCTAGATAAAATTGATAACTATCAATACAAGTTAACTTTTAATGCTAAAATTATAGATGGTTGGAAGCTCTACTCCCAGTATTCTCCAATTGAAGAAAATGCTACTGAATTTGTTTTTTTAAATCCTGATTTAAATTCTGCTATAAAAGAAAAATTTGATGAGAGTGATCCTATTATAGGCTTTGACAATGTATTTGATATGGACCTTCCATACTTTAATTATGAAGCAAGTTTTAATAAAATAATAAACCTTAAGAACCTTGATTTAGAATCATTTAAAGTTGAGATTATCTATTCATCGTGTGATGATGAATTATGTGTTTTTAGAAATGAAACATTCAATATTCCAATTGACCCTTCTAAAAAATTAAAAATTGATAATAATGTAACACTAGATGATATTAAAAAATATAATAACCTAAAATTTGATTTTAAACGAACTGAACTTGTTACAAGTGATTTTTCTAATTCAATTAGGTATATTGAAATATTCATATTTGGATTAATTGCAGGATTTTTAGCCCTCTTAACCCCCTGTGTTTTTCCAATGATACCTCTTACTGTTTCATATTTTTTAGATCAAGAAAAATTAAAATATGGAAGTTTAAAATCAGCATCTTTATACGGACTATTTATTGTCTTAATCTATGTTGGTTTAAGCCTTCCTTTTCATCTTTTTGATAGTCTAAACCCTAATATTCTTAATGCAATTTCAACCAATATATATGTTAACATAACATTCTTTATTGTATTTATAATTTTTGCAATTTCTTTCTTTGGTTATTTTGATCTGACCATACCAAATTCGATAATAAATAAATCTGATTCAAAATCTTCAAAGGGAGGGATAATAGGAATATTTTTTATGTCTTTAACATTAGCATTGGTTTCATTTTCTTGTACTGGTCCTATATTAGGATCATTATTAGCTGGATCACTTTCTGGTTCTGAATCAGGGGCGGTCCAATTAAGTATTGGAATGCTTGGATTTGGAGTTTCTTTAGGACTTCCTTTTACATTATTGGCTTTTTATCCTAAATACTTATCATTAATCCCAAATTCAGGATTCTGGTTAACTAAGTTGAAGGTAACATTAGGTTTTCTAGAGTTAGCCCTTGCATTTAAGTTCCTTTCAAATGCTGATCTAGTTGGAAGTTGGGGTATTCTAAAAAGAGAGGTTTTTATTCTAATATGGGTATTAATATTTTTATCCCTTGCCTTGTATCATTTTAGATCATCTTTTAAGAAACCTAAATTTAATTTTAAAAGTATCCCTGGATTGGCATCTCTTGTATTTTCAATATACCTAATTTCAGGTCTTTATAATAATAGTAATGTGAGGTTTTTGAGTGGAATTCTTCCTCCTGAGTTTTATACAATTGAAAGTTCTGAAAATCAATGTCCACTTGGTTTAAATTGTTATAAGAGTTTTGAAGAGGGTAGAAGCTATGCTTTAGAAAATGAAAAACTGGTTTTACTTGATTTTACTGGATGGGCATGTGCAAATTGTAGAAGAATGGAAGAAAATGTCTGGTCTAAACCAAGCATTTATAATCTTTTAGAAAATGAATTTGTAATTATATCTTTATATGTAGATGATAGATCAGAGTTAGATTATAATGATAAGTTTAAATACATAAATGATCTTGGGAAAACTCAACATGTTAATAGAACAGGTCAAAAATGGTCTGTTTTTCAATTTTTGAATTTTAAGAGTGCTTCACAGCCATATTATGTTGCCATGAAACCAACAGGTGAAATTTTAAGTGAACCTATACAATATGCTTCCGAAAGAAATTTTAAAAACTGGTTAGATCTTTCTATTTCTGAGTCATTAAAATAAACTAACGATTATCTTTTTTTATAAACTTTTTTAAACGGGATTCTAAATCTTTTTCCATAGACTCCTTTGGAACTTCTTATTCCACATCCAATTATCATATTTATTTCAGATGATTTACTTAGATTTAAATTTTTCTTTATTCTTATAGAGTCAAAACCTTCCATTGGACAAGTATCATAATTATATCCAGCCATACTGATCATAAAGTTCTGTGATGCAAGCCCAGCGCTTTTATGGGCAACTATTCTCATATCAGATTTTCTTAATTGTCTGAATATAACTCTGAATAATCCTATAAACCAGGCATATAGATATTTAATATAGCTTAATATTCCCAAAAAGTTATTGTACGCAAGAGGAATTACGGTTTTATAATATTTCATAACTAATTTATATTCCCTTTCACTCATACTTTCCTTATTAGATTCTTGAAACTTTATATTGTCTTTAGCTCGGTCTCTCCATAAATCTCTTCTTACAACAGTAATAACAAGTTGTTTTGCAGTTCGAGCAGCTGGTTGATTAAAACAAGACTTAGCAATCTTTTTAATTAAATTATTATTAGTTATATGATAAAATTCCCATAATTGGAGATTACTACTTGTTGGAGCAAGAACTGCATTTTCAATACATTTTTTTACAATGTTATCATCTATCTCTAGATCTTTGTCAAATCTCCTTACAGATCTTCTGTATTTTATAGCTTCAGATACAGTTTTTTCCATTTTTAGAACTTACTTAATAGTTTTTTTAAAGTATTAAATGATTTTGGATATGGGCCAAACCTGAATGGAATATCTAGCATTGATTGTTTCTTTAGTATAGGCTTATAATGAGAAAATGTATCAAAGCTATATTTTCCTCTATAAGCGCCCATTCCGCTATTTCCAATTCCTCCAAATGGAAGGTTTGAATTAATATAATGTATAAGAGTATCATTTATAACACACCCACCAAAAGAGAAGTTATTAATCAAATAATTTATAAATTTCTTATTATTTGAAAAAACATAAAAGGCAAGAGGGTTTGGATTTTTTAATATTACCTTTTCTATTTCCCTGACATCATTATAAGATATTATTGGAAGAATAGGTCCAAATATTTCTTCTAACATAATTGGTGAGTTAATATCAGGGTCTATAATTAATGTTGGTTCAATATATTTATCTTCTTTATTTGAATGACCGCCAAAAACTATATTTTGACCATTAATTATTTTTATTAATCTATCAACATGATTTTTACTAATTATTCTTCCGTAATCATTAGATTGATTAGGTTTATTACCATATATTTTAACAATTTCAATTTTAAGACGATCAATAAGCTTAGATTTTATTTCATCATTAACTAAAATATAATCTGGAGCTATACAAGTTTGTCCACAATTGATAAACTTACCTGATACAATTCTTTTCGCCGCCTTTTCAATATTTACCCCTTTGTCAATAATACAAGGGCTTTTTCCGCCTAATTCAAGTGTTACTGGAGTTAAATTTTTTGCAGCTTCACTTGCTACAATTTTTCCAACTCTTGTGCTTCCAGTAAAAAAAATATAGTCCCATTTTTTAGATAACAGGCTCTTTGAAACTTCAGCGTCACCCTGAATGACTGAAACAATATTTTCTGGAAAAGTCTCTCTAATTAACCTATTTAGTACAGATGAGGTATTAGGTGCTAATTCAGAAGGTTTAATTACAACTGTATTTCCTGAACTAAAAGCTCCAATCAATGGTGTTAAAGATAATTGAAATGGGTAATTCCATGGAGTGATAATAAGAACCTTCCCATATGGTTCTGGTTTTAGATAATTTTTTGAGGGAAAGTTTAATATTGATGCTTTTACTTTTTTGTCCTTTGACCATTTGCTTAGGTTTTTTATAAAGAGTTTGATTTCTTTTTCAACAAGAAGTATCTCAGTAAGAAAAGATTCGAATTTTGCTTTACTAAGATCTTTAGAAAGAGCTTCATAAATTTCGTCTTCAAATATTTTTATATTTAGAAGTAACTTTTTTAAAAGTAAAATTCTTGAACTAATAGTATTAGAATTCTTATTTAAGAAATCTTTTTGAGAATTTATAATATCATTGATTTTTGAAATATCCATAGACCACAAATTTATAATTTATGTACCTTTAAAACTTTAGAAATTTAAAATTTTTATTTGACTATAGGAGATAAATTGTTGTAAATGTTTATTATACAGCTATTTAACATCGCCAAATTACAATTGAATGTAATTAATCTACTTTATTTGATTTCATAAGTAGATTATTGATTTATAATTTAGAATTATATTTTTTTTCTATGCTTAATAAATACAGTAAAAATGTAACTCAAGATCCTTCTCAACCAGCTGCTCAAGCTATGCTGCATGCTATTGGTTTGACGGATGAAGATTTTAAAAAACCATTTGTGGGAATCGCAAGTACTGGATATGAAGGAAACCCTTGCAATATGCATCTAAATGATCTATCCACTCATATAAAAACCAGTATTAACAATTCTGAAATAGTAGGATTAATATTTAATACTATAGGTGTTAGTGATGGTATATCTATGGGTACATTCGGAATGAGATATTCTTTACCTTCACGAGACATAATAGCTGATTCAATTGAGACTGTTGTTCAAGCAATGTCATATGATGGACTTGTAACCGTAGTTGGATGTGATAAGAATATGCCTGGTGCTTTAATGGCAATGTTAAGACTTAACAGGCCTAGTATTTTAGTATATGGAGGCACAATAGATTCTGGTTGTTATAAAAACAAAGAGCTTGATGTAGTATCTGCATTTGAAGCTTGGGGAGAAAAAGTTGCAGGACAAATAGATGAGACTGAATTTAAAAATGTAATTAAGAATGCTTGCCCAGGACCTGGGGCTTGTGGTGGAATGTATACCGCTAATACTATGGCTTCAGCTATAGAGGCTTTAGGGATGTCTTTACCTTTTAACTCATCTAATCCAGCTACAAGTCAGAATAAAATTGACGAGTGTAAAGAAATAGGAAACTCAATTAAATCATTGATAGAAAATGATATCAAGCCTTTAGATATAGTTACACTTAAATCTCTTGAAAATGCATTAAGGTTAGTTACAGTTCTTGGTGGTTCGACAAATGCAGTTCTGCATTTTCTTGCAATCGCAAAGGCTGCAAATATAGATGTATCAATTGATTATTTTCAACAAATTAGTGATTCAACTCCTTTTCTTGCAAACTTAAAACCAAGTGGAAAATATTTAATGAAGGATCTGCATGAAATAGGAGGTATCCCAAGTGTATTGAAATATATGCTTGAAAATAATATGATAAATAGAGATTGCCTAACTGTAACTGGAAAAACTATTGAAGAAAATTTATCAAATGTTAAAAGTTTAGATTTTTCTAATGATATTATTTTCCCTTTATCTAAACCTATTAAGGGAAGTGGTCATATACAGATTTTAAAAGGAAATCTTGCGGAAGAAGGTTCTGTTGCAAAGATTACTGGAAAAGAAGGGTTAGTATTTTCTGGTCCTGCAAAAGTTTTTAACAGTGAGTTTGAAACTATAGATGCAATTCAAAACTTGAAAGTTAACAAAGGAGAAGTAGTAGTAATTAGATACGAAGGTCCAAAAGGTGGTCCTGGTATGCCTGAAATGTTAAAACCAACTTCAGCTATAATAGGAGCAGGTTTAGGAAATGACGTTGCTTTAATTACAGATGGAAGATTCTCTGGAGGAACTCATGGTTTTGTAGTTGGACATATTGTTCCAGAAGCTTTTGAAGGAGGTACAATTGCATTAGTTGAAGATGGAGATGTGATTACAATTGATTCAAAAAATAACGTTATTAGTGTTGATCTTACAGATGTTGAGATAAGCGAAAGAAGAAAAAAATGGATAAAACCAGACTTGAAAATAAATAAAGGAATTTTGTATAAATATGTTAAATCAGTTTCAAATGCATCAAAGGGATGTGTAACAGACGAATAAAATGAAAAATAATAAAAATATATCAGGAGCAGAGGCTGTAATAAAATCATTAATTAAAGAGAATGTTGATCTTGTATTCGGATACCCAGGTGGTGCTATAATGCCTGTATACGATGAATTCTTTAAATTTCAAGATAAAGTTCATCATGTGCTTACTAGACATGAGCAAGGAGCTGTTCATGCTGCTCAAGGATATGCTAGATCTTCAGGAAGGGTTGGTGTTGCAATTACTACTTCAGGCCCAGGAGCTACAAATTTAGTAACAGGAATTGCTGATGCTCAGATTGATTCAACTCCTATAGTTTGTATAACTGGACAGGTTTCAGCTCATTTGTTGGGTTCAGATGCATTTCAAGAGACTGATATTATTGGAATTTCAATGCCTGTAACAAAATGGAGTTATCAGATTACTAAAGCTTCTGAAGTACCTGTTGCTATAGCAAAAGCATTTTACATAGCAAAATCTGGAAGACCTGGTCCAGTATTAATAGACATTACAAAAAATGCACAATTTGAAATGTTTGATTTTAACTATAAAAAATGTATTGGTATAAGAAGTTATAGTCCAATCCCAAAGATTGATAAAAATAAAATATTAGATGCAGCTAAACTTATTAATGCTGCAAAAAAACCATTAATTGTATGGGGACAAGGGGTTATTATTGCAAATGCTGAGAAAGAATTTAAAAGTTTTGTTGAAAAAAGTGGAATTCCCGCAGCTTGGACAATATTAGGAGCTTCAGCTCTGCCTACCTCTCACGAATTGAATGTTGGTATGGTCGGAATGCATGGTAATTATGGTCCTAATATTTTGACAAATCAATGTGATTTATTAATCGCTATTGGAATGAGATTTGACGATAGAGTGACTGGGGATACTAACTCATATGCTAAGCAAGCTAAGATTATTCATCTAGAGATTGATCCAGTAGAAATTGATAAAAATATTAAAGTTGATGTTCCTGTTTTAGGGGATTGTAAAGAATCGTTAGCTATGTTATCAAAGAATATAAAAACAAAATCATATAAAAACTGGTTAAAAATATTTGATGATTTAATGAAAAAGGAATTTAATAAAGTAATAAAAAATGATTTATCTCCAAAAAAAAAGGGATTAACTATGGGTGAATCTATAATTGCAATAAATAAATTAACTAAAGGAAAAGCTATAATTGTTTCTGATGTTGGCCAACATCAAATGGTAGCTTGTCGATATGCTAACTTTATTGAATCTAGAAGTAATATTACATCTGGTGGACTTGGAACAATGGGGTTTGCACTTCCTGCAGCTATAGGGGCTAAGATGGGTGCTCCAAAAAGGGAAGTAGTTGCAGTAATTGGTGATGGTGGATATCAGATGACTATTCAGGAATTAGGCACAATATTTCAGCACAAATTACCTGTTAAGATAGTAATACTAAATAATGATTTTCTTGGAATGGTGAGACAATGGCAGGAAATGTTTTTTGATAAGAGATATGCTTCAACTGAGATGGTTAATCCAGATTTTGTTTCTATAGCTAAAGCGTACTTTTTAGATTCTGAAAAGGTAGAGAATAGATCTGATCTTGAGCCTGCAGTTAAAAGAATGGTAGAATCAAAGAAACCATATGTTCTTGAAATATGTGTTGAAAAGGAGGATAATGTTTTTCCTATGATACCATCAGGAGCTTCAGTTTCAGATATAAGACTAGAATAAAATGGAAAAAAAGACACTATTTACGGTTTCAATATATACAGAAAATAATGTGGGTTTATTGAACAGAATTTCTGCTATATTTTTAAAAAGACACATAAATATTGAAAGTTTCACAACATCTGAATGTGAAATCGAAAATGTTTTTAGATTTATAATTCTTGTAGAAATGACTCATAGTGGAATCAATAAAGTTGTTAAACAAATTGAAAAGCAGGTTGATGTTATTAAAGCATTTTATCATACAGATGAAGAAACCATTTTTCAGGAAACAGCTCTTTATAAGGTTAAATCAAATTCTCTTTTTGAAGAAAGAGAGATTCAAAAATTCATTAAAAAATCTAATGCAAGGATAATAACAGTTAATCCAGAATTTTTTGTAATAGAAAAAACAGGTTTTAGGAATGAAACAGATAAGTTATACAATGATTTAGCTCCATATGGTTTGTTACAATTTACAAGATCTGGAAGAATTGCTGTAACAAAATCTAAGATGGGGATATCAGAAATTTTAAATACATTTAAAAATCAAAAAAAGAAATAGAAATGACAAAT
Organism: Flavobacteriaceae bacterium; assembly: GCA_002729755.1. Lineage (GTDB taxonomy): Bacteria > Bacteroidota > Bacteroidia > Flavobacteriales > Flavobacteriaceae > Marisimplicoccus. The sequence continues at coordinate 47,506 of PBYT01000016.1, forward strand.
TATTTTAACAAATTATCTCCAGAAGAAAAGCTTATTCAGCTTGGGAAATGTAGGTTTATGGATTCCTCAGAATTTTATAATGGAGTATCCTTTTTAAAAGACAAAAAAATAGTAATTGTTGGCTGTGGTTCTCAAGGATTGCATCAAGGATTAAATATGCGTGATTCAGGATTAGATATTTCCTTTGCGTTAAGACAATCTTCTATTGAATCTAATAGACCATCCTTTGTTAATGCTACACAAAATAACTTTATTGTCGGAAATTTTGATGATATGATTCCAGACGCTGATTTAGTCATAAATTTAACACCAGATAAAAACCATACCCCTGTTGTAAGTCAATTGATGCCTTTAATGAAAAGGGATTCTATACTTTCATATTCTCATGGATTTAATATAGTTGAAGAGGGTATGGAAGTAAGAGAAGATATAACTGTAATAATGGTTGCTCCTAAATCCCCTGGTTCAGAGGTTAGAGAAGAGTATTTGAGAGGTTTTGGAGTACCTACTTTGATTGCAGTTCACCCTGAAAATGATAACAAAAATATCGGCTTAGATGCATCAAAAGCTTATGCGGTTGCATTAGGATCTCATAAAGCTGGAGTTCTTGAATCTTCATTTGTTGCAGAAGTAAAATCAGATTTAATGGGTGAACAAACTATTCTCTGTGGAATGCTTCAGACTGGTTCAATTTTATCATTTAATAGAATGTCTGAATTAGGAATTGATTTAACATATGCCTCTAAATTAGTCCAGCATGGATGGGAGACTATTACTGAAGCACTAAAACATGGTGGTATTACAAAAATGATGGATAGATTAACTGATAATGCTAAAATCAAAGCTTATGATCTTTCTGAAGAACTAAAAGAGATATTAACCCCACTCTTTAAGAAACATATGGAAAATATCCTTTCAGGAACTTTTTCCTCTACAATGATGAAAGACTGGAAAAATGATGATAATGAATTATTAAATTGGAGAGAAGAAACTAGTCAAACAAAATTTGAAAAAACACCTTCAACAAACCAAAACATTGAAGAGCAAGAATACTTTGATAATGGTATTTTGATGCTTGCTTTTGTTAAAGCGGGTGTTGAATTAGCTTATGAAATTATGGTAAATAATGGAATTAAAGAGGAGTCAGCTTATTATGAGTCATTACATGAACTTCCACTAATAGCAAATTTAGTGGCAAGAAAAAAACTATATGAAATGAATAGCATAATATCAGATACTGCTGAATATGGCTGTTACTTATTTAACAATGATGCAATCCCTCTGTTAAAAGACTTTTTTAGCAATATCGATTCTGATATAATTGGAACAGATGTTTTAAGTAAAAGCAATAATCCAATTGATGAGGAAAGATTAAAAGTTATAAATGATAATATAGAAGAACATTCAATTGAAAAAATTGGTTCAGAGCTAAGGCAGCACATGACTACTATGAAAAAGAATTAATGTAATTACAAATAAAATCACCCACATCGCTTGTGCTATAGGTTTTATCATTTCCATGAATATCTTGTGTGGTTATCTTTTCTTTTAAAGAATGTTGTACAGCTTGTTTAATAATATTCGATTCTTTTTCTCGATTGAATGAATGTTCAAACATCATAGCCAATGAAAGAATAGAACCAACTGGATTTGCAATATTTTTTCCAGCAGCTTGAGGATAGGAACCATGAATTGGTTCATATAGAGCGTTTTTTGCTCCTATTGATGCTGATGGCATTAACCCCATTGAACCAGAAATTACTGAAGCTTCATCTGTTAGAATATCACCAAATAAATTACTTGTAACTAACACATCATATTCACTGGGCCATTGAATTAATCTCATTGCAACTGCGTCAACAAATTCATAACTAACTTTTACATCAGGAAATCTAGATTCCATATTTTGAACAGTCTCTCTCCATAGTCTTGATGATTCAAGAACATTTGCTTTATCAACACAACAAAGTTTTCTTTTTCTTTTAAGAGCCATCTCAAAGCCTAATTGAGCTATCCTTTCAACCTCATGTCTATTATATTCACATGTATCATAAGCAAAATTTCCATTATCTTTTCTTCCCCTTTCTCCAAAATAGATACCTCCAGTTAATTCTCTGACAAAAATCAGGTCTGTATTCTGAATTCTATCTTTTTTTAAAGGTGAATTATTAATAAGTGATTCAAACACAATAGTTGGACGTAAATTAGCATACAAACCAAGTTTTTTTCGCATTTCAAGCAAACCTTGCTCTGGTCTAACTTTTGCACTTGGATCGTTATCATACTTAGGGTCTCCTATTGCACCAAAAAGTACTGCGTCAGATTTTTCACAGATTTGATGTGTTTCATCAGGATAAGGATTACCTTTTCTATCTATAGCAATTGCCCCAGTTAATCCTTCTGAAATATTGATTTTATGATCGAATTTTTTAGATATAACATCCATTACTTTAACAGCCTCATTTGTTACCTCAGGTCCTATTCCATCTCCAGATAAAACCGCTATATTTAAATCCATCTTACTATACGTTTAGCATTTTTTCTGTTGCCTTTATTGCTGCTACAGTTTGATCAGAATCAAGACCTCTAGTTTTAAATTTCTTTTTACCAGAATCCCAAGTAATTGTTGTTTCGCAAAGTGCATCAGAATCACTTCCAGGTGGTATTCTTACAGAATAGTCAATTAATTTAGGAAGTTTTAAATTTATACTTTTATATATGCTTTTTAATGCATTCATAAAAGCATCAAATTGACCATCTCCTGATGCAGTTTCTTGATATAATTTATCTTTTATTATCATCGATAAAGCAGTCGAAGGTTTGAGTGTTTTAGCACTAGTCAAAACATATGAATCAATTATTATTTTTTTATTTTTTTCAGGATAATCAAGAACATCATTAATTATATATGGAAGATCTTCAATAGTTACTCTCTCTTTCTTATCTCCAAGCTCTATTACTTTTGAAGTAACCATTTTAAGTTCTTTATCTGAAAGTTTAATTCCTAATTCATCTAGATTATTTTTGATATTTGCTTTTCCAGACGTTTTTCCTAAGGCATATTTTCTTTTTCTTCCAAATCTTTCAGGGCTTAAATTATAATATAAGTTCTTCTTATTGTCACCATCAGCATGGACTCCAGCAGTTTGAGTAAATACGTTCTCTCCTACAATAGGCTTGTTTGAGGATACTGTTTGACCAGAAAAAGTTGAAACAATTTTACTTGCCGAGTATAAGTTGCCTTCATTAACATTTGTATAATTATTGGGAAGAAAATCGTTAATTGAAGCTATAATACTTGAAAGTGGAGTGTTTCCAGCTCTTTCACCCATTCCGTTAACAGTTACATGTAACCCGTTGCATCCAGCTCTTATAGCTTCTATAGCATTGCTTACACTTAAATCATAATCATTATGACCATGAAAATCAATATGAAAATCAGGGAACTTGTTTTTGATTTCATCAATAAATTGGTAGACCTCATAATGAGTTAATATTCCAAGGGTATCAGGAAGTAATAGTCTTTTGATATTTTGTTTATATAAAAAATCTAGATATTCAAAAACATATTTCTTAGAATTTTTCATACCATTGCTCCAATCCTCTAGATATACATTTGTAATAATTTTTTTATTACTAGCCTTCTTCAATACTTTAGAAATATCATTAAAGTGATCTTTTGGAGTTTTCCTTAATTGATGCTTTAAATGATTAAGAGAACCTTTAGTAAGTAGATTTTGAACTTTACAATTTGCTTTTGATATCCATTCAATAGATAATCCATTATCTACAAAAGTTAGTACCTCTATACAATTGATTTTTTTATTTTTTTTAGCCCAATTAGTAATTTTTTTTACTGATTCTAGTTCCCCATCTGAAACTCTAGCTGAGGCAACTTCAATTCTATCAATATTAAGCTTGTCGATAAGGAATTTTGCAATAGTTAATTTTTCGTTAGGTGTATAGGATACCCCGGATGTTTGTTCACCATCCCTTAAAGTTGTATCCATTATCTCTATAAGTTTCTTACCCATTAATGAGAAATTTTATTAGCAAAAGTAATGATATCTTCTTTTCTGTCAACTAAATAATCTATATCATCAAAACCATTCATCATATTTTCTTTTTTATAATTACTAATATTAAAACTTTCAGATTGTCCATTTGACATAATACTAATAGATTGATTAGGAAGGTTAATCTCAAATAAACTATCATTATCTTTTTCTATTTCATTAAAAAGTTCACTTAGAAAACTTTCTGATATTTGGACCGGAAGAACACCTATATTCAAACAATTGTTTTTAAAAATATCAGCAAAGAAACTTGATACAACTGCTCTAAAACCATAATCATAAATCGCCCAAACTGCATGTTCTCTTGATGAACCACATCCGAAGTTTTTTCCAGCAACTAATATTTTTCCTGAATAATTTTTATTATTAAAAGGAAAATCTTTAATCATCTCATTATTACTATCATACCTCCAATCTCTAAAAAGATTATCTCCAAATCCTTTTCTTTCTGTTGCTTTTAGATACCTGGCAGGAATGATTTGATCAGTATCAACATTATCCATATTTAAAGGAATAGCTGAGCTGTTGATTATATTAAATTTATCGTAAGCCATAGTTAAATCATTTCTCTAGGGTCAGTTATCTTTCCAGTAATTGCAGATGCTGCAGCAACTAAAGGGCTTGCAAGTATAGTTCTTGCTCCAGGACCTTGTCTTCCTTCAAAGTTTCTATTAGTAGTGCTAACTGCATATTTCCCAGCAGGTATTTTATCATCATTCATTGCAAGACATGCTGAACATCCTGGTTCTCTAAGTTTAAATCCAGAATTTTTTAAAATTTCAAGTATTCCCTCATCCTTAATGCTTTTTAAAACTTTAAGAGATCCTGGAACTAGCCATGCATCAATATTTTCTGCCTTTCTTTTGCCTTTAATTAAATTTGCAAATGATCTGAAATCCTCAATTCTTCCATTGGTGCAACTTCCAAGAAATACATAATCAATTTTTCTTCCTGACATTAGTTCACCCTCTTTGAAATTCATGTATTCCAGTGACTTAGAAAACGAAGATTTTGAACCTGAATCATTGAAATAAGGAATTTCTTTTGAAATTGGTACTGCCATACCAGGATTTGTCCCATATGTTATCATAGGTTCAATTTCATTGGCATTAAATGAAATTTCTTTGTCAAAAACAGAGTCTGGATCTGATTTTAGATTTCTCCAGGATTCTATTGCACGATCCCATTTTTCATCTTTTGGAGAAAACTCTTTACCCTTAAGGTATTCAAAAGTTTTTTTATCAGGAGCAATCATTCCTCCTCTTGCACCCATTTCTATACTTAAATTACAAACTGTCATTCTTCCTTCCATGGTCATTGATTTAAAAACGTCTCCAGAATATTCAACAAAGTAACCAGTAGCTCCAGAAGAAGAAAGTTTACTGATTATATAAATAGCAACATCCTTTGGCGTTACACAGCTATTGAGGTTACCATCTATAGTAATCCTCATTTTTTTTGGTTTTTGCTGCATTATAGATTGACATGAAAGAACCATTTCAACTTCAGAAGTACCAATTCCAAATGCAATGGCTCCAAAGGCTCCATGGGTTGAAGTATGAGAATCACCACAAACTATAGTTAATCCGGGTTGTGTTATGCCATTTTCTGGTCCAATGACATGAACAATTCCATTCATTTTATGTCCTAGTCCCCAAAAATCTATACCATGTGTAGCACAATTTTTTTCTAAAGTTTTGACTTGTTGAGCAGATAATACATCTTTAATTGGCAAGTGTTGATTAATAGTTGGAGTATTATGATCTGCTGTTGCAAAAGTTTTATTTGGAAATAGAACTTTTAAGTTTCTGCTCTTAAGTCCAACAAAAGCAACAGGACTTGTTACTTCATGTATAAAGTGACGATCAATGAATAAAATATCAGGACCATTATCAATCTTATTTATAACATGAGAATCCCATACTTTATCAAATAGTGTTTTACCCATGCTTAATATTTTGTTTATCTAGAAGAATTGGTAGATCTCTTTCTGAAACTTCTTTTTGAATGTCTGCTAAAGTAAGGAATTCTTGATATACAGAGTCAAGTTGAACCTTTGTTAGTTCTACACCAATTTCTTTCATTTTGTAAGCAAGAGCTGCTCTACCACTTCTAGCAGTTAATATAATTGAAGATTTATCAACACCAACATCTTTAGGGTCAATAATTTCATATGTTTCCCTTTTCTTTATTACCCCATCCTGATGTATTCCTGAGCTATGAGCAAAAGCATTGGAGCCAACAACAGCCTTATTTGGTTGGACAGGCATTCCCATTAAATCTGAAACTTGTTGACTTGTACTATATAATAATTTTGAATTTATATTAGTATCAAGATTTAGATTAGGATGTTGTCTCATTATCATTACAACTTCTTCTAAAGAAGTGTTACCTGCTCTTTCTCCAATTCCATTTATTGTACATTCTATTTGTCGAGCACCATTAATTACTCCGGAAATAGAATTTGCAGTAGCTAATCCAAGATCATTATGACAATGACATGAAATAGTAACATTATTAATTCCTTTTACATTTTCTTTTAAAAATTTAATTTTTTCTCCGTATTCACTAGGTAGACAGTATCCAGTTGTGTCGGGAATATTAAGAACTGTGGCGCCTGATTTTATAACCTCTTCACAAACTTTTGCAAGAAAAATATTATCAGTTCTACCGGCATCTTCAGCATAAAACTCTACGTCCTCTACAAATTTTTTAGCATAAGAAACTGATCGTTTTGCTAATTCAATTATTGCGTCTTTATTTGAGTTAAATTTATATTTTATATGAATATCAGAAGTGCCTATACCTGTATGTATTCTGGGTTTTATAGCATGCCTAAGAGATTCAGCTGCCACTTCAATATCTTTTTCATTTGCTCTGCTTAGAGCACATACTGATGCATTTTTGACATTTTTTGAAATCTCAATTACAGATTCAAAATCACCAGGACTAGAGATTGGAAAACCTGCTTCAAGTATATCAACTCCTAAATTGTCAAGTTGTATAGCTAAATTTAGTTTATTTTTAGTGTCAAGTTTGCAACCTGGCACCTGCTCTCCATCTCTTAAAGTTGTATCAAATATTTTTACTACATCTTTCATGTTATCTACTAATTTATTACATATATATAGACTAGATAAAAAAAAACCATTAACTATTACAATATTCGTTACATTTGTAATTGATTTAATGGATTAATAACCAGTATTTTAAATAAAAATTGAATACAATGACTAATGATGTAAAAGATAACTTATTTGTTTTAGTTAAATCATTAACTAAGTCAGAAAAGAGGCAATTTAAATTATATGTTGGAAGAATGCATTCTAATGAGGATTCAAAGTTTTTAAACTTATTTAATCAATTAGAAAAAATGGACAGGTATGAAGAGAAAACGATTCTAGATAAAGGAATTGTTTCGAAACAGCAATTATCTAATTTAAAAGCTCATTTATATAAACAAATTTTAATTAGTCTCCGATTAAATCCAGTTCATAAAAATATTAAACTTAAAATTAGAAGTCAAATTGACTTTGCTACTATTTTATATCAAAAGGGTTTATATAAGCAAAGTTTAAAGGTATTAGAGAAAGCAAAGAATATTGCATATAAATATGATGAAAAAACTTCTGCATATGAAATTGTTGAGTTTGAAAAATTAATAGAGTCACAATATATTACTAGGAGTATGTCAAATAGAACTGAAGAGCTAACAACTCAAGCTGATTATTTGAGGAAGCAAAATGACATTTCAAGTAGACTTTCAAATATTTCACTTCAATTATATGAAAAGCTTATAAAAGTTGGGTATGTAAAAAGCGATGAGGATTATAGGACTCTAACTAAATTCTTTTATGCTAGAATGCCAAAGATAAATATTGACGATTTAGGTTTTAGAGAAGAGCTTTTATATTATAAGGCCTGGGTATGGTATAGTTTAATAACACAAGACTTTTTGTCAAGTTATAAATATGCCTCAAAGTGGGTTGATATGTTTGAAAAAACCCCAGATATGATTAATATACATCCGGTTTTTTATTTAAAGGGAACTAATTATCTTTTAGAGGCTTTAGCATTAATTAAACACCCCTCTAAATTTAAAATAACACTTAATAAGTTAATCAGGAATATTGAAAGTGATGATTTTAGGAGAAATCAAAATGTCTCATCATTATCTTTTTTATATAAATACAATAATTTATTTAATCTATATGCCTTAGAAGGTAATTTTGAAGATAGTCTAAATATTATTCCTAATGTTTTAGATGGGATTGAAGAAAATAAAGATTTGATTGATCCAACTCATATAATGCTTCTTTATTATAAAATAGCATGCATGTATTTTGCTTTAGATGATTACGAAAAATGTATTGTTTACTTAGATAAGATAATTAAAGATAAAAATTTAAAAATGAGGGAAGATCTTCAATGTTTTACAAGAGTATTAAATTTAATGGCACATTATGAGGCTGGATATGATTATCATTTAGAGAAAATTATTAAAAATACATACAAATATCTTCTAAAAATGAATGATCTTCATGAGGTGCAAAAGGCACTAATCAGGTATGTCAGAAATCTTGAAAATATATATCCTCATGATATAAAAGACAGTTTAAAGAAATTATATAAGGAGCTTAAAAAGTTTGAGAATGATCCTTATGAAAAAAGATCTTTTCTGTATCTAGATATCTTATCTTATTTAGAAAGTAAAATTGAACGCAAGCCTCTTAGAGATATTATTAAAGAAAAGGCTATTAGTCTAAATCGAAAAGAGAAGCAGTCCATAAACCATTCCTAGGAGGTTTAGCTATAAGGTCAATTTTATTTTTTTTTATAGGGTGTTCAAATATAATTCTTCTTGAATGTAGGTATATACTCCCGTCTTTCAATGATCTTTTAGCGCCATATTTTAAGTCACCCACAATTGGATATCCAAGTTTTGAGAATTGAGCTCTAATTTGATGGTGTCTTCCTGTTTCAAGGTCAATTTCAAATAGACTATACCTTTTGAAATCTTTAATCTTTGTGTATTTTAAAGAACCTGATTTAGAATTAGTTACTTTCTTNTCATATACAAAAGATTTATTTAGTTTTGAATTCTTTCTGAACCATCCATTTAAAGCCCCATCATTGTTAGGGAAGTTTTTACTAATAATCACCCAATAAAACTTCTTAATTTCTCTATTCTTAATCAAAGAGTTCATTCGTGAGAGTGCTTTGCTAGTTTTAGCAAGAATAACAATTCCAGAAGTAGGTCTATCAATTCTATTTACTAATCCTAAAAAAACATTACCTTTTTTAGAATATTCAATTTTTAGATATTNTTTAACTAAATCAATTAGACTCTTATCTCCAGTCTTGTCTCCTTGAACTAATAGTCCAGGNGGCTTGTTTGCAATAATAAGATGATTGTCTTCAAAGACTATATTAGANNTAGTAAAATGCAATTTAATATTGTTCTTCCTTATTAGGAAANTNTCCATTTTTTATATCCTTTGAGTATTTTTTGACTGCATTAGTAATTAATGAGTCTAAATCAAGATATCTTCTAAGAAATCGAGGGCTGAAGTCTTTATTCATCCCNAGCATATCATGAGAAACTAGTACTTGACCATCAAGACTAGATCCAGCACCAATTCCTATAATTGGTATTTTTAATTTATTTGATACTTTTTTAGAAAGTATATTAGGGATTTTTTCAAGAACTAAAGAGAAACATCCACTTTTCTCAAGCAATAATGCATCATCTATTAATGTTTTTGCTTCTTTTTCTTCTTTTGCTCTAACACTATAAGTTCCAAACTTATATATTGATTGAGGGGTTAGTCCTAAGTGCCCCATAACAGGAATACCAGCTTTCAGTATTCTTTCTATAGAATCTTTAACAAGTTTACCTCCCTCTAATTTTACAGCATGAGCTCCTGATTCCTTCATTATTCTGATTGCTGATTTTAATGCTNCTTTAGAATCAGCCTGATAAGTTCCAAAAGGAAGGTCAACAACAACTAAAGCTCTTTTNACAGCTCTAACAACTGAACTNGCATGATAAATCATTTGATCTAAAGTAATNGGTAAAGTAGTTTCATGGCCAGCCATAACATTTGAAGCTGAATCCCCCACTAGGATTATATCAACACCAGCATTATCAATTATCTTTGCAAAACTATAATCATATGCAGTAAGCATAGATATTTTTTCACCATCACTTTTCATTTGTTCAAGCAGCTTTATTGTAACTCTATCCTGTTTTGATTGACTAATCATGAGTTTTTTTGACAAAAGTANTGTAAATAAATTAATGACAAACATGACATAATGTCATTTATTCTAATNTTGGCATAATGCTTGTCATTTAATATTTAAAATANAAAGTTATGAGTAAAATTATAGGANTCGATTTAGGAACTACAAATTCATGTGTATCTGTTATGGAGGGAAGTGAACCTGTTGTTATACCTAATGCTGAAGGAAAAAGAACAACACCATCTGTGANAGCATTTGTTGAAGATGGTGAAATTAAGGTTGGAGATCCAGCTAAAAGACAAGCTGTAACAAATCCAACAAAAACTATTTCATCAATTAAGCGGTTTATGGGGAATAAGTATACAGAATCTTCTAAAGAAGTTAAGACTGTTGCTTATAAAGTTGTAAAAGGAGATAATAATACTCCAAGGGTAGATATAGATGGAAGGCTATATACTCCTCAAGAATTGTCTGCTATGGTTCTTCAAAAAATGAAGAAAACCGCAGAAGATTATCTTGGACANAGTGTATCTGAGGCTGTAGTTACAGTTCCAGCATATTTTAATGATTCTCAAAGACAAGCNACCAAAGAAGCTGGAGAAATTGCAGGATTAAAGGTTGAAAGAATTATTAATGAACCTACTGCTGCTGCATTAGCCTATGGGATAGATAAAGGAGGAAAGGATAAAAAAATTGCTGTTTATGATCTAGGAGGTGGTACTTTTGATATATCAATACTTGAGCTAGGAGATGGTGTATTTGAAGTATTAGCAACTANTGGTGACACCCATTTAGGAGGTGATGATTTTGATCAAGTAATAATAGATCTTCTAGCTGAAGAATTTAAAAAATCAGAACAAATTGATTTAAGAGAAGACCCTATGGCTCTTCAAAGACTAAAAGAAGCAGCAGAAAAAGCAAAGATTGAATTGTCCTCATCAACTCAGACTGAAATTAATTTACCTTATGTTACTGCTACACCATCTGGTCCTAAACACTTAGTGACATCTTTAACAAGAGCTAAGTTTGAAAAATTATCAGATGAATTANTAAAAAGATCTCTAGGACCAGTTAAAAAAGCAATGAAAGATTCTGGCTTGTCTAAATCAGATATAGATGAGGTAATTTTGGTAGGTGGTTCNACAAGAATTCCAATAATTCAGAAAGAAGTAGAAGCATTATTTGGAAAAAAACCATCTAAAGGTGTTAACCCTGATGAAGTTGTTGCTATAGGAGCTGCAATTCAAGGGGGAGTTCTTACTGGAGATGTTGAAGATGTCTTATTGCTTGATGTTACTCCATTGTCCTTAGGAATTGCCACAATGGGAGATGTTATGACCAAGTTAATTGAGGCAAATACCACTATACCATCAAAAAAATCACAAGTATTCTCAACTGCTNCAGATAATCAACCATCAGTAGAAATTCATGTTTTACAGGGTGAAAGANCAATGGCAAAAGATAATAAAACTATAGGTAGATTCCATCTTGATGGAATTCCACCNGCNCCAAGNGGTGTTCCTCAGATTGANGTAACTTTTGATATTGATGCAAATGGGATTATAAANGTTAGTGCCTTAGATAAAGCAACTAATAAATCTCAGGATATAAGGATTGAAGCTTCATCTGGGTTAACTGAAAAAGAGATTGAAAAGATGAAGAAAGATGCTGAGGCTAATGCTGAAGCTGATAAAAAAGCAAAAGATGAAGTAGATAAGTTTAATAGTGCNGACCAAATGATTTTTCAAACTGAGAAGCAGTTAAAGGAATTTGGAGATAAACTTTCTGATGATAAAAAGAAACCTATTGANTCTGCTTTAGAAGAATTAAAGAAAGCTCANGAATCAAAGGATNTTGAAAAAATAGAATCTTCATTAAATGAAATAAATGAAGCTTGGAAAAATGCATCTGAAGAAATGTATAAAGCTCAAGCTGAAAACCCAGAAGCTCAAGCTGATGAAAAATCTTCTTCTGGAGGAGATAAAAAATCAGAAGGAGACGATGTTCAAGATGTTGATTTCGAAGAAGTTAAAGAGTAATAATTAATGGATAAAAAATTATTACTAAGTGAGATAAATTCTAGAAATCAAGGAACTTTAAGTACTAAATTAGGTATAGTATTTACTGAAGTAGGGGAGGACTATCTAGTAGCTAAAATGAACGTAACTTCCGATCTTCATCAACCAAGTGGTGTTCTTCATGGTGGAGCAACAGCAGCATTAGCAGAGACAGTAGGAAGTGCTGCTTCAGCTGTTTTTTGTAAAAAGGATAATCAAATTCTTAGAGGTATTGAATTATCAATTAATCATGTTAGGGGAATAAAATCTGGTGAGGTATTTGCTAGAGCAGATGCTATCAAAATGGGGAGAACAATGCAATTATGGAAAATTTCTATTACAGACAAAGATGGAAAAGATATTTCCTTTGCTAAATTAACTACACTAACCCTTTAATATCTTTTGTATTAAATATTTCTTTTAAAAAGATTACTCTATTATATTTGGGTTATAATTAAAAATCAATTTATGAAAAGTGTTATTATATGTGATATGGAGGGTTTAATCACGAATCTTAATGATGGAGCTATTCAAATGTTTGGCTATGATTATAAAGAGTTAGTAGGTATCAAAAGAGTCTCGATTTTTTCTCCTGGAGAGATTGTTCTTCAAAATGTATTAGGATGGCTTAAAAAGGCTAATCAAAGCGGAGAACATGTTACTAAAACAAATTTTATTAGAAAAGATGGCAGCCAATTTGCTGCTCAGGTTCAAATAACTCCTAATTTTGCAAATGGAAAAAATAAACCCCAAACTGGATATTGTGGAATTACTGAAGAGATTTCAGAAGAAGTTAATATTAAAATAAACTTCCTTACAAAAATTATCAAGGGTGTTGCAATTACAAGAGTTGGTTTTGCTTCTGCATCATTATTTCCAATTTTTTCAGTTGCATCATATTATGCAGGTATAGGAGATAATCTATTTAGTCCAATTTCATTGCTTCTAACTACAGTTGGTATACTCTTTTTTCATCTGTTTTCTAATTTATATAATGACTATTACGATGTTTCTGATGGAACGGATGAAGCTAATACAGAATATTTTAATGCTGGAATGAATTCTTCTATCTTAAAAGGTGCTCAACTTTCAGGTGGGAGTAGGGCAGTTGAACTAGGATTAATAACACTAAAGGGAACTAAAAGCTTAGCTAATAGAATGTTTATTTTAGGATTGTTAACAGCCTTTGGAATTCTTTATGCTAGTTATATAAATACTGGCTCTACTTCAAATGCAATATACTCCATCATAATAGCGTTTATAGGAGTGTTTATTGGATACTTTTATACAGCTAAACCAATCAAGTTATCATCATTATATGGCCTTGGTGAGATATCAATTTTTCTAGCATTTGGACCTCTTCTTACATTAGGAGCAGGTTTTGCAATATCAATTGATACTATTCAATTATATTCTCAAGAATTTTATAATTTAATTATTCTTGGAATACCACTGGGATTATTAGCAACTAATATTTTGTATATAAACCAATACCCAGATTATACATCTGATAAGAAAGTAGGTAAAAACCATTTAGTTGTTCTACTTGGAAAAAAAGCTTCTAGATGGATATATGCTTTAAATTTTGCTTTAGCAGTAGGCTCATTGTATTTTATTTCTGAGAGTATACTAAATGAGACACAAAGTTCATTATTCTTATATGTATTGATACCTATAACTATGATCTATTCCTATTATCTTATATCAGGATTATTAAAATATTATAATAGTAGAGAACTAATTAAATATAATATTCATACTATATACTTTCATATGTTTTTCTCTTTTATTTATATGATAATCTTAGCTAACTTTCAATAATGTTTCTTGATAGACTAACATTTAGGAAAAAACGTTTCGGATATTATATTTTGGGCTGTTTTATTATTATCGTTTTTAATCAGTTAGGGCAAATCCCACTTCTTTTCTCAATTCCAAGTGATATCATTATTGAACCGGATTCAAACCCTATGGATATTATTAAATCTATCCCATCTAATCTTAGACTTTTTCTTACACTTTTAGCTTCTCTGATAACTGTTCCTGGAATATGGTTAGTGGTAGTAAAACTTCATGAATTATCTTTTAAATCTATTGTAACAAAAAGAAAAAAGGTTGACTATAATAGAATAATTTTTTCATTTTTACTTTGGGGATTAATTGTAACATCATTTGTTATAATAGGTTATTTTATTTCACCAGAAAATTATGAGTTTAACTTCAAACTTAAAGAGTTTTTAATCTTATCTGTTATTGCAATTCTCCTTATACCAGTTCAAACTACTGTTGAGGAACTCGTATTTAGAGGGTATTTAATGCAAGGTTTTGGGGGTTTATTTAATAGTCGTTTATTAGCTTTATTTCTTACCTCAATTATATTTGGAGGTTTACATCTAATTAATCCTGAAGTTGAAGCCTTAGGTTACGGGATTATGATTCAATATTTAGGATATGGTTTTGTTCTTGGTATTATGACCTTGATGGATGATGGACTTGAGTTAGCGATAGGTTTTCATGCAGCTAATAATTTGTTTATAGTATTACTTTTAACTTCTAGTTGGACAGTATTTGAAACAGATTCTATTTTAAGAGACATCTCTGATCCAACATTAACACCACTGAATTTTATAATCCCACTTATTATTTATCCAATTATACTCTATGTATTTGCAAGAAAATATTCATGGAAGGGTTGGTATGGTAAGTTAGTGTCAAGAATAAACTAGTCGCATTTCCATTTTAATATCACTCCTTTTATATGGAGTATCTCCCTTAGATTTAATTTCTTTAAATCCATATTTTTTGTAGAGGTGGATTGAGTTATTAAGGACAGTATTTGAATAGAGAATTATTGATTTGAATTTTTTCTGTTTGCAGAAATCAATAGTAAATTGAACAAGTTGATTACCTATCCCTTTTCCTCTTAATTCCTTTTTTACTGCCATTTTATTTAATTCATAAATACTCTTATCTCTTGGAAGAAGCGCCATAGTACCAACTACTTCATTTTCATACAAAGCAAAAAATATATATCCTCCTTTGTCTATTATTTCTTCTTTACAATTCTTTAGAACTTCTTCATCATAAGGTTCTACATAGAAATACTCATCTAACCAATCGTAATTTAATAAGTAAAAATGTTCTGAGTATTTTGATTCAAAAGGTATTATACTAACCTTCATTATTAGTCATTTTTTTAGGATTGACTATTTTATCAAACTCCTTAGCAGTCAAATAATTCAAATTTATTGCTGCTTCTTTCAATGTAGTTTCTTCATCATAAGCCTTATTAGCAATTTCAGCAGCTTTATAGTATCCTACTTTAGAATTCAAGGCTGTAACTAACATTAATGAATCCTTTAGAAATGTTTTTATTCTTTTCTTATTAGACTTTATCCCATCTATGCATTTTTCAGAAAAACTTAAACATGCATCACCAAGAATTCTTGATGACTGGAGAATGTTATTTGCAATTAGAGGCTTAAAAACATTAAGTTCAAGATGACCATTAGCACCTGCTATTGTCGTTGAAACATCATTCCCCATTATTTGAGTACAAACCATTGATATAGCCTCACATTGAGTTGGATTAACTTTGCCAGGCATAATTGAGCTGCCAGGTTCATTAGAGGGAAGTATTAATTCTCCAATACCTGATCTTGGGCCTGATCCTAAAAACCTAATATCATTTGAAATTTTGAAAATTGATGATGCAACAGTTTTAACAGCTCCATGAGATTCTACTATACAGTCATGACTTGCTATTGCTTCAAATTTATTTTGTGCTTCTTTGAATTTTATTCCTGTGAATTTTGATATGTAACTAACAACCTTTTTGGAGTATCCTTTTGGAGTATTTAGTCCAGTTCCTACAGCAGTTCCTCCTATCGCTAGTTCAGAGAGATGTTTTAAAGAATTATTTATAGTTTCAATTCCATGATCAATTTGAGACACATAGCCTGAGAACTCTTGTCCTAAGGTAATAGGAGTTGCATCCATCATATGGGTTCTACCAATTTTAACTATATTTTTAAATTGCTTAGATTTATTTTCTAAACTATTTCTTAATTTTTTCAAGTTAGGTAATGTGTTGTTTTTAATCATAATAAGAGCAGCAATGTTAATTGCTGTTGGAAATGTATCATTAGATGATTGAGATTTATTTACATCATCATTAGGGGATAGAGTTTTTTTATCCTTCACTAAACTCTTTTTTTCTATTAAATGTGCTCTATTTACAATAACTTCATTAACATTCATATTAGTTTGAGTACCAGATCCAGTTTGCCAAATTACAAGTGGGAATTGATTATCATGATCACCATTTAATATTTCATCACATACTTTAGTTATAAGATTTAATTTTTTCTTTGAAAGTATTCCTAAATCAAAGTTTGCATGAGCTGCAGATTTTTTTATATGTGCATAGGCACGAATTATTTCAATTGGCATGGAAGCTTCATCACCAATCTTAAAGTTTTGTCTAGATCTTTCAGTTTGGGGACCCCATAACTTATCTTTTGGAACCTTCACTTCTCCTAAAGTATCTTTTTCAATTCTATAGTTCATTAATTTGTAATTTACTTAAAATAAATTAATTTTGTCTTTTATAGTACAAATATATGGAGTTTCAGCAATACCTTGGATTTTTAGCGTTTATAGCAATATTTACACTAGGCTTCTGGCTTCTTATTTTCCTTGCAATTTTAGCGCCTTATTGGGCTTCTTCTTATTTGTTTATTAAGATTAAAGAAATAATCTTAAAAAAACTTAAGGGATAAATATTGGTTGATCTTCTTCACCTCCACCAAAGTTTAAATCATTACTCCTTTGTCGTCTGCTTCTCCTATTATTTTTATCATTAAACCTATAAGATAGAGTTAGAACATATGATGGCTCTCTCCACCGGCCTTCTCCTTCTCTAAAGAATGTGTCAGTAAATGACTCATATCTGTATCTACCAGTATTAAACACATCATTAACTTTAAATGAAATTGTTCCTTTCTTTTTGAGGATAGTTTTTTGAAAAGCAGAAGTTACAGTTCCAAAAGCTTTACTTCTACTTTGAGCAGTTTCACTTGGTCCCCTAAAGTACCCGAATAGTTGCCAACTTATATCTGCGGGGAGTTTAATAAAACCTGAGAATCTACTACTCCAACTTGTATTATCAGAATCAAAACTTTGACCTTTATACTCGCCTCTTTGCTTATTATCATTTAATGTAAAACTAGCATTAAGTCTTACACTTCTAGATGGAGTATAAGTCAAATTTAAAACAGCACCAAATCTAGTGTTTTCAGATAGATTGATAGGATAGGACTCTAGAACTGGAACTTCAAGTGTTGGATTTGATTCATCATCCCTTCCTCCTGTAACTGTTACAAGTTCTCCAGTTTCTTCTGTTACTCTAACACTATTATTCTTTGAATTGCTATAAAAGATTTCACCGTTAATTGTAAACTTTTCTAATCTCTTTAAATAACCTATCTCAAGAGAGTTCGTAAATGTTGGATCTAGAAAAGGATTTCCTCTTCTAACACTGGTAATTGAACTTCTTCTTGGAAAAGGATTAATATTCCAACCTCTTGGTCTTCTAATTCTTTTACTATATCCAAAAGTAATTGATTCCATTTTTGAAAATTCATATGCTAAATTTAAAGTAGGAAACCAATCAGAGTATTTTTTTATCTCAAACTGATTAGTTGTTCTTTGATCTATCTCTTGTTTTGAATCTTCAAATCTAAGTCCAAGTAAAAAAGATAATTTATCAACTTTTTTCCCATATTGACTATAAAAAGCATTAACAAACTCTTCATAGGCAAAAATATTAGATAAACCAGGATCTGAATTAAATCTTCCATTTTCAAGATATGAAACATCATAATCAGTTTCTCTATCCACTTTTCTACCTCTATAGCCTAATTCAAATTGAGTATTTTCATCTATTGGATATACATAATCAATCTGAGCAAGAAATCTATTTTGCTCATCAAGATTAGTTATTTTTTCAAATGATGAGTTTGATCTGTTAGGAAAAGAAGAAAAATCTTCAATGTCTTCTATACCATCATCATTATTAGTTTCATAGGAAACTCTTGCACTCAGTGTATGTCCTTTTGTGTCAAAATCTTTAAAAAAATCTAATGAATATTCATTTGAAAATTCCTCTTCTGTTTCATTTCTTAACCTATCATTAATTGATCTAACAGAACCACTTGAAATATCTTTAACTATATTTTCGTTAAAACTTTCTCCATTACCATCTTTATATACACTACTTAGTATTATAGATGTTTTATCATCAAAATAATATTCAATTCCAAAGCTTGTGAAGAAATTATAATTATCAAATTCCGAATCATTCTTTTCATCAATTAAAAGATTAGAATAACTTGTTTTAGAAAACCCATATCCATTACCAGTTCGATTCCTGATAGAAGTTGTACTAAAGAAGTTTACTTTATTATTTCTTAGGTTAAAACTCCCGTTAGTTCCAATTTGTTCAGGAATACCTAGGTTTAAATTAACATTACCATTAAATCCTAATAGATCCTGTTTTTTTAGAATAATATTTAAAATACCTGCAGTACCTTCAGCTTCATATCTTGCGGATGGGGATGTAACAACCTCAACCTGTTTAATTGATTCAGAGGGTAAAGATCTTAAACCTTCCGGACCAGATAATCCAACAAGACCTGATGGTTTTCCATTGATTAATATTTTAACATTACTATTACCTCTTAAGGATACATTTCCATCGATATCTACCTCTAGTGATGGGATATTTGCTAATACATCACTTACACTTCCTCCTCTAACTGTAATATCTTGTCCAATATTATATATCTTTTTATCTAGTCTTATTTCAACTTCAGTTCGCTCTGCTCTTACTTCAACCTCTTCTAATAAATTAACATCAATATTTAATTTAACTTCTCCAAGAGATAGATCACTTCTAATAACCACTTTTTCTTTTGTGAAAGATTCAAATGATATATAATCAATTTTAATATTATACATTCCTGGTTTTACTTCAATCGAAAAATTTCCTTTTCTATCAGATATACCTCCAGTTATTTCATCTTTTTTTAATTGGTTAGATAATGTAATAGTAGCATATTCAAGGGGTTGGCCAGTTTCTATATCTAATATTTGTCCAGATAATGTGAAGTTCATATTTTGATACTGTTGCATTAAAGCAGATCCATCTCTTCGTTGAGATCCATCTCTTTCTTGAGATATTGCAGGAATTGAGAAAATTAATAGAATTGCTAATAATAAATTTTTCATTTAAGGCATATTTAATTCTATGATTCTACGTGGCAAAAATAGTCATTTAATAGACATTAATCATGTCTTTTTGACTTACGTCTAGTTTTTGTAATAATATCTATTTGTTCTTTACTTAATGATTTTCTAAACTCTTCCCTTAATTTTCTAATTCTGTTTTCAAAATCATGGACAAGTTTACGTTGTTTTCTTTTCATCTTAGACATTATATTATGTTTTCTCTCAGCAAAACTCAACGAACTATCCTTTAGAGTTTCTTTTTGAATATTAGACAACATATCTTTCAATACTTTTCGTTGCTCTCGTAAAATGTCTTTTTCTTTAGCAAGAAGTTCTTTTTGTTTATCGGATAAACTTTCCATAAGTTCTTTAACCATAGGCAGGATTCTACCTTTAGGGGATTGCATTTTGCCTTTAGGGGATTGCATTTTGCCCTTAGGGGAGCGCATTTTGCCTTTAGGAGAGTTCATTTTGCCTTTAGGAGAGTGCATTTTGCCTTTAGGAGAGTGCATCTTATAATTATGTTCTTGTTTAGGTATACTATCCTGAGCCATGATGGAGTTACCACTAAATACTAATAGAGTTATTAATGTAAATTTTGATATTATTTTTTTCATTTTCATTATGTTGTATATATGTTATGACACGAGTTGAATCAAAAAGTTTATTTTTTATAAATTATATTATTACTTGAAGTATTTGTGACTAAATAATCAAATACGTATTCTTCTGTTATTTCTTCACCTGAAATCAGTGAGTAGAGTAGAGCTGAATCCTCTATTGATGAATTATTATTATCAATATTTTGATTAGAGTTAATAACGAAGAATCCTATTATAAAGATTGCAGCTATTGAGTATGGTATAAACTCACTTAAACTTTTTAAATTGGATATATTATGCTTTTTATTAACTGAGAGATCAAACAATTTATTGTTTGATTCTTCAAAGTAGTTTTTTGGAATTTTAAAACCAAGTTCTTTATTGTGATTTTTTTTCATATTAATGTTAATTTTTTACTCATTTATATCTCTTTTAATTTTTTTCTCTACGTCATAATATATCGATTTTATAGTGTTTTCATTCATTTCTAGAATTTTTGAAATTTCTTTAAACTTAAGTTCATCAAAATATTTCATATTAAAAATAGTTCTTTGTCTAACAGTTAATTCTGATAATAACTGATGAAATTTTACCGACAGCTTATTAGCATCGAAATAATTATCTGCATATAGCTTTTTGGTATAATTTCCCTGTACAGTGTCAATACTTATTTTTTTAATTTTAGACTCATTTGATAAAAACCTTATAGATTCGTTATAAGCTATTCTATAGATCCAAGTTGACAACTTACTCTCTTGTCTAAATTTATCTATATTTCTATAGATTTTTATATATGTATTTTGTAATACATCATTTGCGGATTCGTGAGATAAAACAACTTTTCTAATCATCCAATAAATCTTAAACTGATATAAGTTGATTAATATTTTAAAACCTTTGTTTTTTAATTCTTTAGATTTTAATAATATAACTAATTCTTCATCTTTCAACTTATATATTTTTATTTAGACACTATTAAATTAAAAAAGTTGAATGAAACATATAGTTAAATGAGTGAATCTAAAAACAATTAAAGAAATTATTAATTTTATTGTTTTAGGAATTATCATCATTTTGTTTCTCTCCTCTAATTCTTTTTATAAAACCTATTAATCTTTTTATGAGAGGAACACCAGTAATAAATGAAAGAATAGTAATAATAATTATTAAAGTGGTCACTTTACTGCCTTAATTATCGCCTCAAAAGCATTTTGATTATTCATAGCTAGGTCAGCAAGAACCTTTCTATTAAGAGTAATATTCTTTTCCTTTGCTTTATGCATGAATTCACTGTAAGAAATACCGTGTTCTTTACAAGCTGCGTTTATTCTAACTATCCATAAAGATCTAAAGTTTCTTTTTTTGTTTCTTCGGTCTCTATAAGCGTATACTAACCCTTTTTCAATTGCATTTTTTGCAACTGTCCAAACATTTTTTCTCCTACCAAAGTATCCTTTAGCTTGTTTTAATATTTTTTTTTCTTTTAGCTCTTGAAGCTACTGAATTTACTGATCTAGGCATATCGTTTTTTTATTTTAACCTTAATTGTCTTTTAATGTTCTCCTTATCACTATCATGAACAAGTCCAAAATGAGTTAGTCTAAGTTTTCTCTTTTTTGACTTTTTTGTCAAAATATGATTTTTGAAAGCATGCTTTCTTTTAATTTTTCCAGATCCGGTTATTTTAAACCTTTTCTTTGCACTGGACTTTGTTTTCATTTTTGGCATTATTCCTATTTCTTTTTTGGTGTTATAAACATTATCATTCTTTTCCCCTCTAATTGCGGCATTTGCTCTACAGTTCCAATTTCTTCAAGCTCTTGAGCTAATCTTAAAAGTAAAATCTGTCCTTGCTCTTTAAATATTATTGATCTTCCTTTAAAGAAAACAAATGCTTTTAATTTTGCTCCTTCATTTAAAAATTTTTCTGCATGTTTCTTTTTAAATTGATAATCATGTTCATCTGTTTGAGGTCCAAATCTAATCTCTTTAACAACTATCTTTGTAGCTTTTGACTTTAAAGCTTTGTCCCTCTTCTTCTGTTCATATAAAAATTTCTTATAATCTAAAATTTTACATACAGGCGGAGATGCTTTCGGAGAGATTTCAACAAGATCGAATTCTTGATCTCTTGCTATTCTAAGAGCATCGTTAACAGAATAAACCCCTATATCTACATTATCACCAACTAGTCTTACTTCATTGGCTGTTATTTTAGAGTTAATTCTGTGAGGATCTTCTTTAAATACTCTTCTTCCCCATCTCCTATTTGTTTTTTTTCTTCTTATAGCTATAACAATCTGTTTTTAGTTAATATTAAATTCTGGTATACTATCAGAAATTTCTTTTTTGAAAATATCTAAAAACTTATCAATTTTCATTTCACCTAAATCTCCTTCTTTATGTTTTCTGATTGAAACTGTTTCATTTTTTTCTTCATTCTCTCCTATTATGATCATATAAGGAATCTTATTTATTTCAGATTCTCTGATTTTTTTACCNACAGTTTCATTTCTATCATCTAGGTGGGCGCGAATTTCGTGATTTTCTAAGATATTTAAAACTTTTTGACCATAATTTTTATAGTTTTCACTAACAATTAATAACTCAATTTGAGTAGTACATAACCATAATGGGAATGATCCGCCTGTATGTTCAAGAAGTATAGCAACAAATCTTTCCATACTCCCAAATGGAGCTCTATGAATCATAACTGGTGTCAAATCCTCGTTNTTAGNGCCTTTGTAAGAAAGTTNAAACCTTTCTGGNAGATTATAATCGACTTGAATTGTTCCTAATTGCCAACTTCGTCCTAGAGCATCCTTTACNAAAAAATCNAGTTTNGGCCCATAAAAAGCAGCTTCTCCATATTCAATTTTATAACTAAGACCTTTTTCCTTTGCAGCATTTATAATTGCATTTTCTGAAATTTCCCAATTTTTCTTTAATCCAATATATTTTTCAGGTTTATTATCATCTCTAAGAGAAACTTGAGCATGAAAGTCTTCAAACCCGAGGGATTTAAAAACATATAAAACTAGGTCAATAGTATTTTTAAATTCAGAATCAACCTGTTCAGTAGTACAAAAAATATGAGCATCATCAACAGTAAACCCNCTAACTCTAGTTAAACCATGAAGTTCACCACTTTGCTCATACCTGTATACAGTCCCAAATTCAGCAAGTCTTAATGGAAGATCTTTGTNACTCAAAGGNCTAGAATTNAAAATCTCGCAATGGTGAGGGCAGTTCATAGGTTTTAATAAAAAAGTCTCATTTTCATTTGGNGTATTTATTGGTTGAAAGCTTTTTTNTCCATATTTTTCATAATGACCAGAAGTAACATATAAATCTTTTAACCCTATATGAGGAGNAATAACTTTTTTATATCCTGCTTTTCTCTGAGCTTCTTCAAGAAATCTTTGAAGCCTATCTCTTAATTCAGTTCCTTTTGGAAGCCATAACGGAAGACCTNGACCAACTTTTTGTGAAAAAGTGAATAGATTTAGCTCTTTTCCAAGTTTCCTATGATCTCTTTCTTTTGCTTTCTCAACTAATTCAAGATATTCNGTTAACATTTTTTGTTTTGGAAAAGATATTCCGTATATCCTTGTTAACTGATTATTTTTTTCATCACCTCTCCAATAAGCNCCAGCTATATTTAATAGTTTGACAGACTTTACTATTCCAGTAGATGGAATGTGACCACCTTTACATAAATCAGAAAAATNTGAATGATCACAAAATGTTATTGTANCGTCTTCTAGATCTTCAATTAGTTCTACTTTATATTGATTCCCCTCTTTTTTATAATAATCTAATGCTTCTGATTTAGAGGATTGACGCATTTTAAATTCATTATTCTCTCTAGCAAATTGTAAAANTTTTTCTTCAATCATTTTAAAATCCTTCTCTGATGGAATATCTCCACCAAAATCAACATCATAATAGAATCCATTATCAATTGCTGGTCCAATGGTTAATTTAGACTTAGGATATATGTGTTTTATTGTCTGTGCTAATATATGCGCAGAGGAATGCCAAAANGCTTTCTTTCCTTCATTATCATCCCAGGTAAAAAATTTAATATCACCATTTTCATTCAATTCANAGCTTAACTCAACAATTACTGAATTGTAAGANGCTGATATTACTTTTCTTGCTAAACCTTCACTNATACTTTTTGCAATATCAATAACNTTAGTTCCTTTTTTGAACTCTTTTACATTACTATCTGGAAAACTTACTTTTATCATACAATTATTAGTCTACTACAAAATTAGTTTAATTTATTTTTTGGACCGAGGGTTCCGTTAAGAATATTTGAAATACCCCTATATCCATAATAGACTGCAAGAAAGGAAAGAATACTTCCAACAATAAGAACTATAATAAAAAAGGGATGGTCTTGATTTTTGAATGATTGGGAAATTACTACAGGTCCAATGAAGCAAAGGCCTATACCTATTATTACTTGTTTGAATCCTTTCTTTAAGTAATTATTCATTATTGAAATTATCAATTGCTGAACGAACGTTTTTATGTTTAATAATTAATTCATCAGCTTTTTTCAAATCAATACTAAGTTCCTTCATAACAATTTCTCTAGCTCTTTTATTTAATTTAGAATTGGTTAGTTGCATATCAACCATTTTATTTCCCCTAACATGGCCAATAAGAATCATTGAAATTGTTGATATCATATTTAATATTAATTTTTGAGATGTACCTGCTTTAAGTCTTGAGCTACCAGTTACAATTTCTGGGCCAACAATCACTTCAATTTTATGATCACTGTATTCTGATAAAGGGGAGTTTTTGTTACATGTAATACAGGCTGTAGGAATATTATTTTTTTTACAATCCCTAAGACCTCCAACAACATATGGTGTAGTCCCAGATGCAGCAATTCCAATTACAAAATCATTAGATGTAATATTATTAGATTTTAGATCATCCCAAGCTTCGGTGTAGCTATCTTCAGCTATTTCAATAGAGCTATATAAAGCAGGAATTCCACCAGCTATAAGTCCAACAACTTTTTCGGGAGGAGTGCCAAAAGTGGGAGGACATTCTGAAGCATCAATAACACCTAATCTTCCACTTGTTCCTGCTCCAATATAAAACAACCTACCGCCACTTTCCATTTTCGGAACTATCTCTTCAATAAGTTTTGTTACTTCTGGTAATACTTTTTGAACTGCATTTAAAGCATTATTATCCTCATGATGCATTAATTTAACTAGTTCCTTTACAGATTTTTTCTCTAAATCATTATGGTTAGAATCTTGTTCTGTAACCTTGATAAAATTCATATTAGACACTTTTTATTTTCTTCTCTAAATTAGTTTTCAATTCTTTAAAGAATTGTTCAGTTGTAAGATAATTTGAACTAACGATATCATCTTTAAATACTAAAAGAGCAAGATCCTTTGTCATCTTTCCTCCTTCAATTGTTTTTATACAAACATTCTCTAGTAATTTACAGAAATCAATAAGTTTTTGATTATTGTCTAATAAACCTCTATGTATAAGACCTCTAGTCCAAGCAAAAGTAGATGCAATTGGATTAGTTGATGTTTCTTCTCCCTTCTGATGGCGTCTAAAGTGTCTTGTTATTGTTCCATGTGCAGCTTCAGATTCCATAGTTTTTCCATCAGGTGTAACTAAAGTTGATGTCATCAAGCCTAAAGAACCAAACCCTTGAGCTACAATATCTGATTGGACATCTCCATCATAATTTTTACAAGCCCAAACAAAACCGCCTTCCCATTTTATTGCAGCTGCAACCATATCATCAATTAATCTATGCTCATAAGAAATGTTTTCTTTTTCAAATTTTTCTTTAAATTCATTATCATATACTTCTTGAAATATATCCTTAAATCTTCCATCATAAGCTTTAAGAATTGTGTTTTTTGTAGACAAATAAAGTGGCCATTTTTTATTTAAAGCTCTATTCATACAAGATCTTGCAAATCCGAAAATAGAGGAATCAATATTATACATTGATAAGGCAACTCCATTCTCTTCAAAATTATAAACTTCCCATGATTTTGGTTTACTACCATCTTCTGGAGTAAAAGTCATTGTCAATTTACCCTTTCCTTTAGTCACAATATCAGTAGCTCTATATTGATCGCCAAAAGCGTGTCTTCCGATGCAAATTGGCTTTGCCCAACCTTGAACATATCTTGGAATAGTTTTTATAATTATAGGTTCACGGAAAACAGTTCCTCCAACAATATTTCTTATAGTACCGTTAGGAGATTTATACATTTTTTTTAATGAGAATTCTTTAACCCTATCTTCATCAGGTGTAATTGTTGCACACTTAATTCCAACATTATATTTTTTAATTGCATTTGCTGCAGCAATGGTTATCTGATCATCTGTTTTATCTCTTGATTCTATACTAAGATCGAAGTATTTTATATCTAGGTCTATATAGTCAAGAATTAAATCATTTTTGATATACTTCCAAATGATTCTTGCCATTTCATCACCATCAATTTCAACAATGGGGTTGGCTACTTTAATTTTTGACATAGCAGTAAATTATCTTTCTTTTATTCTAGCCTTTTTACCTGTCAATTCTCTAAAATAATATATTCTGGATTGTTTGACTTTACCACCTTTGTTAACTTCAATCTTTTTTAAGCCAGGCATATTAACAGGGAATATTCTTTCAACACCAATAGTACCAGACATTTTTCTTATTGTAAAAGTTTTTGATTGACCTCTTCCTTTTACTTGAATAACAACACCTTTGAAAAATTGTGTACGAACCTTATCTCCTTCCCTAATTTCATAATATACCGTAATCGTATCTCCTGCTGAGAAGGAAGGAAATTCATTTTTTTTAATTAATTTTTCGTTTACTTGGTTTACTAAAGATTCCATCAAAATAGTTTTTAGAATATTTGGTTATATTCTACCAAATTTAGTTGCAAAAGTAAACCTTTTTTAAAGATTATCAAAGAGTTTTGGGCGAAGTAATTTTGTCATTTCCAGAGATTTTTGATCTTTCCATTTTTCAATTTCTTTTTGATTCCCAGAAATAAGAATATCCGGTACTTCCAGACCTTTATAATTTGCTGGTCTAGTGTATATTGGAGCAGAAACGACATTATCTTGAAAACTGTCAGATAAAGCTGATGATTCATCTCCAATTACTCCAGGAATTAATCTTATAATGGAATCACATAAAATTGCTGCAGGTAGTTCACCACCAGATAAAACAAAATTACCAATTGAAATTTCTTTTGTTATCAGATAATCTCTTACCCTATGATCTACACCTTTATAGTGACCACATAAAAGGATCAGATTTTTCTTTGTAGATAAGTAGTTTGATTTTTTTTGGTCAAGAATTTCTCCATCTGGAGTAAGATAAATTATATCATCATAGGTATTATCTTTTTTTAATTTATTAATGCAATTATCAATAGGTTCTATTTTTATAATCATTCCAGGGCCACCTCCAAAAGGACTATCATCAACATGTCTTGAGTTATCTGCATAATCCCTTAGATTATGAGTTACGATATTGACTTTTTTTGATTTAATTGCTTTCTCTATAATAGAAAAAGAATTTAGATTATCAAATAGTTCAGGAAATAGGGTTAAAATATCAATTCTCATTAATTATTTGCTTTTTGTAAAGTGACTGTAGCTCTCTTTAATTGATTTTCTCTAGAATAAGTTACATTAACTTTATCCCCTGGTCTTTTAGTTGAAAGGTATCCAGATAAGTCAGAAAATTTATTAATTTTTATTCCATCTATTTCTTTTATTATATCACCTTTTTTTAATTCTGCAAGATCAGCTCCAAATCCAGGTTCTATAATATCAATATAAAATCCCTCAGTATCCGTAAGATTAAGTTGTTTAGAATATGAAGATTTTAATGCTACCCCTCTAACTCCTAATAATCCTTTTTGAACATCTCCATATTCAAGAATATCCTCAAAGATTTTTCTTACTATATTGCTTGGAATTGCAAATGAGTATCCAACAAATCCTCCAGTCATTGATTGAATAGCTGTATTGATACCAATTAGCTCACCATTAATATTCACAAGTGCACCACCACTATTCCCAATATTAACTGCAGCATCAGTTTGAATAAATGATTGATTTATCTGGTCATATTCATTTAAATCTCTTGATTTAGAACTTATAATTCCAGCAGTCACAGTTGAATTCAAATTATATGGATTCCCTACAGCAAGGACCCATTGACCTATTTCACTATTTTCAGAGTCTCCAAATAATAGATATTCAAATTTTTCATTAGAATTTATCTTTAATACTGCTACATCAGTGACTTCATCAGATCCAACTATTATAGCTTCATATTCTTTATTATCGTTAGTTGTTACTATTACTTCACTTGAATTATCAATAACATGATGATTTGTAATTATATATCCATCAGGAGATATAATAACTCCAGATCCTGTTCCAACTCTTTTTCGAGAATCATCCCCATAAAAAAATTGTAAAGCCCATGAATCATTTTCTTTAACAATAGATGTATTCTTAACATGAACAACTGCATTAATTGATTTTTTTGCAGAAAAAGTTAAATCTGGTGAGCCTAAGTTACTAGAGGATTGATTGTTATTATATCCAGAAGTATTAACAAAGCTTTTGAAATAATCATTATTGTATGCTAGACTGTTGTTCTCTTCTTTAACAGTTGAATTATTTGAGAATATTGAATAAAATAAAACTGAAAGAATTGAACATGTTAATGAAACGATTATAATTTTTAAGTTGGATTTCATCTTTTTATTTGTAAAAATAATATATTATATCTTTTAATGATTTTATTTTAACGATTGTTTAACATGGATAATAGAAATGAATATATCTTAAGAGCTTTAGAACCAGATGATCTAGATATATTATATGATACTGAAAATGATAAGTCTTTATGGAAATATTCAAATACATCTTCTCCATTTTCAAAACACAGTCTTAAAAAATTTATTGAAAACTCGCATCTTGATATTATTGAACATAAACAAGTTAGACTAGTCTTAAGTGATAAAAATAATTTACCATTTGGTTTTATTGACTTATTTAAATATGATATGATAAATAAGAGGGCAGGAGTAGGGATAATTATTTTTGAAAAATACAGATCAAGAGGTTTAGGTTCAATATCATTAGATTTGATAGAAAATTATGTGAAAAAACATATTCCTATACATCAACTTTATGCTAATATTTCGTCTGAAAATATAGAAAGTATTAAACTGTTTGAGAAACATAATTATTTGAAAGTTGGTAATAAAAAGGATTGGATATATTATAATAATAAATATCTTGACGAGCTACTTTATCAAAAAATTTTAGATAAATGAAAAAAGTAACATTAATTTCTATAACAATAGCCTTTATGTTATTACTATATAGCTATTATAACACAATGCATAGAGATAATACAAATTTTGATGAAGATTCTACATTCTTATATATAAACTCATCAGATAGTATAGTAAATATTTTAGATACAATAAATAAAAAAATAAAATTTCCTAAAACTTTCTTAAAAGCTGCTAAAAGAATGGATTATATTGAAAATATTAAATCTGGAAGATTTAGGGTATACAAAGGTTCTGGAAATAAAGAAATAATTAATTCATTAAAGTTTAATAACACGCCTTTAACTGTAACTTTTAATAATAAAGAAAGAATCCAAGATTTAGCTGGAAGCATTTCTAAACAAATATCTGCAGACAGTCTTTCTTTATTAAATGTATTTCTTGAAAAGAATTTTTTAGTGGAGAATGGATTTAATAATTTCAATTTAATGTCTATGTATATTCCTAATTCATATGAATTTTTTTGGAATGTTGAGCCTAAGATATTTAGAGATAAGATGCTTGAGGAGTATGATAATTTTTGGAATGAAGACAGAATAGAAAAAGCTAAATCAATTGGTTTGTCTAAAACAGAAGTAATAGCTTTAGCATCAATTGTACAGAAAGAGAGTGTTAAATTAGATGAAAGGCCTGTTATATCTAGAGTATATCTTAATAGACTTAAGAAAAAAATGAAACTTCAAGCTGATCCAACAGTAATTTATTCAATCAAGAGTTATTACAATAATTTTGATACGATAATAAGAAGAGTTTTATATAGAGATCTAAAGCTTAATTCTCCATATAATACATATAAGATAAAAGGACTACCTCCTGGTCCAATATCAATGCCTGATATTTCATCTATTGATGCAGTCTTAAATTCTAGGAATCATAATTACATATTTTTTGTAGCAGATCCATATAACCCTGGATATCATTTATTTGCTTCAAAGTTAAGTCAACACAATAAAAATAAAAGAGTTTATACTAGATGGTTAAATAGTAAAAAAATATATAGGTAAAGGTTTAGACAGTTAGTCTTTGATTTAAATCTTCAACATACTTCCTAAATTGCTTATCTGTGAAACTTAAATTATCAACAGTTTTACAAGCATGCAATACAGTTGCATGGTCTCTTCTTCCAATTTGTGTTCCTATACTAGCAAGGGAAGCTTTTGTGAATTTTTTAGCAAAGTACATTGCAATTTGCCTTGCTTGAACAATATGTCTTTTTCTAGTTTTTGATTGAAGCGTTTCTATATCCATTTGAAAATAATCAGACACAACTTTTTGAATATAATCTATTGAAACCTCTCTTCTATTATTTTTAACAAATTTACTTATAACATCTTTAGCTAAATCAAGAGTTATTTCAGCTTTATTAAATGAAGACTGAGCAATAAGGGAAATAATAGCACCTTCCAATTCTCTAACATTTGAGTTTATATTTTTTGCAACATACTCAGTTATTTCATCATCAATTTCAACACCATCTCTAAATAATTTGTTTTTGAGTATTGAAACTCTAGTTTCAAAATTAGGAGTTTGAAGTTCAGCAGATAATCCCCATTTAAATCTAGATAGGAGTCTCTGTTCAATATCTTGCATATCAAGAGGAGCTTTATCTGATGTCAAAATTACTTGTTTCCCATTCTGATGTAGATGATTAAATATATGGAAGAAAACATCTTGAGTTCCTGATTTTCCAGATAAGAATTGTACATCATCAACAATTAATATATCAATAACTTGATAAAAATGAATAAAATCATTTCTATTATTTTTCTTAACTGAATCAATATATTGTTGGGTAAACTTTTCGGAAGAGATATATAAAACAGTTTTATCAGGGTAGCTTTTTTTAATATCAACTCCAATTGCATGAACTAAATGTGTTTTCCCTAACCCAACACCACCATATATTAGAAGAGGGTTAAATGACGTCCCTCCTGGTTTATTTGCAACAGCTAATCCAGCTGATCTTGCAAGTCTATTAGAGTCACCTTCTAGGAAATTTTCAAATGTATAATTTGGATTAAGTTGAGATTCAATTTGTAGATTTCTTATTCCAGGGATTATAAAAGGGTTCTTTAATTCACTAGTAAAACTTGTAAAAGGTGTTTCAACATTTTGAGATTTTAAACTAGAATTATTTGAACTTGGTATTTTTTCTGTATAAGGCGCTTTGTTACCAAATGTATTTTCCATTTTAATAACATAAACAAGCCTAGCATCTTTACCTAGCTCTTTTGTCAATGCTAGTTTTAAAATCTTTATGTAATGTTCTTCTAACCACTCATAGAAAAATTTACTAGGCACCTGTATACTTAAAACGTTATCAGTAATTTTTACAGGTA
Source organism: Flavobacteriaceae bacterium (assembly GCA_002729755.1). Lineage (GTDB taxonomy): Bacteria > Bacteroidota > Bacteroidia > Flavobacteriales > Flavobacteriaceae > Marisimplicoccus. The sequence goes on from PBYT01000016.1 coordinate 79,511, forward strand.
CTATTGGTTTAAACCAAGTGCTATAGGCTTGAGGTTGAATATTGTCCTCAATAAATGATAAGCAATTATTCCAAACGGATGAAGGACTTTGATTCATTTTTTGTTAACTTGGATTAGTGACATTCATNAACAGATTTAAAGGTTTAAGGTTGTTAGAACAAATATGAATTAAAAAAAATGNAAAAAAAANCATTAATNCTATTGATTATTAAATTTTTTTTTCATAAAATAAGTAGAAGNAGANCTGTAGGAATTTTCATAAAATCTTTCAGTTTATGGAGTATATAACAAAAAAAAATAAGGTTAGATATTATGAAACTGATCAAATGGGNTTTGTTCATCATAGTAACTATTTAAAATATTTTGAAATGTCAAGAATAGAATGGTTTGAATTTCTTGATATAAAATATAATGAATTAGAAAAAAAAAAATATTTGGTTACCTGTGGTTGAATGTTCAATAATATACAATAATCCTCTTTTTTTTGGAGATGAATTTGAAATTCAAATAAACTGTNAGAAGGAACCAATGTCAACAATTGAATTTAAATATCAAATTTTTAAGGGAAATAAAGTTAAAATATGCAGTGGNACAACTAAGCTAGCATTTTATGATCCTAAAACAAAAAAANCNAAAAAGTGTCCTATAGAAATTAAAGAGAAATTTNTTGATTCTTAAATAATTCATATAATCTATCATTATCTATCATTTTATAATCATAATCATTAATATTAAAATCTGGTCTAGGAGTCCCCTTATTTAATAACTTATCTGTTTGAAATATCTTTATACAATCCCAANAATTATTATCTATGAAAAATTGAATAGTCCTTNTCCCACCTTCAACAATAACTGATTGNATACCTTGATTGTAGATACTATTAATTATTGATTCCTTATTACTAAAATCATTTGTATGAATATTTAAGCCATCCGTTTTCTTTTTTGTNTTAGAAAAAATTATTGATTTAGATGCATTGTTTAGTACATTTGATTCTAGAGGGATCCTTAAATTAGGATCAATTACAATTCTTATTGGATTGTTTCCTTTATAAAATCTAGAAGTTAATTCAGGATTATCATCAATGATTGTTTGAACTCCGACCAAAATAGAATGTTCTTCAGTTCTCCATTTATGAGATAATATTCTAGACTTTTCATTTGATANCCAGAAGACTTTTCCTGAATTNAATTTATTTTTTATTGGCCCAATAAAACCATCTTTACTTTCNGCCCACTTTAATGTTATATAAGGTCTTTTCAGGTTATTAAATGTTAGAAATCTTCTGTTTATAAACTTNCATTCTTCTTTTAGAACATTAACCTTTACTTTACAACCATTTCTTTTTAAATATTCAACACCATTTCCATCTACATTTTTATTTGGATCTTTAATTCCTATTATTATATTCTTTATTCCATATTTTAATATTAAATTGGTGCATGGTGGAGTTTTTCCGTGATGATTACAAGGCTCAAGATTTACATATAATGAACAGTTCTTTAAGATACTCTTATCTTCAATTTTATTAATTGCATCAACTTCTGCATGAACACCTCCATATAATTTATGCCATCCTTCACTGATAATTTTANTATCGTTGACAATAACACATCCTACTAGAGGGTTAGGATACGTTTTTCCAATGCCTTTTATTGCAAGAGCTAGACATCTTTGCATGAAGAAATTATCACTATTCATTTAATTCAATATTAATTAAATCTATTGTAAATTTAGATTAAATTTATTTTGGTAGTGAATATTAGAGAAGTAAAAAAAAGCGATAATTCTGAGTTAGCAACTTTATTGCGAAAGATTCTTATTGAGATGGGGGTTCCAAATAAAGGTACTGCANTTCACGACCCTGAGATTGACTCTATTTATGAAGCATATCAGTCCCCAAGGTCTAAATATTTTATTGTTGAAGAAAATAATATGATAAAAGGTGGTGCTGGAATTTGTCAATTAAAAAATGAAGCATATGAAATATGTGAGCTTCAAAAAATGTATTTTGATTCAATGATGAGAGGTAAAGGATTAGGTTCATTAATGATTGAGAAATGTTTAAATTTTGCAAAAGAAAATAAATTTAAGATATGCTATATAGAGACAATGCCAAATATGCTANATGCTCAGAAATTGTATTTAAAGTTTGGTTTTAAATATATATATNTTCCAATGGGAAATACTGGACATTTTGCTTGTCCAATTTGGATGATAAAATCANTATGAATGAATCTTATTGAACTAAGAAATCTTTATAGAAAAACTTTGAATGATTTNAGTATCAAAGAATCAGATTATTATCTTAAAATCCTTCTAAAAGAATACTTCAATCTAGATTTTACTTTTATTAATCTTAATCCAGATTATATATTAAAAGGATCTCAGTTAAATAAATTATTGGAAGGGTTAGATAAGTTAAAAACTAATTACCCTATTGATTATTTAATTAATAAAAAGCTTTTTTTAGATAATGAATTCTATGTTAATGAAGACGTGTTAATACCTAGACCAGAAACTGAAGAGNTGACTAATTGGATTTTAGAAGATAATAAAGAAACAAAAGAAAAAAAAAGAGTAATAGATATTGCAACAGGGTCAGGTTGTATTGCNATAACTCTATCTTTAAATAATAAATATTTTGAAACTATAGCTGTTGATATTTCAAAAAAGGCATTAGAAATTTGTGAAATAAATCAAAAAAGAATTTTTTCAGAAGTTACTTTTTTAGAATATGATATAAGAGAAGAAAAGGTTTTTTCTGAAAAATTTGATATAATAGTTTCAAACCCTCCATATCTTACATCAAATGAAGCTTCAATAATTGGTAAAAACGTAAAATATGAACCTGAAATTGCATTATTTGCTCCATCAGAAGATCCAATTCTATATTATAAAGAAATAGTTAAATTTTCTAAGCTTAACTTAAATAAAAATGGTTTTATATATTTTGAAATTAATCCTCTATNTATAAAAGAAATTAAGCAAATGCTTGCTAAAAATAATCTAAATGATGTTAACTTTAAAGATGATTTTGAAGGCAAAAAAAGATTTGTAAAGATTACATTTTAAAATGAAAGAAATTAAGTCACGAATATTAGAATTAAGAAGATTAATTAANAANCATAATCACAANTATTATGACCTTGATNCAAACATAATTTCTGATTTTGAATATGANAAATTACTTGAAGAGNTAATTGATCTTGAAAATAAATATCCTGAGTTTTATGATATAGAATCACCATCTAGAAGAGTAGGTGGAGGTCTTTCTGATAAATTTGATTCAGATACACATATTTTTCCAATGTATTCTCTTGATAACACATACTCAGATGAAGAGCTTGATTCATGGTATAAAAGAATTGTAAAAGCTTTGGATATATCTGATTTTGAATTTTGTTGTGAATTAAAATATGATGGAGCTTCTGTAAATCTTCTCTATGAAAATGGTGAGTTAATTAAAGGTCTTACTAGAGGAGATGGANCACAGGGTGATGATATAACTAAAAATCTAAAAACCATAAACTCTATACCATTAAAATTAAATAGTAAATCATTTCCTGAAAAATTTGAAATCAGAGGTGAAATTATAATACTAACAGAATCATTTAAAGCACTAAATAAAAATAGAGAACTAAATGGTGAATCTTTATTCATGAATCCAAGAAATACTGCTTCAGGAAGTGTTAAACTTCTAGATTCTAAAGAAGTAGCAAGAAGACCATTAGAATTCTTTTTATACTCTATAGTCTCTAATGATTTAACTATAAATGAACATTCCAATTTATTAAACCTTGCNAGGGACATGGGGTTTAAAGTTCCTAAATATGATAAAGTTGTTAAGANCATAGACTTGGTAAAGGAATATATAANATACTGGAACAAGGAAAGAGAAAATTTGCCTTTTGAAATAGATGGTATAGTAATAAAGGTTAATAACATTGATTATCAAAAAAAANTAGGCTTTACCTCCAAATTTCCTCGATGGGCAATCGCATATAAATTTAAAGCAGAAAACCTTGTAACTAAATTAAATTCAATTTCATTTAATGTTGGAAGAACAGGCNCAATTACTCCTGTTGCAAATTTAGAACCTGTTCTAATCTCAGGCTCAATTGTTAAAAGAGCATCACTTCATAGTTATAATCAAATGATTAAGTATAAGCTGAGAGTTAATGATTCAGTTTTTGTTGAAAAAGGAGGTGAAATAATTCCAAAAATAACTGGTATCGACNTTAATAATAGAGGTTTAGAAGAAGATGAGATTGCTTTTCCATATTTATGTCCTGAATGTGAGACTACTCTTCAAAAACATGAATCTGAGGCAAATTATTTTTGCCCAAATACTATTAAATGTAGACCTCAAGCAATTGGAAGGATACAACATTTTGTCTCAAGGAAGGCTATGAACATTGATGGATTTGGNGATGAAACTATTAGATTACTATATGATAAGGGTTTAATAAATGATNTATCAGACATATATAATTTAGACTATTATAGAATTTCAAAACTCGAAGGATTTGCTCAAAAATCAGTTGTGAATCTTAAAAAAGGAATTGAAGATTCAAAAACAAAATCATGCCAAAAAATTTTATATGGCATTGGAATTAGATATGTAGGTGAATCTGCTTCAAAAAATATTATAANACATATTAATTCTATCTATGATTTAATTGAGATGGATTTTGAAGCNCTTTCAGNAATAAATGAAATTGGTGATAAAACTGCAAATAGTATAGTTTCTTATTTTAAAGATGATTTAAATAAAAAAATACTTAAAAAATTATATAATGTGGGTCTTAACTTAAGTAAAGATGAAAAGTTTATAAATACATCAAATAAACTTGAAGGAAAAAAAATAATTGTATCAGGCGTTTTTAAAAATTATTCAAGAGACGAATTGATTAAAATAATTGAAACTAATGGAGGTGAAATAAAATCTTCAGTTTCATCAAACACTTCCTTTATAATTGGAGGAGATAAAATGGGGGATTCAAAGAAGAACAAGGCNCAAGACCTAAATATCCCTATAATTACTGAGGAGAATTTTAATAATTTAATTTCATAAACTTATCATAAATTTGTTAATTATATTTTATATAATTAATACATTCGCAAAATGATTAGACTCTTAGGTATATTAATATTNTTTATTTTCACAATTTCTTGTAATGATTATCAAAAATTACTTAATAGCACTGAAAATGAAGTTGATAAATATGCTGCTTCAGAAAAATATTATAATAATGGGGATTTTAGAAGAGCTAATGCACTTTTAGAGCAAATTATGCCTACTTATAGTGGAAAACCTCAAGGAGAAAGANTAAGATTCTTTTTTGCAAATTCATATTTTGAGACTAAATCATATTATTTAGCNGCTATTCAATTTGAAAATTTTATCAAATCATACCCTAATAGTCAAAGAATTATTGATGCTTATTTTATGGAAGGTAAATCATATTTTATGCTTTCACCAATCTTTAGTCTTGATCAAGATGATACAAATACTGCAATTGAAAAACTTCAAATTTTTATAAATAGNTACCCTAATTCTGAATTTACTTCAGAAGCAATTGAATTAATTGAACAATTACAAAATAAACTTGAAAAAAAAGAATTTGAAATTTCTAAGCAATATTATACAATTAAGGATTATAATTCTGCAATTAGATCTTTAGATAATTTCGNAGCAGACTATCCTGGAACTATTTTTCGTGAAGAGGCATTATACTATAGATGGCTGTCTACCTATGAAATTGCNATAAATAGTATAGAATCTAAAATAATTGAAAGAGTTACTGAACTTGAAAGATCGCTTGTTAATTTTCTAAGATATTATCCAGAGACTATCTTTATTGAAGATTTGTCAAATAAATTAAATAATGCAAAAAAAATAATTAATTAACTAAANAAACAACTATGAACAAATACAGAAAAACTAATGCTTCTAGCACTACTAAGACATATGATAGAAGAGATATTGAAGAGCCAACCCAGAATATATATGAAGCAATTTCAATTATAGCTAAAAGATCAAGTCAAATTAATTCAGAAATTAAAAAAGAGCTTCATGATAAATTAGATGAATTTGCTACACACAATGATAATCTAGAGGAAATTTTTGAAAACAAAGAACAAATAGAAGTTTCAAGATTTTATGAAAGACTNCCAAAACCTTATGCTATAGCAGTTCAAGAATGGTTAGACAGTAAAATATACTATAGAGATACAGACGAAGAAACTGAAGATAAATAATACACTAAAAACATGAGTGTTTTAAGTGATAAAAAAGTATTAATTGGTATATCAGGCGGAATAGCAGCATATAAAATTCCAATTCTTGTTAGACTTTTAATTAAATTAAAATCTTCAGTAAGGATTGTAATGACTCCAAACTCAAAGAATTTTGTTAGCCCATTAACTCTNTCAACACTATCAAGAAATGAAGTGNTNTCTTCATTTACTAAAGAAGAAAAAGATAATCCNACATGGAATAATCATGTAGAGCTTGCTAAATGGTCNGATCTTATGATTATAGCCCCNGCTACTTCAAATACTATTTCTTCAATGGCAAATGCTAAATGTGATAATTTACTATTAGCTACTTTTTTATCATGTTCTAAACCAGTGTTTATTGCTCCAGCTATGGATTTAGATATGTATANTAATTCGTCAAATAAANAGAATATANAAAAGCTGACTGAAAATGGAAATAATGTTTTACCTGTAGGAAGTGGCTCTTTAGCAAGTGGATTAGAAGGGGAGGGAAGGATGTTAGAACCAGAACAAATTGTTGAATTTATTGAATCTAAGATTTTAAACTCACTTCCTTTATATGGTAAAAATGTTTTGATNACTGCTGGACCAACATATGAAAAATTAGATCCTGTAAGGTTTATTGGAAATAATTCTTCTGGTAAAATGGGATATTATTTNGCAAAAAATGCTCAAAAATTAGGAGCTAATGTTAAGTTNATAATTGGTCCAACNAACCTTGATATGGATCTAGATTTTATAGAAACTATTAGAATAGAATCTTCAGATGAAATGTTTAATATGGTGAAAAAAAACTATAAGAAATCAGATATTGTTATATCAGCTGCTGCAGTATCAGATTTTAAGCCTAAATCAATAAGTNAAAANAAAATTAAAAAGAAAAATATACTTGAAAAGATTGAAGTTGTACCTACAATTGACATATTATCATATCTTGGAAAAAATAAAACNAAACAATATCTAGTAGGATTTGCTCTTGAAACTGAAAATCCAATTGAAAATGCCAAGAAAAAATTGAATGATAAAAATTTAGATGCTATTATACTCAACTCTATTTCTGATTTTTCTCCTATATCAAGTGATGAAAATAAAATCACTTTTATCTCTTCAAATAATAATATTCAATATAAAAAGAANAGTAAAGATCAGGTTTCAAAAGANATTTTTGAACAAATTATTAAAAGATGCTTAAAGAAATAAAAATAAATAATTATGCTTTAATTGATTCTATTGAAATGTCATTTAATTCTGGNATGACTTCTATAACTGGAGAAACAGGAGCTGGAAAATCTATACTTNTAGGTGGTCTTTCTCTAGTTTTAGGTTCAAGGGTAGATAATTCAAAAATTATAAATAAACAAACTAAATGTTTTGTAGAAGCTACTTTTGATATAAATGAATATGATCTTAATTCATTTTTTGATCTAAATAGTTTAGATTATGAAAAAGAAACAATCTTAAGAAGAGAAGTTATTCCTTCTGGCAAATCAAGAGCTTTTATAAATGACACACCCGTTAACCTAGATGTTCTTTCAAAACTAGGAAATACTCTAATAGATATTCATTCTCAGCACAATAATTTAACTCTATTAGATAATAATTTTAAATATCTAATTTTAGATTCTCTTTCAAATAATGAAAAGTTAGTAGTGGACTATAACAAGGAATTTGNTGCTTTAAAAGAAATTGAAATAGAAATCGAAAAANTTGAAAAGAATAAACTTAACCTTGATGAACAAAGTGATTATAATAATTATTTGCTTAAAGAATTTGAAGGTCTTAAGCTTGAAGATTTAAACTTAAATAATCTTAAAGAACAAGTTAAAGAACTAGATAATATTGAAGAAACTCTTACAATATCAGCCAATATAATTAATGAAATAAATAATGATGAAATAGGGGTAAATGATAAGCTTTCATTATATGTTCGTGAAATAAATAAAATTTCAGAAAACTCTTCTAAACTTAAGAGTTTTAAAAATAAATTNATTGAAATCAAGAATGATTTAATGGACCTTACTAATGATTATGAGTCATATATTAATAATCTTGAATCTAAAGACACTGAATCAAATGTTTTTAAAGAAAGTTTAGATTTAATCTATTCTTTGCAAAACAAGCATAGGGTTAATTCAATTGAGGAATTGATTAATATAAAAAATGATTTATTAAAGAAAATTGATGATCATGAAAATTTTGATAANAAAATCATNAAATTAAAGTTNAAAAGAGATAATATTATAAAAAGTCTTAATAAGGTAGCTGATAGACTTCATCAGGGNAGAAAAAAAGNTATTCCAATTTTTATTGAGAAAATGAATAATAATTTCATGGATTTAGGAATGGAAAATTCAAAGATTAAAATTGAAATTTCTAAATCTAAAGAATTACAAAAGAACGGTAATTCTTTAATTGAATTTNTTTTTAAAGGAAATAAAGGGACTAATTATAATGAACTAAAAAATATTGCATCTGGAGGGGAAGTTTCAAGAATTATGCTATCAATTAAGAGTATTTTATCAAAATATAAAAAGCTTTCAGCTATAATTTTTGATGAAATTGATACTGGTGTATCNGGGATTGTGTCCTCAAAAGTGGCTAATTTAATGTATAACATGTCTAGGAATATGCAGGTTTTANCAATAACTCATCTTCCTCAGGTTGCATCCAAGGGAGATAANCATTTTAAAGTNTNTAAATATGAAGACCGAAATAGGACTATAACAGATATTAAATTATTAAATAAATCTGATAGAATTAATGAAATTGCTGAAATGTTATCAGGTAAAAAACTAAATAAATCTGCTAAAGANCTTGCTAATCAGTTANTGAATTAAGTGTATCTTTATAAAAAAAGTNATGTCAAATTCTATNCTTAAAGGTAAAAANGGNATAATCTTTGGAGCTCTTGATGAAAGTTCAATAGCTTGGATTACAGCAAATAAGATTTATGATGAAGGAGGAAGGTTTGTCTTAACAAATNCACCTGTTGCAATAAGAATGGGGAATATAGAAAAACTTGCAAAGCAGACAGAATCGAAAGTTATTCCCGCTGATGCTACAAGTTTAGAGGACCTAGAAAACCTTATTAAGGGTGCATTGAATGATTTAGGGTCTAAATTNGATTTTGTTCTTCACTCGATTGGAATGTCNGTTAATGTTAGAAAAGGNAAAGAGTATACCGATTTAAACCATGATTGGATGACTANNGGTTGGGATNTTTCAGCAGTTTCCTTTCATAAACTAATGCAAACACTTTTCAAATTAGATGCTATGAATGAATGGGGTAGTATCGTAGCATTAACTTANATAGCTTCTCAGAGAACTTTTCCAAATTATAATGATATGGCTGACAATAAAGCATATTTAGAATCTATAGCTAGGAGTTTTGGTTATTATTTTGGGAAAGAAAAAAAAGTTAGAGTTAACACTATATCTCAATCCCCAACTCTAACAACAGCTGGAAAGGGAGTTAAAGGTATAGATGATTTTTTAAATTATGCTGAATTGACATCTCCTCTTGGTAATGCTAGTGCTGAAGAATGTGCAGATTATACTATTTCTTTATTTAGTGACTATACTAGGAAAGTCACATTACAGAATTTATTTAATGATGGTGGATTCTCAAATGTTGGAGTAAGCCAAGAAATAATAGATAAACTTAATAGTAAATGATATTAGTAGGATTAACTGGGGGGATAGGATCTGGTAAATCAACTGTTATTAATNATTTCAAAGAATTAGGAGTTAATTGTTATCAAGCTGATAAAGAGGCGAAAAAACTAATGGATTCTGATCAGGATCTGATAAGAAAAATACAAAATTCTTTTGGAGATAACATTTATATCAATTCAAAATTAGACAGAAAGAAATTAGCAAGTATTGTATTTAACAATAAAGAAAAATTAGATCTTCTTAATTCTCTTGTGCATCCTGCTGTTAACAATCATTTTATTAGTTACTGTATAGGCTTAAAGGATGTGTATATAATCAAAGAAGTTGCAATAATTTTTGAGACAAAAACTCAAGATAAATTTGATAAAATAATTCTAGTAAAAGCTCCAAAAGAGAAACGGATTAATAGAATTATTAATAGAGATAAATGTAATAGGCAAGATGCCATTGATAGGATAAATAATCAAATTGACGATGAAGATAAGGTAGATGAAAGTGACTATATAATTGAGAACATTAATATAATAGATATCCCCAAAAAGGTTCTTAAAATCCATAAAAACATACTAAATAGTATCAAAATACATTAACATTGCATTAAGATTTTTTTAAATTTAAATTCCGAATTTTGTAAAAAAATAAAAAGTGAGTCGAAAATTTTATATATCACTTGTTGCATTNATGTCCTTTTCTTTAATAGGAATAATTTTTCTTCAAGGTTATTGGATATATTCTTCTTGGGAAAATAAGGAAGAGGAATTCTCTCTTTCTGTTAATAGATCCTTGAGNGAAGTGTCATTAGAGGTTAAGAATAGAGAGTTGAACGATTACGTTAATGCATACCAAATGTTAATAGATTCTATAGGAGCACCTAATGAATCAAATTTTACTGATGTTTTTCTTTTTCTTGATGAAGATCAATCTACAAACTTATCTACATTTTTTGCATATGGAATTCTTGAAGAAGATTATAATATTAGTATACCTGATAATCTATCAAGTAGTTTAAGTATAGATCAAAAAGTTAAAGATTATAAAGCTGTTAAAACAACAATTTTAAATAAAAATATTTTTGATAGAAGAGAAAATACTCTAAATTCTTCAATTTCTAAAATTAAAAGTGTTCAGGATATAGATGTTTTTAAGTTTGAAAAATATAAAACAGCATTTGAAGAATATGCTTCATCTCTTCCTATACATAAAAGAACCACTTCAAGAGAAATTCAAGTATTATTAGATCAAAATTTTCAAGAAAGAAATATTACTACNCCTTATGAATTTGGTATATATAGTAATNGCTTATCAACAAAAATTAAATCTAACAATTACTTAGAAGTTCAATCAGGACCAAAATATACAATTACTTTTTTTGATGATATTTCAAGTCCTATAAAGTATGATTTGATTGTTTCTTTTCCAGAAAAAAGGGAATATGTTCTATCAGGGATAATTGGAATTGCATCATTGTCATTTTTGCTAACTTTAGTTATTATAATTTTATCGACAAGTGCATTATATCAAATTTTAAAGCAAAAAAAATTATCTGAAATAAAAAATGACTTCATTAATAATATATCTCATGAATTTAAAACACCTATTGCAACTATAAATCTTGCACTTGACTCAATATNGAGTAATGAAAAAAATAAGATAACCNNAAAGACAAATTCATATTTAGGAATGATTAGAGANGANAATTCNAGAATGCTNTCCCANGTAGAAAATATATTAAGGATTTCTCAGCTTGAAAAAAGTTCAAANCCTTTAANAATGGAANANATTGACTTACATGAAGTAATTGAAGATGCCACAGAACATGTGAAACTTTTAATAGGAAGCAAGAAAGGTAAGATTAACTTAAGATTAAATGCAATAAATAGGTATATCAAAGGGAATAAAAATCATCTTGAGAATATAATAATAAACATTCTTGACAATGCTATAAAATACTCTAAAAAATCTCCTCTTATTAATTTTACATCTGANACAATAGANGATAAAATACAGTTATGTATTGAGGATAGGGGGATTGGAATGGATAAATCTACACAAAAAATGATTTTTGAAAANTTTTTTAGAGAACAAAATGGNGATATTCATAATATTAAGGGCCATGGNCTTGGNTTATCTTATGTTAAAAAAATAGTTGATTTTCACAATGGGATNATTAAAGTTGANAGTAAAAAGGGAGTAGGTACAAAATTNTCTATAGAGTTTAAAAATATTTAATTAAATGAAGACTAATAAAAAAATACTTTTAGTTGAGGATGATTCAAATTTTGGAAGAATTCTAAAAGAATATCTATCTATTAATAATTATAATGTTGATTTAGCATCAAANGGTATTGAAGGTTATGAAAAGTTTAATAGATCAGAATATGATTTATGTATTCTTGATGTAATGATGCCNTATAAGGATGGNTTTACCTTAGCTAAAGAGATAAGGGAAAAAAATGACCATATACCTATAATCTTTTTAACAGCTAAAACTTTAAAAGATGACGTTTTGAAAGGTTATAAGNTTGGAGCTGATGATTACCTTACTAAACCTTTTGATTCTGAGATATTATTAGCTAAAATAAAATCATTATTTAGNNGAAAAAGTCTTCTTAAATCAAATGATTCAAATGTTTATGAATTTAATTTTAGTGAATTTAATTTTAATTCAAANCTGAGANTGCTTAATCANAAGAATAATGATNCAATAAAACTNTCTCCAAAAGAAAATGAATTATTAAAAATGTTAGTTTTAAATATCAACGATTTACTTCCTAGAGATATTGCTTTAAATAAAATATGGAGAGATGATAACTATTTTACATCAAGAAGTATGGATGTCTATATAGCTAAATTGAGAAAATATCTTGAAAGCGATAAGAAAATAAAGATCATAAATATCCATGGAGAGGGATTTAGACTCACTGTAGATAAATAGTTCTTTTCTTTTATTTTATTTATNTTTTTGAAATAACCTTAAAAGAAGTATTCCAAATCTTGAAATGGCAAATGTGAAAAGTCCAAAAAGAGGTGATAAAAGACCTATTTTAATCCCTCCAGCTATAATAGCAGGTTCTCCTTGTCCAGATGCTTCAACAGCATCAAAACCAGCTATTAAACCAATAAATGCCCCAAAAAACCCTAAGGTTAGCCCTAAGACACCACTATCATTNATATGAGCTAACATTTTTTTTGATAAAACAGTGTTAGTTTTAATCATAGAAAAGCTTTTAACTATAAAATAAATAGATAGCAATAAACAAATAAGAATAAGTGACATAAATAATACGCCACCTTCTAAAAATCTATCGAATATGGTTGGTCGAAATAATTCTAAAATAATTTTCATAATGATATCAATTTACAAAAAAAAAGATATGTAAGTTACATAGATCTCGGATGGTATTTCTTCATAACATTTAATAAATGTTTTGAGTCTAAATGAGTGTATATTTCTGTTGTAGTAATATTTTCATGGCCAAGAATTAATTGAATAGTTCTCAGGTCAGCACCATTTTTTAAAAGATGAGATGCAAATGAATGTCTAAATGTATGAGGACTTATTTTTTTAGTTATCCCTGACTTTTTAGAAATATTTTTAATCAAAGTAAAAATCATATGTCTTGTTATTTTTTTACCATACTTACTTAGAATAAGAATATCATTTGACGATTCTTCTATTTTTTGATACTTTCTATCATTATTTATATAATCTATAATACTTTTCTTAGCCTTTAATCCAATTGGAACAAATCTTTCTTTATCTCCTTTTCCTAATACCCTGATNAGGTTTTCTTTAAAAAATATATTTGAAATCTTTAATTCAATTAGTTCACTAACTCTAATACCTGTTCCNTATAAAATNTCAATTATTGTTTTGTTTCTTTGACCAAACTTTTCTTTTATATTNATAGAGCTAATCATCTGAGAAATTTCTTCAACATTAAGAATATCGGGAAGTTTTCTNCCTAATTTTGGAGATTCTATATTAGACATTGGAGATGACTTTAAATANNCTTCAAATACAAGAAATNTAAAAAAACTTTTAAGTCCTGAAATTTTTCTTGCTTGTGANCTAGGACTATTTTTTTTTGAAGAGTTATATATGAATGAATTTACAGTATCAGGGGTACATTCAATTGGTGATTCTTTAATCTTGTTATCTAAAATATAATTCTTTAATGAGAGGNTATCATTTTCATAACTAACTATAGAATTTAAGCTTAAACCTCTTTCAATTTTTAAATATGATTTATAATCTTTTATTGCTTGATTCCAGTCCAAAACAGTATTATATATTTAAAATTAATCTTTAATTATAAAATTTGATGAAATATTATCTTAAAATATTAAATTTATAGAATATGAAGATTAGTATAATTAATGGGCCAAATTTAAATTTACTAGGTAAAAGAGAAACTGATATTTATGGTTCAACTTCTTTTGATGATTTTTTTAAAAATATAGTTTCAAATTTTCCTGATGTTGATTTTGATTATTACCAATCTAATGTTGAGGGTGAATTAATTAATCAAATTCAAGATGTGGGTGATTCTTCAGATGGCATAATACTTAATGCAGCAGCTTTTACGCATACCTCTGTTGGTATTGCAGATGCTGTTAAATCTATTAAATCAAAGGTAATAGAGGTCCATATATCTAACACATTTTCTAGGGAATCATTTAGACACAAATCTTTTTTATCTCCAGTTGTAGATGGGGTTATTGTTGGATTTGGNCTTGATAGCTATAGACTTGCAGTTGAAAGTTTAATCGAGAAAAATAAANATTAAAGGTGAATAACCTCATCATATGCATCAGCTACAGACTCCATTAGAGCTTCACTCATAGTTGGATGAGGATGTACTGTTTTTAATATTTCTTTTCCGGTTGTTTCCAGTTTTCTTCCTAGAACTGCTTCAGCAATCATATCAGTAACCCCATCCCCAATCATATGACAACCAAGCCATTCTCCATATTTTTCATCAAATATTACTTTAATAAAACCTTCTGGTTTACCGCTAGCTTGAGCTTTACCTGATGCGGAAAAAGGAAACTTCCCTACTTTAATAGAATAGCCTTTGTCTTTTGCTTCTTCTTCAGTATAGCCAACTGAAGCNACCTCTGGTGAACAATAAGTACAGCNTGGAATATTTTTATAATCTAATGCCTCAACATCATGTCCAGCAATTTTTTCAACACATAAAATNCCTTCAGCAGAAGCTACATGAGCTAAAGCTTGACCACTTATGATATCTCCAATAGCATAATATCCAGGAATATTTGTCTTATAAAATTCATCAANAAGAATTTTATCATTATCAACTGCAATACCAGTTTCTTCAAGACCTATATTTTCAATGTTACTTTTAATCCCAACTGCCGAGATAACAATATCTGCCTCTAATTCNGAAATTTGTCCTGAAGATTTAACTTGTAATTTAACTCCTTTTCCTTTTGTTTCAGATGATATAACTTCAGAACTTGTCATCAAATTAATTCCAGATTTCTTAAAGCTTTTTGCAAGTTGATTAGAAATATCTTTATCCTCAACAGGAAGAATTCTATCAAGGTATTCTACAACTGTAACTTCAGTACCCATTGAATTNTAGAAATATGCAAATTCAACTCCAATAGCTCCAGAACCAACAATAATCATTTTTTTTGGTTGTTTTGGAAGGACCANGGCTTCTCTATACCCNATTATTTTTTTACGATCCTGTTTAATTGAATTAATTTCTCTCGATCTAGCACCTGTTGCTATAATTATATTTGTAGCACTATAGATCTTCTCTTTACCTTCATCTTCTACAGAAACTTTTTTTTCTGGTAGGATTTTTCCAAATCCATTAATAACATCAATCTTATTTTTTTTCATTAAAAAGTTAACACCCTTACTCATTCCGTCTGCAACAGACCTACTTCTTTTAACTACANATGAAAAATCTTTGTCTATTTTATTAGCTGAAAGACCATATTGATCAGCTTTTTTTAAATATTCAAAAACTTGAGCTGATTTTAATAATGCTTTAGTTGGAATACACCCCCAGTTTAAACATACACCTCCAAGGCTCTCTTTTTCTATAATGGCAGTTTTAAGTCCTAATTGACTTCCTCTTATTGCAGCAACGTAACCACCAGGTCCACTACCTAGAACTATTAAATCATAGCTTTCTTTCATTTTTTATTATTTATAAAATTTATACTTGCAGAATTGACACAATATCTTTTACCTGTTTCAGTTGGACCATCATCAAATACATGACCTTGATGACCTCCACAATTTGAACAAATTATTTCAGTTCTTATCATTCCCAGGCTTTTATCTTCTTTATAAATTATAGCACCAGGAATAGCACTTTCATAGCTTGGCCACCCACAATCAGAA
>PBYT01000017.1 GCA_002729755.1 Flavobacteriaceae bacterium
CTATTGTTGAAGCAATATTGAATTGGGGTGATTGGCAATATGCTCCTTTATGGATTGTTGACTATTTGATTGTTATAATTTTATTATCAGCAGTATTTGTATTTAAGAAAAATATTCAAAGGTTAATGTTATTGTTAGGATGGGCTTTTTCAGCAGGCGTGATGTATATGGTTCTTTTTATAAACTTAGGACCTATTCCATCAGCTGTAGCATCTCCTAATGTTGAAGGTATATTACCATTAGTAGGATTAGCCCTTATAGTTTCAATTGTTGGAATTGTATTAACTATCATTGATAGTAAAAATAATTAATAATTATTTTCTTGGTTCAATACTTGAAACTTTATCTCTTAAGAATTCAAAATCTTTCTCTATATCACCAGTAGTATAAAAGGGTTTATTTAAAATCACAGTTTTATTTTTATAGTCAAATGAGGTCATCATTATAGGGATTCTTGATTGATTAGCAATGTAATAAAAACCGGTTTTCCATTTTTCTACTTTTTCCCTTGTCCCTTCAGGTGCAATAGCTAAATGATTAATCTTGTTCTTATTAATCAATTCCACAACAGTTTCAACATAATTTTTATTGATTTCCCTATCAATAGGGATTCCTCCCCAAAATTTAAATATTAATCCTGTTAAGGGGTTAAACAACTCTTTTTTCCCAAGAAATTTAATTCTTTTATTAAGGATAGTTCGGGTTAAGACAGCTACAATAAAGTCAAAATAGCTAGAATGCGGAAGAACAGCTACAATTAACTTTTGAATGTCTGGATATTTACCTTTTATAGTCCAACCCATAAGTTTAAAAAAAATTAAGCGAGCTAAAGTTTTTTTCATTGTCTCTTAAGGTATTCTTCTGCTCTAATCAAGTCTTGAGGTGTATCAATTGATATTCCAGAAAAATCTGTTTTAACCATCTTAATTTTTTTTCCATTTTCTATATACCTCAGACATTCTATTCTTTCTTTTTTCTCCATCATTGTTTTTTTCATTTTTGAAAATTCTATAAGAGTTTTTTTTCTAAATGCATAGACTCCGATATGCTTATAGTTATTTATATTTTTTAAATCTGAAATCATAGGAATTCTGGAAAAATTAATTGAATAGTTATCCCTATCAACTATAACCTTTACATTATTTGGATTATTAAGTTCTTCTTTATCATTAAACTTTCTCATTAAAGAAGCCATTTCAACTTCTATGTTTTTAAACTCATTTACTAATTTTTCAATTGATGATTTATTAATAAATGGTTCATCTCCCTGCAAATTTACAATTATATCATATTCAAGATCTGCAGCAACTTCAGCTATTCTATCTGTTCCAGACTCATGATGTGAAGAAGATTTTAGGTAGTTTCCATTAACAGATTTTAGTAAATCTATTATTTGATCACTGTCTGTAACAACATAGACTTCGTCAAAAACATTTGTCTTTAATGCAGATTGGTAGGTTCTAAGAATAATTGGGACTCCAGATAATTTTTTTAGCAATTTGCCATAGAATCTTTTGGATTCAACCCTAGCTGGAATTAATGCAATCTTTTTCATTTAAAATATTTTTCTAATATAATTCATTTATTAATAGTTTTACGAATAAAAAAAAATTGTAGATTTGTTAATATCAAAAAAAAACAAGATGAATAAAAAACGTGGACTTGAACTCTTTTTATGGATACTATCTATTTTTTTTGCTTCGCAAATATATAGTTCAATCAATGGACCTATAAAATTTAATAAAGTAAAAAATGAAAGATACGCAATAGTTATTAACAGGCTAAAAGACATTCGTATTGCTCAAATAGCACATAAAGATGTTAAAGGTTATTATGCTAACAATTTTGATGAACTTGTGAGCTTTATAGACAATGGTCTTTTTACTCTTATCGAGGAGAAAGATTCCTCCTATCTCGCATATGACAGGATATATAGAATTGATATGCTTAAAGAAGTTAGAATAGTTCGCGAATTAGGAAAAGTTTCTGTAAAAGACTCTTTATTTAAATATAATGAGAGTTATAAACAGATGGCATTTATTCCTATCAAAGGAAAAGAAGATGAAAGATTTTCAATTTCTGCAGATATTATTGATAAAAATGGATATGAAGCTCATGTTTTTGAAGTAAAAGTCAAAAAAGATGTTATTCTTTATGATCAGAATAAAGATCTTCTAAAGCAAGAAAATAAAGTAATATCTGTTGATGGTGTTAATGGATCTGAAATAGTTCTTGGCTCAATGACTGAGGTTAGCACTAGCGGAAACTGGCCAACAATTTTTGATGCAAACAAGAAGTAAAAATAATTCACCAGATACATTAGAAGTTCATCAATTTAAATCTTATTTTTTTATTGGAAATAATAATACTTTCAAATTATTTAATCCAAAATTGTATTCTAAAAGCGATATTAAATCTAATAATATTAACATAATTCATTTTGAGAGACCCCCTGTTATAATTCCAAAATCATTATTTAAAAAGGACAACTTAAAAAAATACGTCTCAACTAACTATAAGATATCAAAAGCTTCAAATATTGCTTATGATGAAACTAATGATAAATTAATTTATATAGTTTATGAAAGACAAAATATTTTAGAAAGTCTTTTTAATAAAGAAAATCTTGAATTTAGATCAATTAACTACTTCACATCACTATATGAATATTTATTACCATTAAAGAAAAAAGATGATTTATCAATATATATTAATCTTCAAGCTAACTTATTTGATCTAATTATATTTAAAAAAAATGAATTCTTTTACTTTAATACATTTAATAAAAACAACAAAGAAGAGTTCCTTTATTATTTATTATATGTTTTGAAAAATTTTGAAGCAGATATAAATACATCTAAAATTATTTTCTTAGGCAAGTTTGAAGAATTTAAAGATTATTATGAATATGCAAGATCATATGCAGAAGTAATATTTGAGGAAAATAACTCTGAAACAAAAAATACTATAAAGCATGAATCTCCATTCTTCTTAAATTCTTTAGTTTGAAAATAATTTCAGGATCTAAAAAAAGTCATGTAATTCGTGCTCCAAAGAATTTGTCAATAGTAAGACCTACATCTGGATTAGTAAAAGAATCANTGTTCAATATATTAAGCAATTATTTTATTTTCAATGAAATTAAAGTATTAGATCTTTATGCAGGAATTGGAAATATNTCTTATGAATTTGGATCAAGAGGATGTAATGAAATTGATTCAGTTGATATTAATTTTCGATGTACTGATTTTATAAAAAAAATGACTAAAGAGCTTGATTTAAAAATAAAAANATTCACACTTAGCGTAGATAAATTTATTATGAAAAATGAATCTAAATATGATATTATTTTTGCAGATCCACCTTATCCTTTTGTAGANAAAAAATACTCAGATTTAATTAATTCAATTTTTGATTTAAATATGNTAAATAAAGGTGGGTTATTAGTAATTGAGCATNATAAAAAAATTGAATTAAATAAACANAAAATGTTTTATTTTGATAAAACATATGGAGGGACAACATTAAGCTTTTTTAAAAAAGCAAGCCTGTAAGCCGGATTCTGTCGAGNCTTATCATTTATCTAGGCATATTATTACTAAAATGCTCAATCCACCTACCCTTCTGTATAAGGCGAGCAACCTTAATTTACAGATATACTTGGTGTTTCACCATGCAGAGTTTACAAGATTCCACTACAGCCTAACTGTACATACTTTCTGTTGCACTATTCCTATCTAACGATGTCGGGAGTTACCCGATGCATTGCTCTATGGTGTCCGGACTTTCCTCTGTTAAAAACAGCGATAAGACGGCTTGCAAATGCAAATATAGATATTTGTTAATAATTAAATACTAAAATTATATAATGACCTTTATTTAGTTTTACTCAATTTTTATATTTGTTTAATTATGACTACTAACTCTTCNGCTTCTGCATTAAGATATAGACCTCAAAAATTTGAAGAGGTAATTGGACAAGATGCTATTGTTAAAACTTTATTAAATGCTATAAAAAATGATAGCCTTGCACAAGCTCTTCTTTTCTGTGGGCCTAGAGGAGTTGGNAAAACAACATGTGCACGAATTTTAGCAAAAGAAATTAATAAGGTGGAATCAGACTATGATTATAATATTTTTGAATTAGATGCAGCAAATAATGCNGGGGTTGAAGATATAAGGACACTTATCGATCAATTTAGAATTCCNCCACAAATCGGTAAGTATAAAGTATATATCATTGATGAGGTTCATATGTTATCAAAANCTGCTTTTAACGCTTTTTTAAAGTCCCTTGAAGAACCTCCAAAACANGTAATCTTTATTCTAGCAACAACAGAGAAAANTAAAATAATACCTACAATTTTATCTAGATGTCAAATTTTTGANTTTAAAAAAATTGATCATCTTAAGATAGAGAACTCCTTAAATAAGATATGNAAAGAGAATAAAATTGATTTTGAAGAAGAAGCNTTAAATTTAATAGCAAGTAAATCAGATGGTGCAATGAGGGATGCGCTAGTTATGTTTGATAGATTAGTTACATTTACTAATGGTAATCTTTCTCTCAAAGATGTATCTATTAATCTAAATACATTAGATATAGATACATATTTTAAGTTTTCAGAATTAATTTTTTCAAGTTCTATNCCAGAGATTTTAATAAAATATAATGAAATTGTTAAAATGGGTTTTGATGGACTAAGTTTTATTGACGGTTTATCTAAACACTTTAGAGAAATGTTAATTTTAAAATATTCAGATAGTCAAAAGATTTCTACGTATAGTGATTCTATTAAATCAAAATACGAAGAGATTGCAAAAAAAGTAGAAATTGATGANATTATTGGAATGATTGATATAATTAATGATTCTGNAATTAATTACAAGAAAATCACTGATGAGAGNATCCATGTAGAATTATGCTTATTAAAACTTGCATCCTATAAAAAGGNTAATAAAAAAAAAACTTCCTAATATCAACTAAAGATTTCAGATCTATTCTTAATATTCAAAAGCATGACAATTCTTCTTTAAATGAAGAAAAAGAAAATAGACTATTTGACATACCTAANAGTAAGAGAAGTATTTCCAGTTTTTCTTTAGCAAGTGTTNATTTTAAAAATTCAATACCTAATAATTCAGATATTGAACAGTTTGATCTTCCAAATAATAAATTTTCAAAATTAGATTTATTAAAAAAATGGAAAGAATTCTGTCAAATTCAAGAAAAAAGGGGAAATATAAATATATTGTCTGTTCTAAAAATGAATGAACCAGACCTAAATAATGAGAAAATTATTATTAAAGCTGTTAACCAGATAAATAAAAAAGAGATCGAGAGCATTTCAGATGAAATCTTAAGTTATCTAAAAAAAGAATTAAACAACTACTCTATAACTTTAAGAGTCAAACTAGAAAAATTAAAAAAAGAAAATGAACCAAAATCTTTAAACAATAAAGAAAAAATANNATCCATGATAGATTCAAATCCAAAATTTAAATCTTTAATTGAAGAATTTAATTTAAAGTNTTAGCTTTTTTCCAGCACTATTAAAATATATTTCTTTTATCATCCCATCAACTAAACCNACTTTTGGGACAAAAATTTTGTTAGAACCTGACCATTCCATAGTTTTNNAAAATATTTTTAGAGCAGGGATTATAACATCNGCTCTATCNGGGTTTAAATCGTATTGTAGTATTCTTTTTTCATAATCTATTTTTGATAGATTATTAAGTAATGTTATCATAGAGAAATATGAAATTGGTTTTCCTACTTTAGTATTTGTTATATTTTGAATTTTATTAATATTTCCGCCAGTTCCAAATAATCTAAGCTTAAAATCTTTATCCATATTATCTTTTATCCAAATCTTTATCTGATCNCNAACATTAGTTTTATTTTTTTTATTTAAATCTCTCACTGTACCAATATTAAATGACCTAGATAAAGTCTTTTTGCCATTTTGAACAAAACTTAATTCAGTACTTCCNCCACCTACATCAATATATAGATTTTTCCTAAATGGATGATNTTTTTCAATTAGTTTTGCATTAGAAATAATTTTAGCTTCTTTTAAGCCATCAATTATTTCGATTTCAATTGCAGTTTCACTTTTAACTTTAGATATAATAACATCAGAGTTTTCTGCTTCTCTAAGAGCTGATGTAGCATATGCAAGATAATAGTCAACACCATGGACCTTCATTATATACTTCATTGAATTAATTGCATTAATGAATGTTTCTATTTTGTTTNTTGAAATAGATTGATCTTTAAATGAATCTTCTCCAAGTCTTAATGGAAGTCTTATATAANTATTTTTTTGAAAATGAAGTTTACCTTCATTATTTTTTATGACATAAGATATTAGCATTCTAACAGCATTTGATCCAATATCTATAGCAGCTATTTTATTTAAATTCAAACCTAAGTGTTAATCTTACAAAAATAATCATAAGTATCCCATTGAGATCTAATTTTTTTATTTTTGTTTTCAACAAATTCATTCTGTTTATTAAGATTAATTAATCTAGATTTAACATTATCGTTCAAACTTATTTTAATGGTATCTANAATTTGTTTTTTAAGATCTTTTTGATAAATAGGACAGGCAACTTCTACCCTATTATTAAGATTCCTTGTCATAAGGTCAGCAGAAGAAATATAAACTTTTTTGTCACCCCCATTTTCAAATATATANACTCTAGGATGTTCTAGATATTTGTCTACTACGCTAATAACCTCAATATTTTCACTTAAATTTTTCAGATTAGGAATTAAACAACATATTCCACGAATAATTAATTTAATTTTAACTCCAGAATTACTAGCCTCGTATAATTTNTCGACAAATTTATAACTTGTTAAACTATTTAATTTTAAAATTATTNCTGATTTTTTNCCTTTTTTTGAATTTTCAATTTCATGGTNAATCATTGAAAAAAGNATAGAAGATGTATAATGGGGTGATACTATTAAATGTTTATATTTCTGAATCTTATAGTTAACTTTTAAAAATTNAAAAACTTTACTAACATCTTTTAGAATACTTTGATTAGCTGTGAATAGTGTGTAATCTGTATAAACTTTTGCAGTAGATTCATTAAAATTTCCTGTACTAATAAATCCATAGAATTTCTTCTTATTATTTTCTCGTCTTTCTATTAANCATATTTTTGAATGGACTTTTAAACCTTTGACACCGAAAATTAATTCAACTCCAGCTGCTTNAAGCATCTCAGAAACTCTAATATTGTTTTCTTCATCAAATCTAGCTTGAAGTTCTATTTGAACTAAAACCTTCTTTCCGTTTTTTGCTGCATTAATTAATGAACTAATAACATTGGAATTTTTAGATAGTCTATATAAGGTTATTTTTATAGATTTAACGTTTGGATCAATTACAGATTGTCTAAGAAAAGCTACTAAATATGAAAATGAATGATAGGGAGTATACATTAAAAAATCTTTTTTAGAAATTTGTGTTAAAANATTAGNTTCAATATGAAAATTAAGGATATTCAATGGCTTNTTTTTTTTATACATTAAATCTTGTCTAGATAAATCTGGNAAATCCATATAATCTCTTCTTTGGTGATATCTAGCACCTGGAATTAAACTATCATTTGAAGTTACTTTTAGTTTTTTAATAATAAAATCTAGAGTAGAATTAGAAATATCTTTATCATAAACTAATCTAACTGGATTGCTATATTTTCTTTTATTTACATATTCAGANATTTTCTTTATATAACTTTTAGACAAATCTATATCATCAATATCCATCTCTGCNTCTCTTGTTATTTTAACCATATGAGTGTCAATTCTTTCATAATTGTAATNACTNAAAATTATTTTCAAGTGATATCNTATAANATCATCAATTAGCATTATNTATTGTTTATTAGATATTTTAGGAAGAACANCAAACCTACTAATNTTCTCAGGTATTTCAACTATAGCATATNTGTTATCNTGGTTATTNANAATCATATTAGCAATTAGAAATGCTTTATTATCNGTAAAATCATATTTCCTANNTTTAGAGAGGATAATTGTTACAAGTGCAGGACTAATTTTTCTTAAAAAGAAATCTTTTAAAAATTCTTTTTGTGAATCTTTCACTTGATTTTCATTAATAAAATAAATNTTTTCTTTTTTTAATGATNACTGTATTGAATNTAGAATTTTAGAGCTCTTNTTCTGAAGCTNAATAACTTTATTAGTAATTTGATCTAAAAGATGAATTGCATTTTGGTTTTTATCGTCATTCTTATTAACTCCTGACTCAGCGATTCTTTTAACAGTGGCATATCTTACTTGAAAAAACTCATCAAGATTATTTGAGAAAATTCCAAGGAANCTNAGTCTTTCAATTATTGGAACATTTATATCAGATGCTTCTTGTAGGACTCTAGAATTAAAATCTAGCCAACTAATCTCTCTATTTAAATATTTATTTTTCACTTTTTATNTTATTTAAAGAAATTTGGATATCCCTATTATTAATTGTTGACCAATTGTCTTTATTAAAGATTAATTTAACCCATCTTGAAGTGGGTAAATTTAAAATTTTGTTTTCTGAGAAATAATTAGCAATATCTGTTANAGCGGGATTATGGCCAACAATTACAACTCTTGACACCTTATNATCAATTNCTAATATAAATTTAAGNATATCATTAAAACTAAATGTGTAAAGNTTGTNAGAAATAATTAAATTATTAAGACTAAGTTTTAACTTATCAATTAGAATGATTGAAGTATGAAGAGCTCTATTTGCATTACTAGAAAAGATAATCTCTGTNTTTTTAAAAATTGTTTTAGATTCTTCTGCTATCTTTTCAATCTTATGTATNCCACTTTCTGATAATGGTCTATTTATATCNTCAACATTATAATCCCATGATGATTTTGAATGTCTTAAAATTATTAGTTCTTTCATTTTAAGGAGACAATAATTTTGNTTCCCACTTACTATTTTCATTTATCTTAAAAANAACTCTATTATGAAGTCTACTTGGTCTTCCTTGCCAAAACTCAATCTCTAATGGTTTAATAATTATTCCTCCCCAATAATTTGGTCGAATAATTTTTTTTCCCTCAAGTTCTTTCTGTTTTTTCTCAAATTTCTGCTCTAAATATTTAAGATTTGGTATTTCAGAACTTTGATCAGAAATTATTGCACNAATTTGACTACTTCTTGGTCTAGAATTAAAGTACTCATCAGATTTTTCATCTGAAACCTTTTCGGCTATTCCATTAACAATAACCTGTCTTTCAAGGAATTGCCAAAAAAAAGATAATGAAACCATTTTGTTTATTTTAATTGATTTAGCCTTTTTGCTTTGATAATTAGTAAAGAAAATAAATCCTTCATCAGAAAACTCTTTAAGAAGTACAATTCTTGAAGATGGTTTATTTAACTCATTAACAGTAGATATTGTCATAGCGTTAGGCTCTATTATCTTATCACAACTTTCAGCTTCCTTAAACCATTTAGCAAAAAGATCAATTGGGTTATCACCTATTGAATCAATATTTAAATAGTCAAATTTATAAGATCTCCTATGGTTAAATAATTTCATTATTCTAAATTTTTAATAATTCATTTTTGATGCTAGTAAATATATTACTGCCATTCTTATAGCAACTCCGTTTTCAACTTGATCTAAAATTATTGAATCTTTAGAATCAGCAAGTTCAGAAGAAATTTCAACTCCTCTGTTTATAGGTCCTGGATGTAAAATTATTATTTCTTTTTGCAATTTATCTATCTTTTTTCTATCAAGTCCAAAAAGCATAGAATATTCTCTATTATTAGGGAAATAAGATTTTTCCATTCTTTCATGTTGAACTCTTAAGACATTGGCAGCATCACACCAAGATAAAGCTTTGTCTATTTCAGTCTCTATAGTAACCCCTAGTGATTCTATTTCTCGAGGAAGAAGACTTAAAGGACAACTTATTTTTATTTTAGCATTTAATAATTTTAAAGCATATATGTTTGATAAAGCAACTCTAGAATGCAGTATATCTCCAACAATAAGTATTTTTTTCCCATCAAGATTACCTAATTTCTGTTTTAATGAGTATGTATCAAGTAATGCCTGAGTTGGGTGCTCATTAGTTCCATCTCCAGCATTTATTATACATNNGTTAACATTTTTTGAAAGCAACAAGGCTGAACCTGGATTAGGGTGCCTTAAAACAATCATATTTACCTTCATAGCCAAGATATTATTAACAGTATCTATTAAAGTTTCCCCTTTCTTTATTGAAGATGATGAACTTGAAAAATTGATTACATCTGCACTAAGTCTCTTCTCTGCTAGTTCAAATGATAATTTTGTTCTTGTACTATTTTCAAAAAAAAGGTTTGCAATAGTTATATCTCTTAAACTAGGAACTTTTTTAATTGGCCTATTAANAACTTCTTTGAAATGATCTGCTGTATTAAAAATTAGATCTATGTCTTCTCTTTTTAAATACTTTATTCCTAATAAATTATCAACACTTAATTGTCCCATTGTTTATNTTTCAATATATACAACATCATTATCTTTNTCTTTACCCCAAATTACACTAACCTTATCACCTTTAATTGTGTCAATCTTAGCTCCAAAATAATTAGCTTCAATTGGNAATTCCCTTTTAAACCTTCTATCAATCAAAACCATTAATTCAATAGACTTAGGTCTACCATAACTATCAATAGATGACATAGCTGCTCTAATACTCCTTCCAGTAAAAAGAACATCATCAATTAAAACTATTTTCTTATTTTCTATTGATATATCGATATTTGATGATTTAGGTTTTATAGTTTTTTCACCTCTCCTAAAATCATCTCTAAAAAAAGTGTAATCTAAATTTCTATGAATAATTTTTTTATTAGTATGTTTTTTAGAAAAAACATCTAGAATTTTATCTAATAAATAAATCCCTCTTGGTTGAAGTCCAATCAAAACAGTATCATTAAAATCATTNTGATTCTCAATTAATTGACATACAAGCCTATTAATAATTATATNAATCTGATTGGAGTTTAAAAAAACTTTTTTCTGCATATTTTNTTATAAGTACAAAAGTATAAATTTTACATTGAGGTAAAAAAAAACCCTTCATAAACTGAAGGGCTGTTTTTTTAATCATCTTTCTTTTTNGATTTTGTAGACTTTGTCTTTTTTACTTCCTTTTCTGGTTTCTCTTCNTTCTTTTTAGATTTCGTAGACTTTGTCTTTTTTACTTCCTTTTCTGGTTTCTCTTCTTTCTTTTTAGATTTCGTAGACTTTGTCTTTTTTACTTCCTTTTCTGGTT
>PBYT01000018.1 GCA_002729755.1 Flavobacteriaceae bacterium
TAGGAGAATTAATCCATTCATTTATTTTATCAATATATTTTAATGAGAATTCTTTTAATACTTGAACTCCCTCTTTTTCTAGAGCTGCAGCATTAAATTGCTGTTCTATGTGATCCTTAACTGGTATTACTAGCATTGGTTTTCCNAGAAAAATTGCNTCAGAGGTNNTAGAGAATCCCGCAGCACATATTATACCATAGCAGGAACCTATCTTTTTNGNNAAAAGATNATCNGATATAGAATTGATATTNANNCCTTCTANCTTGTAATTAGAATCACTTTCATTTGTAAAAATTGTCCATTCCATTTGATCTGGNANCTTTTTAATTATATCAATAATATTATTTATAGAATATGTGGGCAAATAAATTAATAT
Source organism: Flavobacteriaceae bacterium (assembly GCA_002729755.1). GTDB lineage: Bacteria > Bacteroidota > Bacteroidia > Flavobacteriales > Flavobacteriaceae > Marisimplicoccus. Next base: position 377 of record PBYT01000018.1, read on the forward strand.
TTCATTANTAGTCGAAGTATTTATTTCTCTAATTCTATCTCTAATAATAGGAGATAGTATATTTTCGTTATAGGGCCTATAATGATATCCATATCCAAGTTTTGTNGGACATAAAAAATTTATTACCCTTAGTANTAACCTGCTATATCTTTTTGGTTTGGGCACATTCTTTGAATTAAGNACATATTGATTGCTTAGTGCTACACATTTTATTCCCTTTANCATTGAAGCCCATGCTGAAATTGGTTCNTAATCACTTATTACTATGTCATAATCTCTAACAGGACAGTTAAATACATCAATAAAAAATTGAAAATAATTATTCAAAAAAACNGTTTGAATCCAATTAATTGATCCAGATTTAGATGTGAAAAATTTAAATCCNTTGTAATGTNTTATTGGAGGTTTGTAGGTTGGAAAATTATTTAAGGGACCACTAGTTAGAATATCTACNTTTGTCTTTTCAGAAAATTTTGGAACCAGTTTTTGAGCACGAGAAAGGTGACCATTTCCTGTAGTTTGNATAGCATATAAAATTTTCAAAGATTAATTAAATATTAAATTATAAANCTNCAATATATTCTAGAAAAGACTTTCCATGTATCTGACGAAAAGAACGATCAAACTCTTTTTTAGACNTAAAACCACATAAAGCCCANATCTTNNCTATTGAAGAAGGATCTTTTTTAGATATTGATTTAGCNAAGGATAAAGCGTAATTTACCTTNGATCTATTTATTTTTAGATTNATCTTTTCGATATTAATTGGTTTTAAGGTTNNTAAATGTAAACAATAAATCATTTTAACAAAAAAANAATNAAATTNTCTTTTTTTACATAAAAGATTGAAGCTTCATAGCTAGTCCAGTATCACCTTTGATTTTCAATTTCCCAGTCATAACTGCCATCATTGGATTAACCTTTCCATTTTTTAGATCTTCCATTAACGATCCTGTCATAATAATAGTACAGTCAGACTCCATATCTTCTAATAATATTTTGTTTTCTGATCCCGTACCATCAATGCAGATGGAGTTATCATCTATTATAAATTTTATAANTCCTCCAATAGGAGCTGCATTTTTTGCTTTTTCTTGAAACTGAGCAAGAACATTTTCTTTGTCCATAACAAATTNCTTTTTATTTTAGCAAAGTTAAANATTATAACNAATTCAATTTATTTTTAATTAGTTTAGTACCAATATAGAAAACATGAGTTATAAAATTAAAAAAGCTGCTGTATTAGGATCAGGAGTTATGGGTTCAGGNATTGCATGTCACNTTGCNAATGTAGGAATTGATGTATTAATGTTAGATATACTTCCAAAAGATTTGGAAAAAAATAAAAATAGAAATGCTATTTCTGATGGTTCTTTAATGAGAGCTGTTAAGTCTAGGCCAAACCCNTTATACAAAAAAGATTATTTGAAAAGAATTAAAACTGGGAATTTTGAAGATGATTTCGATAAAATATCTGAGGCTGATTGGATTATTGAAGTTGTAGTTGAAAANTTGGANATAAAAAAACAAATTTTTGANAAGGTAGAAAAATANAAAACANAGGGAGNAATTGTGACTTCTAACACNTCTAGTATTCCTATTGGTTTATTATGTGAAGGTAGATCTGANNATTTTAAGAAAAANTTTTGTGGAACNCACTTTTTTAATCCNCCAAGATATTTGAGATTATTNGAGGTTATNCCTCATGATAAAACAGACTCTAAGTTGGTTGATTACTTAATGGAATTTGGAGATATNGTNCTTGGAAAGCAAACAGTNCTTTGTAAGGATACNCCTGCCTTTATAGGAAATAGAATTGGTGTTATGGCAGGAATNAAATTAANTCAATTAACTGANAAATATAATTNTACAATCGAAGAGGTTGANCTAATNACAGGTACAGTTATNGGNNATCCAAACTCAGGAACATTTAGATTACAAGATTTAGTTGGCNTAGATACTAGTGATAAGGTTACAAAATTTTTAGTTGAAAACGTAAAGANTGANACATTTTATAGNAAACTNAAGGATCAGCCTCAAAATAAATCCTTTAAATTTTTGATNGATAATAATTTNCTTGGAAATAAATCAGGNAAAGGTTATTATGAGAAAACAAANAAAAAAGATGAAAATGGNAAGACNATAATTAATGCATTAGATCTTGANACTAANACCTATAGAANATCAATAAAGCCTAATTTAAAAGTTGTGAAGGAAGCAAAATCTATAGAACTTTTTGATAGAAGAATTAAATTTTTGATTGAAGGGGATTCAAATGAAAATTTATTTTATAAGGAGTACTTNGCATGTCTTTTGTCNTATTCTNNAATGAGTATNCCTGAAATNGCAGATGANTATTATCAAATTGATGATGCTACNNGAACTGGATATGCNTGGACATATGGGCCTTTTGAGATCTGGGATCTTTTAGGAATNGANGCTGGTATTAAAATGATAGAATCTTGTGATGAAAAAGTTCCTGATTGGATTCATNAAATGNAAAAAANTGGAGCAGATGTGTTTTANAAATTTGAAGATGGAAAGAAAAAGTTNTTTGACTTAAAATCTAAAAAATATANTCCNGTTCCTAGTTCAGAATCNTTTATTATGCTNGATGCATTTAGATCAANTAAATACATATTAAANAACTCTGAATGTACAGTTCATGATATAGGAGATGGNGTTATGTGTATTGAGTTTCAGAGTAAAGCTGGAGCTATTGGAACAGGTATAGCAGAAGGAATATCAAAAGCTATTGACTTAGCTGAAAGTGAAGNCTGGAAAGGAATTGTTCTTGNTAATAATGATAAACAATTTTCTGTTGGTGCNAACCTAATGAANATGGGTATGTCAGCAATGCAAAAAAAATATGATGAAATTGAAAANTTTCTAGTAGGATTTCAAAATATTTTNATGAGGATGAGAACATCAAAGATNCCAATTGTAGCTNCANCTCAAGGNTTTGTTATGGGTGGAGGTTTAGAAGTAGTAATTCATTGTGATNCNGGTATATTTGCATCNGAGTCCTATATNGGCCTTCCNGAGGCAGGAGTAGGTTTNCTNCCTGCAGGAGGAGGAACNAAAGAGATGGCAATGAGAGTATCTAATTCATTTAATACAGGNGATGTAAAAATNCCNACATTAATAGATCATTTTAAATCTATAGCCATGGGTTNAGTNTCAACATCTGCNTATGAAGCATTTGATTTGAATTATTTGCAAAATACTAGGGACTTTATTTGTATGAATAGAATGAGAAATCTGGCAATGGCTAAACAAAAAGTTTTAGATTTATCAGTAGGCTATGTCCCTCCATCTTTAAGACAAGATATTGAAGTTCTTGGTCGATCAGGACTTTCAACATTATATTCTGCAATTAATGAATTCAGCTTAGGAGGGTATATGTCTGATTATGACGTTGAAGTTTCAAGAAAAATAGCATACGTTATGTGTGGTGGAGATTTGACAAGTTCCCAATTAGTAAGCGAAGAATATTTATTTGACCTTGAGAGAGAAAACTTTATGAGTCTTCTTGGTAATCAAAAAACTTTAGATAGAATTCAATACATGTTAATGAATAAAAAACCTTTAAGAAATTAATTATGGAAGCATATATAGTAGCTGGATATAGATCAGCAATAGGAAAAGCAAAAAGAGGTGGCTTTAAAAATTATAGAACTGATGATTTAGCCGTAGATGTTATAAAACATCTTGCATCTCAAGTTCCAAAACTTGATACAACTAAAGTTGATGATGTAATTGTAGGTTGTGCAAATCCAGAAGGAGAACAGGGATTACAAGTTGCAAGATTAATTTCTGCAAGAGCACTTGGAAAAGAGGTTCCAGGTGTAACAATTAATAGATATTGTGCTTCTGGTCTTGAAGCTATTTCAATGGCAGTTAGTAAGGTAAGAGCTGGATTTGGACATATTTTTGTAGCAGGTGGAATTGAAAGTATGAGCTTAATACCAATGACTGGATATAAGCTAGCACCAAGTTACAAAGCAAATTTGGACAATATGAATTATCATGTTGGGATGGGTACAACAGCTGAAGCTGTCGCGGAAAAGTATAATATATCAAGAGAAGCTTCAGATCAATTTTCACTGGAGTCTCATACTAAGGCAGCTAGTGCTATTGATAAAGGACATTTTAAAGACGAGATAGTTCCTATAACTGTCGAGGAAGTATTTGTAGAAAATGGCAAAAAAGTTTCTAAATCACATGTTGTAGATACGGATGAAGGTGTTAGAAGGGATACTACTCTTGAGGCTTTATCAAAGCTAAGACCTGCTTTTAAAATGGGTGGAATTGTTACTGCTGGTAACTCATCTCAGACTTCTGATGGTGCTGCTTTTGTTTTAGTAATGAGCGAAGAAATGGTTAAGCAATTAGGAGTTAAACCAATTGCTAGAATGGTTACTTGTACTTCTGGAGGTGTAGACCCCTTATATATGGGTATTGGACCTGTTGAAGCTATTCCAAAGGCACTAGATCAGGCTGGTTTAAAACTTTCTGACATTGAGCAAACAGAGTTAAATGAGGCTTTTGCTTGTCAAGCTTTAGCTGTTATTCAAGAGGCTGGTTTAGATCATAATACAGTGAATCTTAATGGTGGAGCTATAGCACTAGGTCATCCTCTAGGGTGTACAGGAGCTAAGCTAACCATTCAACTTCTAAATGAAATGAAAAGAAGAGATCAAAAGTATGGAATGGTTACAGCTTGTGTTGGAGGTGGTCAAGGAATAGCAGGGATTTTTGAAAGACTTTAAATTTTCTTTATTACATAGGTTACGATTCCCCATACTATAAGCTCATTTTCCTCAGTTACTTTAATTGGATTATATTTTTTGTTTTCTGGCACTAGGTATACATGATCTTTTTCAATCTTTACTCTTTTAACTGTAAATTCTCCATTTAAATAACATACAGCAATTTTGTTATTCTTTACCTCTTCGCTTCTGTCAACTACTAGAATATCACCATCATTTAACCCAGCATCTTTCATTGATTCTCCTGATACTCTTGCATAAAATGTAGCCTCTTCATTTTTTACTAAAACTTTTTCAAGACTAATTCTTGATTCCTCAAAATCACTTGCTGGAGATGGAAATCCTGCTGATATACCATCCTTAACAAAAATATTACTAGAAGAATTTTTATCGTTTGGCTTAAATATTTTAATCTTATTTTTCTTAACCATAATACTATTTTACAATTAGAATCTCTTCAATATTAGTTGTATAATTTCTGGATAATTTTTGTCTATTCATTTTCCATATTCTTTTTTGATCTTGACTTGCAAGTCTAACTTTGTACTGACCATACTTATTATCAATACCATCTATACTTTTCATTAATTTTTTCTGCTTCTCAATATTTTTGTCAAAAAAACTAAACTGATGATTAGATTCAGGAGTTAGCCCCATCAGAATTATACCTGCTTTTTTATATACTCTACCTTTAGAATAGATCTTCTTTAAAAGTTTTATTGCAAATTTACTTATCTCAATACTTGAGTTTGTAGAAAATGGTAAAGCTCCAGTCAGACTAAAATGATATTTATCATTATTGTCTTTAAATGGATTACTACGTATATAGACAGAGATTATACTACACTCACTATTTTGTCTTCTCAATTTTTTAGAGCCAACAACAGCAAATGTTGTAATCCTTTCTATTAAATCATCAAGTGATGAAATTTCAGCTTCGAAACTTCTAGTAGTAGCTATAGATTTCTTATTATTTTTTCCTTCTTCAATACTTAGAGTTGAGATGCCTTCAAGCTCTTTTTTTAATTTTAATCCAATTATGCTCATGTTTTTTTTAACCCATTGATCGGGAAGACTTACAAAATCAAAACCAGACTTTACACCAATTTTTAATAGTTTTTTTTCATTCTGAAACCCAATACCCCAAATATCCTTGATATTTATATTCTTTAGGGATTTGATACGTTTACTATTGTTGTTGATTGAATGAAAACTATTAGTTTCATTAGAGTATTTTTTTGCAATTCTATTTGCAACTTTTGCCAGTGATTTTGTCGGTGCAAGTCCAATTGATACAGGTATGCCTGTCCATTTTAAAACAGTTTCTATTATCTCTCTACATTTCTGATCAATTGTATCTTCTGAGAATCCATCAAACTTTAAAAATGCTTCGTCAATACTGTATATTTCAACATCTGGTATAAATCGAGATATAATAGACATTACTCTATTACTCATGTCTCCATATAATTTAAAGTTGGAAGAAAAGACTTCAACCTTATTTTCTTCAAATATTTTTTTGTATTTGAATGCAGGAGTGCCCATTGGAATTCCAAGAGATTTTGCCTCATTACTTCGAGCTATAACACAACCATCGTTATTAGATAGAACAACAATAGGCTTGTCAATTAAGTCAGGCTGGAATACCCTTTCACAAGAGGCATAAAAATTATTACAGTCAATAAGGGCAAACATTATACAAAAATCTAAAAAATATTGAAATACATTAAAAACAAGTTGTAATTTTATTAACTAAATAGCTTACTATGGATAAGTTCTCTTTTCTCAATTCAGCTCACACGAGTCATTTTGCAGAAATGTATGATCAATATTTGCAATCTCCAGATAGTTTAGAGCCAAGTTGGAAGGCTTTTTTTCAAGGGTTTGATTTTGGAATGGAAACATCAAATGTCACATTTGAAGAAAAAAAGTTTGAGGTTCCTGAGAACATAAAAAAGGAGTTTAAAGTTGTTAATTTGATTGATGCGTACAGAAAAAGAGGACATTTATTTACAATTACAAATCCCGTTAGAGAAAGGAGAAAATATTCTCCAACCCTTGATATACAAAATTTTGGTCTTGAAGAAACAGATTTAGAATTAGTTTTTAGTGCAGGAGAAATTGTAGGTTTAGGTCCAGATAAGCTAAAGAATATAATTAAACATTTAACAAAAATCTATTGTACATCGATAGGCGTTGAATATATGTATATTAGAGATCCTGAAAGAGTTAAATGGATACAGAATAAAATTAATATTAATGGAAATCATCCAAATTTTTCAAAAGATCAAAAACTGAGTATTTTAAATAAACTCAATCAAGCTCACACATTTGAAAATTTTCTGCAAAAAAAATATGTTGGACAAAAAAGATTCTCTCTAGAGGGGGGAGAATCACTGATACCAGCAGTTAATTTTCTGATTCAATTGGCTGCTGAAAAAGGAATTTCTGAAGTTGTTATGGGAATGTCTCATAGGGGAAGACTTAATACTCTAGCTAATATTTTTGGAAAATCAACTAATGAGATTTTTTCTGAATTTGAAGGTAAAGATTATGAAGAAGAAGAAGATTTTTTTGATGGAGATGTAAAATACCATTTGGGATGGACTTCAAAAAGAGAAACTGATAGTGGGGTTAAAATAAATTTAAATTTAGCTCCAAACCCTTCACATCTTGAGTCTGTTGTTCCAGTAGTCCAAGGAATTACAAGAGCTAAAATTGAAAATGAACTTGACAATAAATCAAATAAGATACTTCCAATAATTATTCATGGAGATGCTGCTTTAGCTGCACAGGGAGTGGTATATGAAGTTGTTCAAATGTCAAAACTTAAAGGTTATTCTACTGGGGGAACTATTCATATTATAATAAATAATCAAATTGGATTTACTACCAATTATCTTGATGGTAGGTCAAGTACATATTGTTCAGATGTAGGAAAAGTTACTTTATGTCCAGTTCTTCATGTTAATGCTGACGATGTAGAAGCAGTTGTGCATGCTGTATCTTTTGCTCTTGATTATAGAATAGAATATGATAAAGATATATTTATTGACCTTCTAGGTTATAGAAAGTATGGACATAATGAAGGAGATGAACCAAGATTTACTCAGCCTAAGTTATATAATTTAATATCCTCTCATTTAAATCCAAGAGATATTTATTCAAATGAATTAATTAGTCAAGGAATAATAAATCAAGATTACATTCAAAAAATTGAATTAGAATATTATGAGTCTTTAGAAAATGAACTGATTGAAACAAAGAAGAAAAGGAAAACAAAAATTACCCCTTTTATGCAGAAAGTTTGGAAAGACTATAATCGAGTTGATGAGGAGGCTATGAAGAAGGATTTTGAAACAAATTTCTCTAAAGAAAAACTTTTAGAAATTGCAAAATCAATTACTGAGCTTCCTGAAAATTCAGGTTTCTTAAAAAAAATCTATAAGCTTTTTGAAAAAAGGAAAAAAATGTTTTTTGATGAAAACAAAGTTGATTGGGCCCTTGCAGAGCAGTTGGCATATGGGACATTATTATCCGATGGGTTCAACATTAGAGTGTCAGGTCAAGATGTTGAAAGAGGGACATTTTCACACAGGCATGCAGTTTTAAAATCAGAAGATTTTGAAGAAGAGTACCTTCCTTTAAATTCAATTAAGTCTAAACATAAAGGTGAGTTCAAAATATATAATTCTCTTTTATCTGAGTATGGAGTTTTAGGATTTGATTATGGGTTTGCACTTGCTAGTCCAAAATCTTTAACAATTTGGGAGGCTCAATATGGTGATTTTTCAAATGGAGCTCAAATAATCATTGACCAGTATATTTCATCTGCAGAGGATAAATGGAAACTTCAAAACGGAATAGTATTATATCTACCTCATGGTTATGAAGGTCAAGGAGCAGAACATTCATCTGCAAGGATTGAAAGATATCTTCAACTATGTGCTAATGATAATATGTATGCTGCTAACTGTACAACACCATCAAATCTATTTCACATCTTAAGAAGGCAAATGGTTACTAGTTTTAGAAAACCACTTATATTATTTACTCCAAAAAGTTTAATTAGACATCCTGAGGTTTCCTCAAACATAGATGATTTAATTACAGGTAAATTCAAAAAAGTTATATCAGATGATGATGTAAATCCAAAAGATGTTTCTACTGTAGTATTTTGTTCAGGAAAATTCTATTTTGATTTATTGAAATTTAGAAGAGAAAAAAACATTAAAAATGTTGCTCTTATTCGATTAGAACAACTTTTCCCTTTACCTATTAGAGAAATGAATTTAGAATTAAAAAAGTTTTCAAAAGCAACTGATTTAGTTTGGGCTCAAGAAGAACCAAGAAACATGGGAGTTTGGAGTCATTTTTTAATGCATTATCCTAATGGTAATCAATTTAGACCTGCTACAAGAAGACCTTATGGTTCAACGGCATCAGGAAGCTATGCTAGATTTGAAAGAAGGCATAACCAGGTTATTGAATATGTTTTTGATAAAGAAAAAGATAACTTCACAAAATAATTTTTAAATTGATACTTAATTCATTTAAATTCTTGTTATGAAAAAATCTTTAATGCTGAGATTATTGATGGACCTGATCCAGGAATTTATAGAGGAATATTAAGTCATGTCCCAGTATAGCTTTGATCAGGATTCAAAATTACTAGAGAAATTTGGTTATAAACAGAACCTAAATAGGTCAATGAAAGGCTTCTCTTCTTTTGCAATCTCATTTTCTCTTATTTCTATTTTAACAGGTATATTTGCAAATTTTCATTTTGGATATACTCAGGTTGGGCCAATAATTTCTTTTTCATGGTTATTAGTTTTTTTAGGTCAATTCTTTGTTGCTCTAATTATGGCAGAGTTATCTGTTAAATATCCAATATCAGGTTACGGTTATCAATGGTCTTCAAGATTAGTAAATTCAAAACTGGGATTTGCTACTGGATGGCTTCTTTTAATACAATTTCTAACAGGGTTCCCTGGGATTTGTAAAGCATTAGGTATAGTAATTAGTGATTTTTCATATCAGCTGTTTTCTTTTGAACTTAATGATGTTTATATATCAGTTTTCTTAATATGGGTAATAACTTTTATTCATAAAAAAGGAATAAAAATTGTTTCATCTATCAATAATTTAGGGGTAATTACAGAAATAATTGGAGTTTTTCTAGTAATTGGTTTGCTAATAATATTTATCTTAATTGATATAGACAATTTAAGTTTTAATGATTTCTTAGGAAGCTTTAACTTTAAAGATGTAGGGCTTAAACCATTAGCTCTATCAGTTCTTCTAGGAGCTTGGTGTTTAACTGGATTTGAAGCTGCTGCAGATATGTCTGAAGAGACAAAAAATCCAACTAAAATAGTCCCAAAATCAATTATAAACTCTCTTTTGACCTCTGGTTTTTTTGGTTTTATAATTATTTTATTTTCAACTATTTTATTACAGAAACAATTATATAGCAATCAGTCTGATAATCTGTTATATGATTTGTTAAAAAATGAGTTTGGGATTATTATTTATCTTATAGTCCTTGTATTTGTTATCGCTGCAATTTTTGCGTGTGCAGTTGCTTGTATGGCAACAGCATCAAGATTAATTTTCTCAATGTCAAGAGATTCTGTATTACCAAAGTCTAAGTGGCTTAAATCTATTGATGCAAATAAATCTCCCTCTAACTCACTTTTTTTAGTTGCTGTACTTTCAACAATTTTTATTTTGATTTTTAATACAATTGAAATAATTACAAGTGTTTCTGCAATTTCTGGTTATATAGGATATTGTGGGATTATTTTCTCATCCTTTTTTGTGAGTAAAAAAGATAATAAATTCTCTGTATCTAAATCCATAAAAGTCATTTCTCTTATTTGGTGTATTTTCGTCGTTCTATGTCTAACTATCCCTGGTCAGAAAATCGAAGGGTTTGATATTGAATATATTCCTGCTATTTCTACGTTAATTTTTATTATTATTGGTCTAATTATTTATCAAATAAAAAAACAATAATGGAATATTTTAGTCTTCAAACAAATGTTAATCAACTTAGAATTGGAAGAGATGTTTCAAAAGGAATTGGAAATGAACTTGGAAATTATGTTGTTGCTACAATGGAAATACCTTGGAATATAATTAAGAAATCTATTGGGAAAAGTCCAACCCATATTATAAATGTAACATCAGTAGAAATGAATTGGATTGATCAGGAAATCAAAAAAATTCCAGAATTTGATACAATTGTTGGAATAGGAGGGGGGATGGCAATTGATGTAGCGAAATACATCGCATGGAAGTTAAATAAAAAATTAGTTTCTATACCTACAATATTAAGTGTTGATGCATTTACAACTCCTGCTGCAGGCGTTAGAGTAAATCATGATGTACAATACCTGGGTCATTCTAGCCCTGACCCTCTAATTATTGATTATAACCTTTTAAGATCTGCACCAAAAGAACTAAATATTGCCGGTGTAGGAGATTTATTTTCAATTCATACTGCATCTTTTGACTGGAAATATGCTAATTCAAAAGGAAAGTCAGAATATCCATATAAAGAAGAAGCATTATTAGGTGGTGAAAAGATATTAGAGTTTATATATAATAATATTGGAAATATTAGAGAAAATAATGATAATGGATTAAGGGCTATAGTTGAAGCCTATATTTCATTAAATACCATTTGTCTTCCTATAGACCATTTTAGAATTGAAGAAGGATCTGAGCACTATCTTTTTTATGAATTAGAAGAAAGATTAAAAAGGCCCTTTATTCATGGAAATATTATTGGTTTAGGAATATATTTGATGAGCAGATTGCAAAACAATAAACCAGACTTTATTACTGAAATTATGAATGAATCAAACTTATCATATCATCCTAAGCATATGAATATTCAAAAAGATAGTCTACAGGAATCTTTGTTATCCTTGAAAAAATATGTAAAGGCAAAAGATAAATTATGGTATACAATAATTGATGATAGTGAAATAGATAATGATTGGGTTAGTGAGAACTTAATAAATTTAATTTTTTAGAATAGACTTTTATTTCAAAACTCTTTTTCCTATTATTATTGATTTTATGATTAATTTTGGTAACAACCTTTAAAGTAGAAAAATAAATTATGGTGCATGAAATGAAAATTCCATCTCCTGGAGAATCTATAACGGAAGTAGAAATTTCTCAATGGTTGGTATCT
>PBYT01000019.1 GCA_002729755.1 Flavobacteriaceae bacterium
TTCCCATATAATTTTCATTGATTCAATTATTTCATCTTCAGTTATTCTAATTATTGAATGAACTTCTTTTTGAATTATTGGAAAGTTTTTGTCACCTAATTGAGTATTTAATCCATCAGCTATTGTCTTAGTCGTATTATTTGTTTCTATTTTTCCGCTTTTTAAAGATCTATATGCATCATCAACTACAAATGGCTCAGCCCCAATAACAGTACAATTTTTACCAAAATATTTTGCTGCTAATGCACTCCCAGCAATTAAACCACCTCCACCAACAGGAGCTATAACATATTCTAAAAAATTATAATCTTCTAAAAGTTCTTTACAAGCAGTGCCCTGCCCTAGAATAACATCATTATCGTTTGAAGGATGAATAAAAGTTGCCCCTTTAGATTTTACAATTTCTTGTGCAGTATTTTCTCTTGATTCCACATTTGATTCACATTCTATGAGCTCACCCCCATATCCTTTTACATCAGCTTTTTTTATTTCTGTTGCATTTGAAGGCATTACTATGTATGCTTTTACACCTATACTTTGAGCAGCTAAGGAAAGAGCCTGACCAAAATTTCCAGATGAATGGGTTACAACTCCATTTCTTTTTTTATCTGCTGGAAGTTGTAAGACTGCATTTGTTGCTCCTCTCATTTTGAATGCTCCCATCTTTTGGAAGTTATCACATTTAAAATATATTTCTGCTCCTGTCATGTTATTGATTTGAGTAGATGTGATAACAGGTGTATTATGTATATATGGTTTGATCCGATTATGACACTCAATTAAATTAATCTTATCCATAACTAATTTTTTCATTTTATTTTTTACTTGAAAGTTTATATTCTTCAATTACAGATTTAGGTATAGGGTGATAGCCATTGTTAAAAATTAATTCCTTTTTATTGTTAGACTTTTCAAGTTTCACATAAAGATTAGATACTTTATTTATTTCTATACAATCGTCAACATCATATAAATCATCTGTGTGAACTTGGTCTACGCCAATCATCATAATTTCTTTTGCTCTTTTTTTAATTCTTACTTTATTTGGTCCAACCATAAATTTACTTTCATGTAATTCTTCAAATTTATTAGGATCATACCCACCAAGATTTATAAAGTATAATTTGTTATTGTTTTCAATTTTGTTTTCACTTAAAGACACTTTATATTCATCAACATTAGATAATTCAACCCAAGAATCAATATGAAGTCTATCAGGAATTCCAAACCATTTATCTAATAAGTCTAAATATGTTTCTTCAATTCTGTTTCCACATGTAAAAACAACATCATGAAGTTCTGTATTACATTTTTTTGCTCTACCACCTAAAAACACTGAAAATAATTTCATAATTATTAATTAATATAAAATTTTATCTGAGGATAAATTAGTCTAACCATAATTATAATATCGAATCTATCTAATATACTAATTATTCATTTTTATTCATAAAATCTTATCTTTCAATTATGTTTAGAGTTATACTATCATTTCTAATTTTGATAACAGTATTAAGTTGTAATAAAAACACTAAAGTTATGATTATAGGTCATAGAGGAGCCATGGGACATATTGCTGAAAACACAATTCCTTCAATAAAGAAGGCTATTGAATTAGGAGTTGATGGTATTGAGATTGATGTTTTTAAATGTAAAACAGGTGAATTAGTTGTCTTTCATGATGAGAAACTTGACCGACTAACAAATGCATCAGGATTTATAGAATCTCTTGAATTAGACTCTATAAAAAAGATAACAGTTTTAGATCAATACAGAATTCCAACTCTGGAAGAGGTTTTAATCTTAATTGATGGACAGATTAAATTAAATATTGAGCTTAAAGGTCAGGGAACTGCTTCTCCAACAAATGATATTATTAATCAATATATTAATAAAGGAGGTTGGACAAATGATAAATTTATTATTTCAAGTTTCAAATGGGATGAATTAGAAAAGTTTAGATCTATAAACAAAACTGCGTCGATTGCTATTTTAACTGAATTTGATCCTATTAAGGCCATTCCTATTGCTAAAAAATTAGATGCACTAGCAATAAATCCTAATTATAAGTCTTTAAATGAAGATAATATAAATGAAATTCATGCGAATGGTTTTAAAATTTTCCCTTATACTATAAATGAGTTTAGTGATATAAAAAGAATGATTGAACTCGGGGTAGATGCTATAATTACAGATTATCCTGAAAGGGTTAATTAAGATTGTTATGTAAATCCTAGTTCTATTTTTACCATAGCATCAAAATTAATAATTTTAATTTTTTTGCCTTTTAAATCGATTAAATTTTCCTTTCTAAAATTTGAAATCATTCTAATACATCCTTCTTTAGATGTTCCTAGAATGTTTGATATCTCTATTCTTGACAGAGATAGATTAATAAAACCTTTCTTATCACAGCCAAAATTATTATCAAGATAAATCAATAATTGAGCTAAACGTTGCTTAACATTTTGTTGAGCCATATTTACTAATCTGTCATCAGATTCCTTTAATTCATTTGATATAAATACTAGTAGAGATTTAGTAAATCTTTTATCATCTATTAATTTTGAAATTTGTTCTTTTGGTATGAAACATACTTCCATATTATTAAGAGCAACTGCGCTAAGATTAGTTTTATTACCAGAAACTAAAGTTCTATAGCCAAGGAGTTCTCCTTTGGAAGCAATTCTAATAATTTGATCTTTTCCATTATCACTAATTTTAGACAATCTTGGATTTCCTTGTTTTACACAGTACAGCCCTTTGAGAGTTTGCCCTTCCTTAAAAATCAATTCTCCTTTATCAATAGCTAAAGTTTCCTTAGAGTCAGATATATGGGCAAGTGTTATATTATCCAAATCTTTTAAAGCATTTAAGTGCCTGATTATACAATTTTCACATCCGTTTTCTTTATCTATTTTTGGATGTTTATTTTTTAATTTGCGTACCATATATTAAAGTTACAAAAAAGATGATTTTTATCATATTTTTTCTTCAAAAGCAAAGATAATTTTGTTTTATAATAATAAAAATAATATAAAAATTAAAAAGTTTTTGGAATATTTTAGAACACTATAGATTAATATGAAAGGAAAACCTTTAGCATACACTCTATTTCTTGCTTTAACATTGTTTATATTATTAGTTTATGTATTATCTAAAAGAGGAGATACAATTTCAGATATATCACAGTCAATTAATGATTCTGATGGAATTGTTCATGTTGTCGATAAAGTGATTTTACCATTTAATAAAAATTAAAAACTATGAGCTATATAGGAAAAAAGTTTCCCAATATTAATTTAAATTCAGTTACTAGTGACTCTAAGGAATCGATTGTAAATCTATCTAAACCTCCAAATAAAACTTTACTTTTTTTTTACCCCATGGATTTTACATACGTATGTCCTACAGAATTACATGCTTTTCAAAACCAATTAGGTGAATTTGAAAGAAGGGGAATAAGTGTTTACGGAATATCATGTGACGCAATTCAAGTTCACCTAGCTTGGTTAAAAACTCCTATAAGCAGAGGAGGTGTTGAAGGCATAACATTTCCTTTAATTTCAGATTCAACTAGGATTTTATCTAAAAGGTTGCAAATTTTAGATGAACAAGATATATCATACAGAGCTACGTATCTAATTGATGAGAATGGTAAAGTGTTTTATGAATCAATTAATGATATGCCCATTGGCAGGGACATTAATGAATTTATCAGAATTATAGACGCAAAACAGCACAATGAAAAATTTGGAGAGCTTTGTCCAGCAAATTGGAAATTGGGTAGAAAAGCAATGGAGGAATCTAACGCTGGAGTAATAAAATATTTTTCTATTAAAAGGTAGGATCTTAACAATTATTTGACATTGTTGGGTATAATCCTTAACCCCATAGATCTATCTAGAACATTAATTATTTTAAATATTGATATATCTGCCTTATAGGATATACAGGAGCTACATTTAAGATGTTTCTTGGAAATCTTTACGGAGTCTCCTCTTGTATTTTTATTTTAATATTTTGGTTGATAAGACCAGTACTGATTTTGGTTAAAAAGGTTAAAAACAAGGATTTTTAAAACCCCAAGTTATATATAATAATTAGTAGATTTAGAATAGTACTAAGAATAAGAAGATTTAAAACAATTTTATTTGGCTGTACTGAAATTACCGATGCATTATAAGCACTACATATAATAGTAGCTGTAGAAATTTGAATCCACTCAAACAATCCGTTGCCACTCATCATTGAATACATAACAGCAATAGATCCCATTAAAGTAGAAATTAAAATGCCAACTGTGCAATTAAATCCATAGTTATTATTAAATCTATTCTCAAAGTAATGATAAACAGATTTAATTTGAAAATGACGAGCTATTTGCATTTTTTATTGATACAACAACATTTTGTTTTTATAGACTTTTCTTTATCTACAATATCTTTAGTGCATCTAGATTCTTTTTTGTCAAATATATTATCCATGATATTTTATCTATTGTTAAATTTTTCAGATATCATATATCACCATTTTGAAATAATTACTCAGGATGTTATTATTAATGAAACAATTGCAAAATGGTGATATATTATCCATGATATTTTATTTATTGTTAAAATTAAAGCATGAATAAGTTCTATTCTATGATATTTATCATACATAGAATTTTTTTTCATTTAACTTGTTAAAAGAATAATTATTTAATGAAAAGTATATTTGGTTTTTTGTCTAGTTATGATAGGGTAATAATTACAGATTACCCAGAAAGAGTTAATAGATAAAAGGGATTATTTTAAACTTTACTTTTAGCTACCACAAAATGTTCGATTTTGAAAATATGATTTTCAGGAATGGTTCTTCCAATTGGAGTAAAATACTTGGAATTAAGATTAGCTAAGGTTTTATTTTCTGTTAATGAAAACCTATTTTGAGAGAGTAAATCCTCAATTTCTTCAGCCGAGTATAATGATATCCAAGGTTCACCTACTTTCGCTGATCCATATGTTATTAATTTAGCTCGTTTTGCAGCGTTTGGATAACCCTTACCAAAACAGGCCTTTGGGTCTTCTCTCAGAAGGCTATTTACATAAGACATAAAGAGTGTTGTATTTGAATTTTGGGTTAAGACAGCCAGTTCATTTAAAGTTGAGTTAAGTGCCTCTCTTGTAATATACTGAGAAACTCCCTCAAGTGTAAATACGGTTGATTTACTTTCATCGAACCCTGCATTCAAAAGTTGTTCTTTAAGAGATTGGTGATTAAAATCAACACTCACATAGGTCACGTTTTCTGCATTATGTATCTCATCTGGAAGTTTAGAACGTTTTCTTTCTTGAACTTCAGGTTGATCAACTTCGAATATTTTTAATCCGGATGGGAGTTTAAGACGATACGCTCTTGAGTCGTACCCTGCGCCTAGAATGACATATTGTTCTACTTTATCAGGGGTGCTTTTTTCAATTAGATCATCTATAAATCGTGTTCGAGAAATTAGATGTTCATGAAATCCAGGAGCGAACTTTTTACTCAACCAGACACTAAACTTATGCCCCATAAGTTTGATTATACCTGCTCCAAGTACAAACTTTTCGGCATAAGGATCATAAATAACACGTTTACCAGGTTTAGCAAGTGATTCAATCAATCGCTGTTTCGCAACCCCTTGAGCAGTACCATCTTTTCTAAATATTGAGTTACTCATTGTTTGTATTTATAGGTTTCTTAATTGCTTTTATATAAACCATAATTCTAAAATATTTCTTAATTTATAAAAAAAAAATATGAAAAAAATATATCTATTCTTTTGTATGCTAGGGATAGCAGTTCCTTACTATCATTTATTTAATTATTTAACAGAGAACAATTGGTATTGGTCAACGAGTGAATTCTTTGAACTTACATATGCAAATAGTGCAGTATCAATGATTCTAGGAGATTTAACAGTTTCAGTATTTGCATTTTTTGCCTTTTTGATATACAAGCTAAAAAATAGACCACTAAGGTTGTTAAGATATATTGCGTGCTTATGTCTTGTAGGGTTTTGTCTCGCTTTACCGTTATATCTATATGATAATCATGATGCTAGTTAGATAATTCTTTTGAGCTTATAATAATACATATTATTAAATTTTATTTTAACTAAATTTATCTTTATATAATATAATCTATGGATTCAGGAAGCTGGTTTTTAATAATTTTAGGTCTTGTAATTTTTAATTTTTTATTTTCAACAGTATTAGAATATATAAATCATTTAAATTGGAAAGACTTAATTCCAAATGAGCTTAAAGATTTTTATAAACCTAAAAAATATAAGAAAGCCAGAGAATATTCTATAAGAAGAAATAAAATATCTCTAATCTCTAGTCTCTTTGGCTTTGTTTTAATTATTGGTCTTCTTTGTTTTAATGGTTACGGGTATATTAATGACTTTTCTTTAAACTATAATTCAAGTTATATTCAGTCAGGAGTATTTTTTATAGTTCTTTATTTCATATCCAGTATAATTTCTATTCCATTTTCTTATTATAATACTTTTGTAATAGAGGAGAAATTTGGTTTCAATAAAACAACAAAAAAGACTTTCTTTCTAGATATAATGAAATCATTTATTATTACACTAATTATTGGTTCATTATTACTTTTTCCTTCTATCTATCTTTTTGAAACTTTAGAATCTGGTTTCTGGATATGGTTATGGATTGGAGTTTCAGCTCTTATGATATTTATAAATATGTTCTATGCTGATTTGATAGTCCCAATATTCAATAAACTAACACCTTTAGATAATGGTGATTTAAGAAAAAAAATTGAGGGATATTCATCAAAAGTAGGATATCTACTAAAAAATATTTATGTAATTGATGGTTCTAAAAGATCTACTAAGGCAAATGCTTTTTTTAGTGGACTTGGACCTAAAAAAACTATAGCTTTATATGATACCCTAATAGAGAAACATACTGATGACGAATTAGTCGCAGTCTTAGCTCATGAAGTTGGTCATTATAAAAAGAAACATATTTTTTCGGGACTTTTATTGACAATAATACAATTAGGTATAACAGTATTTTTTCTTGAATTTTGTTTAAAACAACCGGAGATTTCATATGCTTTGGGTGGTAATGAAATGACATTCCATTTAGGGTTAATTGGTTTTAGTTTTATTTTTTCACCTATATCTCTTATTTCAGGAATTTTCATGAATTATTTAAGTAGGAAAAATGAATTTGAAGCAGATTCATATGCAAAAGAAACATTTAGCGGTGAACATCTTTCCCTTGCCTTAAAAAAATTATCTGTTGACAGTTTATCAAATATATATCCTCACCCAGCATATGTGTTTATTCATTATTCTCACCCTCCTCTAATTAAAAGACTTGAAGCTTTAAAATAGAATCTTATGAATCGAAGAATTTTTGTTTTTGATATTTTCGGTTTAGGTGTTTTTTCTATTTTTAAAAATAAGATTAAGTTTATAAAAAATACTGAAATGGCTAGATCTGTCTCAACATGGAAAACTTCAGATGCAAATCTCAAAGCAGGTCAATTATTAGATAAAGGTTCTAATTCTTTAGACGCTGCAGTTGAGGGTGTTGCAATAGAAGAATTAAATCCAAAAAATACAACAGTTGGTCTTGGAGGTGCTCCTGATAGAACTGGAATTGTTACACTTGATGCATGTGTAATGAATCATCTAGGAGATTGTGGCTCTGTAGTGGCTGTTGAAAATATAGTTCATGTAGCTAGATTAGCTAAGGATGTAATGGAAAAGACACCTCATGTTATGCTTGCTGGTGAAGGTGCAGAAGAATTTGCATACACGCAGGGGTATAAATCTAGAGACTTATTAACTAAAGAATCTAAAAAGGAGTGGAAAGATTGGTTAAAGAATCAAGAATATAAACCAATTATAAATATAGAAAATCATGATACTATTGGTATGCTTTGTCTAGATAAATACAATAATATATCAGGAGCTTGTACAAGCAGTGGCTTAGCATATAAAATGAGAGGAAGGGTAGGGGATTCACCGATAATTGGTTCAGGTTTATTTATAGATAATAAAGTAGGTGGAGCTGTTGCAACAGGCTTAGGGGAAGAAATAGTTAAAACTGTTGGATCTCATCTTGTTGTTGAATTAATGAGACAAGGAAAATCTCCTCAAGAGGCCTGTGAAATTGCTGTAAAGAGAATTGCAGATAATAATAAACAGGATAATAGATTCCAAGTTGCTTATCTAGCTATCAATAAGTCAGGTGAAGTCGGTTCATACAGTATTGAACCAGGATTTTCTTATATGGACTATTTTAACAGGGAGAACAAAGAAATAATTTCAGCTTCTGCTTATTAAGAAAAAATAGATTTCATTTTTTCCATTTCCTCCTCTGCAAGTGTTGGATCAACAAGAATCCTTCCACTATATTCATCAGTTATTATTTTTTGTCTGGATGCAATATCCATTTGAACTTGAGGTGGAATAGTAAAATAGGAACCACCTGATGCATTTCTTTCTATAGGAACAATTGCAAGACCATTTCTTACATTAGATCTTATTTTCTTATAGGCTGCGATTAGATTATCCTCAATTTTCTTTTCAAATTTTTTAGATTTTTCAATAAGATTTTTTTCTTCTTTATCAGTTTCTTTAAGAATATCTACTAATTCACTTCTCTTACTTTTTAGATGAGTTGACCTTACAGTAATTTTTTCTTTTAATTCTTTAATTACTGTATCTTTTTCCTCTAGTTTAGTTTTATACTCATTTATTTTCTTTTCAGAAAGTTTAATTTCTAATTCCTGAAACTCTTGTTCCTTAACTATAGCATTATACTCACGATTATTTCTAACTTTTTTTAAATCACTAGCATATTTTTTGTGAGATTCTTTAGCTGTTGCAATAGAGTTTTCTTCAAATTTTATCCCTTCTTTACTCTCTTTGATTTCTTCTTGATGACCTTCAAGCCTTTTATTTAATCCAGTAATTTCGTTTTCTAAATCCTCAACTTCAAGCGGGAGTTCACCGCGGATACTTCTTATTTGATCTATTCTAGAATCAATAAGTTGAAGATCAAAAAGTGCTCTTAATTTTTCTTCTACCGATATTTCAGTTTTTTTTGCCATTTTAATAATAATTTACAGGGTTAACATTTTTTTCTGATAAAAGGATGGTAAAATTAGGTAATTTTTTCTTAAGATATTCCTGAATAATCAATTTTATATGTTTTTCACTTTCAAAGTGTCCAATATCAAGAAGTAGGATCTTATTAGTTCCCATAAAAAAATTATGATACTTTAAATCAGATGTTATTAATGCATCAACATTGTTATTTAAACATTCATCTATTGCAAAACTACCTGATCCTGCTACAATAGCAATTTTAGATATCTTTTTACCTGTCATTCTAGAATGACGGATTAAACTATTTTTGATGCTGTTCTTTACTAATTTTAGAAACTTATCTTCTGAAAGCTCAGAGCTTAAATAACCAATTGTGCCCATTCCAATTTTTAAATTATTAATCTTTTTTTCTTTTGGTATTAAAATAGATGTTTTATTAAGACCAAGTATTTTTGCTAAACTATAACTAATCCCATTTTCATGGTTATCCATTGAAGTATGGATCGCATAAATACATATTTTATTTTCTATAGCTTTAATTACTGCTTTTTGAACATAATCTTCTTGTTCATTTATTTTCTTAATCCCTTCAAAAATAATAGGGTGGTAACTGATAATTAGATTGCAATTTTTTTCTATAGCTTCTTCTATAACATCTACTGTTGAATCAAGTGTAACTAAAATACTTTGTAGTTCTTGAGAAGAATTACCAATAATTAATCCAACATTATCAAAATCTTCAGAAATTGCCTTAGGCATCCAGCTTTCTAAGATATTTAGTACTTTATTAATTTTCATTACCAATATAATTCATTGCAAATATAATATTATCTTTCAGGTGGTGAAAAAGCTGAAAATTTTACTTTATCCTATATCCCTGATATATGGTTTTATAGTAGGTATAAGAAATATACTTTTTGATATTGGTATTTTTGATTCAAAAGTCTATAAGATTCCCACAATTGGTTTAGGAAACCTATCTGTTGGTGGAACTGGTAAATCAATTTTAGTAGATTATTTAATAAACTTATTTAAATCAAATTATAATATTACAACATTAAGTAGAGGCTATAATAGAGACACAAAAGGATTTGTTCATGCAAATAGTAAATCAACTGCTTATGAAATAGGCGATGAACCTTTTCAATTCTACTCTAAACATCCTGAGATTAATGTGGTAGTTTGTGAAGATCGAAGAAAGGGAATGAATATAATTTTAAAGAATCTGCCTCAGACTGATATATGTATATGGGATGATATATATCAACATAGATTTGTGAAACCTGGACTTATGATTTTAACTACAACTTTTGATGAACCCTATATTAAAGACAAGATTTTACCAGTAGGAAAACTCAGAGAATCAATATCTTCATCTAAACGAGCAGATATAATACTTATAAATAAATGTCCTGAGAATATTTCTAATCTACAGAGAGAAAAGTTTACTAATTCTATAAATCTTGTTGAACATCAGAAAGTTTATTTCAGCTCATTGACATATAGTGAAAAAATAAAATCTAAATCAACTTTTATTAATGTGAAAGAATTAGAAAAAAATGACTTTATCTTAGTTACTGGGATTGCAGATTCTTCATATTTAGTTAAATTCCTTAAGGATAGAAATCTTAGTTTTACCCACTTAAAATATAAAGATCATTATAATTACAGTATATCTTCAATAGATAAAATAAAAAGAATTTCTCAAGGAAAGCATATCCTAACTACAGAAAAGGATTTTGGTAAATTAAAATTAAAAATAGATTCAGATAACTTGTTTTATATTGAGGTAAGTGTAAAATTTCTTAATGATAGTAATGAGTTAGACTTCGATCAGTTAATAAAAAAATATGTAGAGGAAAATTAAGCTATATGCTTATGGGCTTTATAAGATGAACGAACCAGGGGTCCGCTTTCAACATGTCTAAATCCAAGATTTTTTCCGATTATTTCATATTCTTTAAATTGTTCTGGAGAAATAAATTCTTTTACTTCTAAATGATTCTTCGTTGGTTGCAGATATTGCCCTAATGTTACAATATCTACATTAACATTTCTAAGATCAGTAAGCGTCTCAATTATCTCATTTTTAGTTTCTCCTAAACCAAGCATAATTCCAGATTTAGTTCTATTAACACCATTGTTTTTTAAATAGTCTAGAACTTCAAGGCTTCTATCATATTTTGCCTGAATCCTTACCTCTCTTGTTAACCTTCTAACAGTTTCAAGATTATGCGAAACCACTTCTGGAGATACATTAATTATTCTATTAATAGATTCTTTGTCTCCTTGAAAATCAGGAATTAAAGTTTCTAAGGTAGTTTTAGGATTAATTTCTCTTATAGCATTAACTGTCTTTGCCCAAATAACAGATCCGCCATCTTTTAAATCATCCCTATCTACAGACGTAATTACAGCATGTTTTACACCCATTATATTAATTGATTTTGCAACTTTATATGGCTCAGATTCATCAGCTTGAAGTGGTCTCCCAGTTTGAACTGAGCAAAATCCACATGATCTAGTACATATATTTCCTAATATCATAAATGTAGCAGTCCCTTCACTCCAACATTCTCCCATATTAGGACAATTACCAGATACACATATTGTATGGAGTTGATGTTTTTCTACAGTAGATCTTAATTTAAGATATTTCTTACCTATAGGAAGCTTAACCCTTATCCATTTTGGTTTTTTAGATCTTTCTACTTTTTGAAAATCCTGTTTAGGAAGTTTAAGTTTTACCCAACCAGGGTTGTTTTCCGTCTTTACCTCTTGCATAAGAAGCAAAGATACAAACTAAATAAACCTACTCAAAACATAGCCAACTGCAAAAAGACTCAAGAATATAATTCCTATAATACTAAGAAGACTAAGTCTTTTAGAAGGTTTATGAATATCTGGCATATTTTCACTTGTTACCAATCTATAATTTAAGATAGCATAGAAAGGAGCAGTAATAAAGGAAAGTATAGTTGCTATTTCGACTAAAAGCCCCATTTCTGAAAGTAAAAAATAAAATATTAACATTGTACCAACAGCTAATATTGTTATCCAATGGAAATAATAATCTTTATCTTTTGATTTCCCTAATAGCTGAAGTGCTCTAGACATACTCCTTGGAGAAGCATCTAGAGTTGTAATGGTTGTGCTTAACATGGTTGTAAATGCACAAATGGATATGATTAAGTAAAATGAACCACCTAAATTTGAAGTATATAATTCTATCAATTGACCTGCAAATACATCACCTTTACTTGAGAAAGATAGTCCAGAATTATACATCACAAGAGCACCAAGACTAACAAAACAAATTCCTAAGAAAACTGTAGTAATATAGCCTACATTAAAATCAAAAAAACTCTCTTTTTTAGTCAGCTTATACTCTTTGTTTTTTTCTATAGTCCATATTGAATGCCAAACAGAAATATCAAGTGGCCCAGGCATCCATCCCATAAATGCTATTAAAAAAACTAATCCTTCGCCAACTGGAAAAATTTGGTTATAGTTGGGTAATTCATCTATATTAATTGATGCTACCACAGTTGATGATATAGTGCTTATTGCTAGAACAATTAAAATAACTTTGATGAATCTATCAAGAAGTTTATACTTCCCAATTAATAAAATTATATAACAAAAAACTGTAATTACGAGACTCCATAAAACCATATTATCTGAAAATCCAAAAAGACTTGAAGCTAATCCAGCAGTAACAATTGTAACTGCTGTTTGAATCGTAAACATTGTTGCTAGGTTTAGAATGAAATATGCTAATAGATATATCTTTCCAATTTTATAATATCCATCTAACAAACTTTCTCCTGTTGCAATAGCATATCTTGGCCCATATTGAAAAAATGGATATTTTAATATATTAACAAGGATTAATGCCCATATTAGACCCCATCCAAATTCAGCACCTGCTCTAGTTGATTGGACAAGATGAGAGACTCCAATTGCAGCCCCAGCAAAAAGTAGACCAGGTCCAAGCTTAGAAATAATATTCATTCTATTCAGCTTCATTTGCACATTCAGAATTGGTAGGTATTTTTCCACAAACTCCACATGGCTCATTTGAGTTATTTAAAAAAGGACTTTGGCTTGCACAAGTTCCAGAGAATTCACCATCCTTTTTAAAGATTATCTTAATAGCAATACCAAAAAAAGCTAATCCTATTAGAGCAATGGATAATAGAAATATTTCCATAAGACAAAGCTATAGAAAAAATTGTAATTTTAATTGTGTTTAAAAAATATATAAGACTAAACATATTGATAGTAAAGTATTTAATTAGTTTATTTATTTTACTACTATTAGCTTCTTGTAATTATTTTGACTATTCAGTTCCTGATAAAGAAATAATAAAATCTTCTTCATGGAGTTCTAATGATCAACCACCCTCATATCCAGAGTGTGAGAGCCTTGAATTAACTGAACAAAACAAATGTTTCATTGAATCAATTGAAAAAAAAAATAACAACATATTTTAATGATAGGAAAATTAATTTAGAAATTAGTGAATATGTAGTTAAGGTCAGTATTGATACTTTAGGGAATTTCTCAGTAGTAAATATCTCATCAGAAGGTTCACCTTCAAATGAAACTAAAAAACACATTAATGAAGCTTTTAAAAGTCTACCGAAAGCATTACCTGCAGTTAAGACAAATGTTGGTGAATATGTTGATGTAGTATTTGATCTGCCAATTAAATTAGTAGTAAAATGAACCAGATTATAAATGAAAAAATAATTATGGGGATAGATCCTGGAACAAATGTTATGGGATTTGGGATTATTAAAATTAAAAATAATAATATGGAGCTCATTGAATTAAATGAGTTGAATCTATCAAAGGAAAAGGATCATTATCTAAAGCTTTCAATAATTTTTAAAAGAACTTCAGAGCTAATAAAACAACATATGCCAGATGAAATTGCAATTGAAGCTCCTTTTTTTGGAAAGAATGTTCAATCAATGCTTAAACTTGGAAGAGCTCAAGGAGTTGCAATGGCGGCGGGATTAAATTTTAAGATTCCTGTTACAGAATATTCTCCAAAAAAAATAAAACTTTCTATAACTGGAAATGGAAATGCAAGTAAAGAACAAGTTGCAAAAATGTTACAGAGTTTATTGAAAATAGAAACCTTACCTAAAAAACTTGATTCGACTGATGGACTTGCAGCAGCAGTTTGCCATTTTTATAATTTTAATAAAAAATCAAATGAAAAAAAATATAGTGGATGGTCAAGTTATATTAATAAAAATCCAGATAAGGTTGATTAATTATCTTCCAAAATGTTTATAAAAATTTTGAATAGTATCAATACCTAGATAAAAATTTTTAATTCCAAAATGTTCATTCGGTGAGTGAATAGAATCACTATCTAAACCAAAACCCATTAATATTGATTTTAATCCTAACACTTCATCAAGCATTGGAACTATAGGAATACTCCCTCCATCCTTTTGAGGTATTGGTTCAACACCAAAAGTATCTTTATATGCTCGAATAGCACAGTTATAGCCTCTTGAATCTTCAGGCGTAACATATGGGCTTCCACCATGATGCTTAGTAATTTCAACATTTATTGAACTTGGAATAATAGATTTTACATGCTCTGTAAATAGGTCACTGATTTTATTCCAATCCTGATTTGGAACTAGTCGCATTGATATTTTTGCACTTGCTTCACTAGCAATTACAGTTTTAGAACCTTCACCAGTATATCCTCCCCATATTCCATTAACATCTAGAGTAGGCCTTATTGATTTTCTTTCCAATGTAGTATACCCTTCTTCACCTTTTACATCATCTATTCCTAGGGATTCTTTGAAAGACTCTACATCAAAATTTGATTTCTTTTCAATTTCTTCTCTTCTATTGTTATCTATATTTATAACATCATCATAAAAACCAGGAATAGTTATTTTTCCATTATCATCAATAAGAGACGTTATGATTTTTGCCAATGCATTAGCAGGATTATAGATTGTTCCACCATATGTTCCAGAATGTAAATCTCTATTAGGACCTATTACTTTTATTTCCATATATGACAAACCTCTTAAACCAACAGTTAATGTAGGGTTGTTAATATTACTTAATCCAGTATCAGATATAAGAATTATGTCTGCATTTAATTTTTCCTTATTATTTTTAATAAACTCTTCAAGATTATTACTTCCAACTTCTTCCTCACCTTCAATCATAAATTTAACATTGCAATTTAAGTTATCGTTTCTAACCATTAGTTGAAATGCTTTTATATGCATATAGACTTGCCCTTTATCATCACATGCTCCCCTTGCAAAAATTGCTCCATCTGGATGAATTTCAGTCTTTTTTATAACAGGTTCAAATGGGGGGCTTGTCCATAAATCTATTGGATCAGGAGGTTGAACATCATAATGACCGTAAACTAATATAGTAGGATATTCTTCATTAATTATTTTTTCACCATACACAATAGGATGACCTTTTGTTTTGATAACCTCAGATGAATCGCAGCCAGCTTTTATAAGAGATTTAGATACCCAATTGGCAGTTTTATTTAGATCATCTTTATAATTTGAATCAGCACTTATTGATGGAAATTTTAAAAATTCTAATAACTCTTCTAAGAATTCTTTTTTTTGTTCTTCAGATATATTATTCATCATTATTTATTATAAAAACTTAACTATATTTGTCATCCCCTAATGCGGGTGTGGTGAAATTGGTAGACACGCTAGACTTAGGATCTAGTGCTTAACGGCATGGGGGTTCGAGTCCCTTCACCCGCACTTTTTAATTTCCACCAGAATTATAACCAGCACCTTTTATGAATCTTCCAGAGTATTCTCCTGTATGTTCACCATTAGAGATAACTTCTACACCATTAACAATAACATTTTCTATACCTTCTGCATACTGAAGAGGTTCTTCGAAAGTGGCATTATCTCTAACATTATTGGGATCAAAAATTACAACATCTGCAAAATAATTTTCTTTTAATAATCCCCTGTCAGATATCCCTAGATTTTCTGCAGGAAGACCAGAGAGTTTTCTGATTGCTTCCGGAAGTTCTAATAAGCCTTCATCTCTAGTATATCTTCCGATCACCCTTATAAAACTTCCAAATGCTCTAGGATGTGTTATGAAATCTTTTGATATATCAGAATATGAGCCAGCATCTGAATCAAATGAGACCCATGGTAACTGAATTTTTTTTCTAATATTTTCTTCGCTCATACTAAAGTAGATACATTGAATTCTACTACCATCTTCAATAATTAAATCAACAATAGCCTCTTCTGGTGATTCGCCCCTTAACTTAGCTGCTTCAGCAATAGTCATGCCTCTATATTTATCGGCCATAGACTTTTTATTAAACCCAACCATTAGTATACCCTCTGGTGGTTGTTCAGAAAGTTCTTTTCTAATATCTGCAAAAAGCATTTTTCTAATATCTGGTTTTTTCATTCTATTTATCCATGCTTCTCTTCCGCCTTCTTGAACCCAAGTTGGTATAACACCAGTAAGTCCAGTTGAACTTGCAGTATATGTATACATATCTGCTGTAATTTTTAATCCTCTAGACCTAGCTTCCTCAACTTTTGAAATAACAGAGTCTAATAAATGATAATTTGCTTGTCTAGAAGCCTTAAGATGATATATTTCTGCTGGTATATTTGCCTGTTCTGCTATCTCAATTAATTCATCTACTGCTGAAAGAATCCTCGAATCTTCATTTCTCATATGTGATATGTATCTTCCTCCATACGCAGATGCAACTTTAGAAAGCTCAATTAATTCATTTGTATCTGCATAATCAGCTGGAGCATAAATTAGTGAAGATCCAATACCAATTGCACCTTGTTCCATAGCTAATTTTACAATGTTTCTCATTGATTCCATTTCTTCATCTGTTGCTTTTCTATTTGCGTATCCAATTTCTTGAATCCTTACAGTAGTTGCACCTAGATAAGAAGCAATATTTGTAGAAACACCATTATCTTCGAGTGTCTGCATAGCCTCACCAAATGAAACATAAGAGTTATCTTCAATATTTCCAGATGGACCAGGAGAAGTTCCCTCACCAAATACTTCAAGAGTTACACCTTGCTTTAGGTCACTTAAAGATCTTCCATCATTCATTAGGGTATCATATGCCCAGCTTAACATATTGATAAATCCTGGGGAAACAGCTTTATCGGTTGCATCTATAACTTTATCTGCAATGAAGTTTTTGTTTTTACCAACATATATAATTTTATCGTTTGAAATTGCTACAACCCCTTTATAAGGTTTATCTCCAGTTCCATCATAAATCATCCCATTTTCTATTAGAATGTCACAATTTTGAGGATCGTTAGAACATGAGAAAATAAGGATTGACGCTAAAACAAGAATTCTTTTCATTTTTCAACTATACTTAACAATTTATTAAAAATTTCAGTGTTTTCATAAATTCCTTTGAATAAGTGAGCATTAGGGCCAAAACTAAAAACAGGTACCATTGATGCAGTATGGTTTGGAGTAGCAAATCGGTTTTTAATTGTAGAACTAGATAAGTCTCCTCTTACTATAGCAGCTCCACCTGTTTCATGGTCAGCTGTTACTACAACTACAGTATTCTTGTCTTTTTTTGCAAATTCTAGAACAACTTTGATTGTTTCATTAAACTCAAGGAACTGTGAAACCATATACTCTTGGTCATTATCATGTCCACCCCAATCAATTTGTGAGCCTTCAATCATAATAAAAAATGGTTTGCTTAATTCTTTAAGTTTTTTAAGGGTTGCTTCAGTTGATCTTGCAAGGTAAGATTCTCTTCCTTTAAAATCTTCAACTGGCTCATCTTCTCTATAGGAGTAATTCACTCCTTTATAAGAATAATAAGGCTCACCTTTAGCAGTAAAAAACCCTATATAATTAGATTTATTTTTTTCATAGTCAGAAATATTATATACAAATTCATAACCATTTTCAGTCATTTCATTTATTATATTTCTTTTGTCTTTTCTCGAATTAAAATATTGCTCACCACCTCCCACAAAATAATTAATTCCACTTTTTGTCATTTGATCAGCAATAGGTTCATAATTATATCTATAGTCAATATTTGCAAAAAATGCTGCTGGTGTTGCATGAAGAATATTTGAGGTTGCAATTAATGCAGTAGAATAACCTTTATCCTGACATATGGAAAGTATAGATTTTAAAGGATTGCCCATATGATCTAGACCTAAGACATAATTCTGTGTTTTTTTTCCAGATGACATAGCAGTTCCTGCTGCAGCTGAATCTGTAACTAAATTGTCATATGAGTGAGTTTTTGATAATCCAATATATTGAAAATCTTCTAATGCAGTTTTATTATTATTAGAATACATACCAGATGTAATCTGAGTTAGTCCCATTCCATCTCCAATCATTAATATAATATTTGGTGATTCTGATTCTTGAGAGAAAACATCAAAAGATATAATAAAAAATAAAGCTAGAATTATATTTTTTTTCATGTTTCAAATGTAAGTTTATTTTTTTAGCCTAGTTTAAACTTTTAGTTAAAGCTTTTATTATAGTTTTTGAACCACCACTATTAGAATAAATATATTTTTTGTTTATTTCTCCCATTTTTATTCTATCAGTTTTATCAGATATTAAATTATTAAAAATATCATCAAATTCAAGNTTTGAATTTACACTTTTTACTCCTCCTAGTTTAACTAANTTTTCAGCTTCAGCAAANCCTNTATAATTCTTTCCTATTATAACAGGTATNGCAAATACAGCTGCTTCTAGTATGTTGTGAAGTCCTGAATCACCCATTCCTCCNCCAATATATGCAATATCAGCAAATTTATATAAGTGTTTTAATGAACCGATNGAGTCAATAATTAATATTTTTTTACTAGAATCTAAATCTTGATCAATTCTTGAATATCTAACTGATAATGATTGTGTTTTTTTCTCAAGGTTTTCTATATCTGACGCAATTACATTATGAGGAGCAATTATTGTTTTAANATTANNACTNTCNAATATTGANTTTAAAAAAATATCATTATCTGCTTCCCATGAACTGCCAGCAATAAAACAAATGTCATTATTAATAAATTTCTCAATAGAATCAAACTTTTTTTCTTGTTTNGATATCTCTTTAACTCTGTCAATCCTTGTATCACCNGTAATAGAAACATTATTTATNTGATTTAGGTTCAGTAACTCTTTAGAGCTTTTATCTTGNACAAAAAAATAATCTATTTGTTTAAGTTTATTAAGAAACCATTTTCCATATGATTGGAAATAGAACTGTGATTTATAAAATTTACTTGAAATGGAATATATAGGTATCTCTTTTTTCTTTAATTCAATTAGATAATTTGTCCAGATATCATTTTTTACAAATACAGCTACATTAGGATTTATTTTATTGATGAAATTTTTTGCATTTTTCTTTGTATCAAGAGGGAGGTATACTCTTTCANCAATGTTATAATTTAATGAGGATTTAAAACCTGAAGGAGAAAAGAAGCTTATTAATATTTTTAAATTATCATTCTCTGACTTAAGTNTTTCAACTATTGGTTTAATTTGCTCAAACTCTCCTAATGATGCAACATGGAACCATATTGACTTATCATTTGGCTTTATTTTTTCTTCAATTGAGTCTAAAGAAGAGACTCTATCTTTAAAAAAAATATTTAGTTTTTTAGAGAATAATCGAAATGGCTGTAATGCCAGAATTATAATATTGATTGATATGTTATAAATAAATTGCAATTAAAACTTTTTCCAAAAATACTTTATTAAATTTGTTTTTGAAAAAATGAAAAAAATAAACATGGTTGACCTTCAGGGTCAATACAAAAAAATTAGATCGGAAGTTAATAGAGAAATCAAGAAAGTTCTTAAATCTGCAACCTTTATTAATGGTCCTATTGTTAAAGAATTTGAATTAAATTTAAAAGATTTTTTAGGAACAAAAAATGTCATCCCTTGTGCCAATGGAACTGATGCTCTTCAAGTAGCTCTTATGTCTTTAGGTGTAGAAAAGGGAGATGAAGTAATTACCACCAATTTTTCTTTTGCATCTACAATTGAAGTTATTCTTCTTTTGGGGCTAAAACCAATTTTAGTTGATATTGATCCTAAAACATTTAATATAGACCCAACAATGATTGAAAAGAGAATAACTAATAAAACTAGAGCTATTATACCTGTNCATTTATNTGGTCAATCTTGTAGAATGAATGAAATTATGGAAATAGCAAAAAGAAATAAATTATTTGTTATAGAAGATAATGCACAAGCTCTTGGATCAAAAGTTAAATTATCAAATTCAACAAAAGTAATGTCTGGAACAATTGGTGATATTGGGACAACATCATTTTTTCCTTCAAAAAATTTAGNAGGATATGGGGATGGAGGAGCAATTTTTACAAATTCAGATGATCTAGCACTTAAAATCAGAGGGATTGTTAATCATGGTATGTATAAAAGATATTATCACGATGAAATTGGTGTTAATTCAAGACTTGATTCTATCCAGGCTGCTATTTTAAATGTTAAATTAAAATATCTTAATGTCTACAATAACAGAAGAATAGATGCAGCAAATGATTATAATTCGAGACTTGAATCAATTAATGAAATTGAAATACCCTATATAGAATCTAGTACTGATTCTCATATTTTTCATCAGTATACTATAAAAGTAANAAATGGTAAAAGAGATAAGCTTGCTGAATTCCTTTCTTCTAAGGAAATTCCATATGGAATATATTATCCATTAGGATTTCATGAACAAAAAGCTTACAAAAANAATTTTAATCAAAGTGAGAATTTTNAAAACACAAATATTGTTAAAGATCAAGTAATTTCTCTTCCCATGCATACAGAATTATCAAAATCTCAAATTGATTTTATTTGCAATTCAATTAAGGAGTTTTTCAATAATAAATAGAAATAATTTCTCTACATTACGTATTTAAAATTTAGATATGANACAAATAATTACACTTTTAATAGTTTGTTGTTCAAACATGTATGCCCAAGANACCTTTATTCATGCTGGGAAAATATTTNATTCAAAGTCAGGTAAAACAGAAAAAAATAAGACTATAATAATTGAGGATAATATTATAACTTCAATTAAAAATGGATTTGTTTCTCCAGAAACAGAAGGTGTTAATGTGATAGACTTAAAGTCAAAAACTTTAATTCCTGGATTAATTGATTTTCATGTGCACATGGAAAGTGAATCAGGGGGGCAAGAAAGATATATTAATAGATTTCAAGATAATGAAGCNGATGTAGCATTTAGNTCAACAGTNNTTGCAAAAAAAACTTTAATGGCTGGATTNACNAGTGTAAGAGATGTNGGAGGNTCTGGTGTAAATATTGCGCTTAGAGATGCTATAAATAAGGGAACTGTTATTGGTCCTAGAATTTTTACTGCAGGAAAAGGNCTTGCTTCAACTGGTGGACATGGTGATCCAACAAATGGATATAGAAANTCNCTTATGGGTGANCCGGGACCTAAAGAAGGTGTTGTAAATTCNGTTGACGATGCAAGAAAAGCTGTAAGACAGAGATATAAAAATGGTGCAGATCTAATAAAAATTACTGCTACAGGTGGTGTAATGAGTTTAGCTAAAAATGGACAGAACCCTCAATTTACTATTGATGTTATTAAAGCAATTGTTTCAACTGCAAAAGATTATGGTATGCATGTTGCTGCTCATGCTCATGGAGATGAAGGAATGTATAGAGCAGTAAAAGCTGGAGTTAAAACAATAGAGCACGGATCAATCATGAAGAAAAGGACAATGAAATTAATGAAGGAAATGGATGCATATCTAGTTCCAACAATAAGTGCTGGAGAACATGTAGTAAAAATGGCTAAGATTCCAGGATACTATCCAGAAATTATTATTCCAAAGGCAATTGAGATTGGCGTTAATAATAAAAGAACAACAGCTGAGGCATATAAAATGGGCGTGCCAATTTCATTTGGAACTGATGCTGGCGTTTTTCCTCATGGAGAAAATGCAGGAGAATTTATTTATATGTCTGAAGCAGGAATTCCAGTAGATTATATTTTACAATCAGCTACTATTACTAATGGAAAGTTGTTAGATATGTCTGATAAGCTAGGGCAAATTGCACCTGGGTTTTATGCAGATTTAATAGCAACTGATGCTGATCCACTAGAAGACATAGCTACTCTTCAGGATATTAAGTTTGTTATGAAAAATGGTATAATTTATAAGAATTAGATTACAAGTTTGCTAGTATTTACTTGAGAATCTATTTTACGAATTAACCCTTGAAGTGTATTGCCTGGACCAAGTTCAAAGAAATTCTTAAATCCATCTTCAATCATTCTAGTGACTGATTGAGACCACAACACAGGGTTTGTTAATTGAAGTAAAAGGTTTCTTTTGATTGAATCCTTATTTGTTTCAGGTTTAGCATTGTAATTTTGATATATTGGGCAAACTGGATCATTGAAATCTGTTTGATTTATAGAATGTTCGAGCTCTTCAGCAGCTGAACTCATTAATTCTGAGTGAAATGCACCGCTAACAGGAAGAATTATTGCTCTTTTAGCTCCAAGATTGGTTAGCTCTTCACATGCTATTTTAATTGCATCTGATTCACCGGAAATTACTAGTTGTCCTGGACAATTATAATTTGCTGGTTGAATAATTTTTTCAATATTTGAGCATACATTTTCAATTATGGAGTCATCAATTCCTAAAATTGCTGCCATGCTTCCAGGATTTTTCTCACAGGCAGTTTGCATTGCATTAGCTCTAATTGAAACTAATTTTAATCCATCTTCAAAGGAGATAGCTTTACAAGCAGATAATGCAGAAAATTCACCTAATGAATGACCTGCTGAGGCTTGGGGATTAAAATTTTTTGAAATTAATGAATGGACAACAGAATGAATAAAAATAGCTGGTTGAGTGACACTGGTTTTTATCAAGTCTTCACTTGAACCTTCAAACATTAATTCTGTTATATTAAAGTTTAAAACTTCATTTGCTTTTTTAAAATAGATTTTAGACTCATTATAATTTTCGTATAAATCTAAACCCATTCCAGGTTTTTGGGATCCTTGACCAGGAAAAACATAAGCATTCATAATCATCTTTTTTTATAAGTTAAAAATGCATAATCAAATTCATTTTCTGAATTACTATCAAATCTTTCTTCATTTATCAGTTCAAAAATGTCTAAAGGTATTTCTGGAAAAAATGCATCACCATTAAATTCACTATATACTTTAGTTAATTCTATTTTATCTGCCATGTTAATTGTCTGAGAGAATATCTCTCCTCCTCCAATAATGAAAGGTTGAATATCTGCTTTTGTTAAATTAATTGCATCCTCTATTGAGCTACATACTTTGATATCGGGATTTGAATAATTTGTATTTCTGGTTATTACAATATTATCCCTGTTAGGTAGAGGGTTTGGAAGGGAATCAAATGTCTTTCGTCCCATTATTACAGAATGTCCTGTTGTTAGGTCTTTGAACCTTTTTAAATCATTGGGAATATTCCAAATTAATTTATTTTTATTTCCAATAACATTATTTAATGATACAGCAGCAATAATTGTTAATTCTTTGTTTTCCATTAAAAATTATATAGATATTTTTCCTTTTATAGGAGGATGAAATTTATAATCAACAATTTCAATATCCTCATATTTAAAATCTTCAATATTTTTTATTTTTGGGTTTAATTCAAGCTTGGGCAGTTCAAGAGGTTCCCTTGTCAGTTGAAGATCTACTTGTTCAATATGATTAAGATAAATATGGGCATCACCGAGAGTATGAATAAATTCTCCAACTTCTAATTCACATACTTGAGCAATCATAAATGTTAAAAGTGAGTATGAAGCAATATTAAATGGTACACCAAGAAACACATCAGCACTTCTTTGATACATCTGACAAGATAATTTATTATCAGCTACATAAAATTGAAAAAATGCATGGCAAGGAGGAAGAGCAGCTTTTCCTTCCTTAACATTTTCACTAAAAGTTTTTTTTATGTTAGGAATAATATTTGGATTCCATGCAGTAACAATCATTCTTCTACTTGAAGGGTTCTCCTTTAAACTGGAAATAACATCATTTAGTTGATCAACACCATCATTATTCCAATTCCTCCATTGGGCTCCATATATTGGTCCTAGTTCACCATTTTTATCTGCCCATTCATCCCATATACTAACATCATTTTCATTTAAATAATTAATATTAGTTCCACCATTTATAAACCATATTAGTTCATAAATTATAGATCTTAGATGTAATTTCTTTGAAGTTACTAAAGGAAATCCTTTTTTTAAGTCAAACTTCATTTGATAACCAAAAACACTAATTGTTCCAGTCCCAGTTCTATCTTTTTTTTCTATACCATTTTCCTTTATATGTTGAAGTAAGTCTTGATATTTTTTCATTATAATTTATTTTTTCCTGCTTTTTATTTCATCTCTTACTTTAGCAGAAAATTCATAATCTTCTTTAGCTAAACTTTTATCAAGCATTTCATTTAACTTTTTTAATGACATATTTTCAAGTTTAATATTTTCTGATTTTAAATTAATTTCTTTTAAAGATTCATCATCTTTTTTTTCTAGATTAAGAAATACATCTTCTTCGTTAAAATCAATCTTTTTTTCATATTTAAAATCAGATTCAAAACCTACTTCATTAAGAATAGACTCATAAGTAAATATTGGGGCATTAAATCTCAAGGCCATTGCAATAGCATCTGAAGTTCTAGAATCAATAATCACCGTATCTCCATCTTTTTCGCAAACCATATTTGAGAAAAAGACTCCATCAACAAGTTTATGGATTATTACTTTTTTAAGTTTTATTTCAAATTTATCTGCGAAACCTTTAAATAGTTCATGTGTAAGAGGTCTACTGGTTTTTATGTTTTTTTGAAGAGCTAAAGCAATAGCTTGAGCTTCAAATCCACCAATTACTACAGGTAATTTTCTTATACCCTTAGATTCATTTAAAACAAGAGCAAATGCACCTGAAAGATTTTCACTATAGGATATTCCGTGAATTTCTAGCTTAATTAAGTCCATTTAATTTTTTCCATCACAAATTAATTAAATATAATTTAAATCTATCAAAAGGATTATAGGAAATATTTTTTTTATGATTAAATTCGTTTAAAATTACCACATTGAAAACAGTTCAATTTAGAGAAGCTATTTGCGAAGCTATGTCAGAGGAAATGAGAAGAGATCAAAGTATTTATTTGATGGGAGAAGAAGTAGCTGAATATAATGGAGCTTATAAGGCTTCAAAAGGAATGTTAGATGAGTTTGGAAGTGAAAGAGTTATAGATACTCCTATTTCTGAAGCAGGTTTTGCAGGAGTTGGTGTTGGGTCAACTATGGTTGGCTCTAGACCCATTATTGAATTTATGACATTTAATTTTGCACTAGTAGGAATGGATCAAATAATTAATAATGCTGCAAAAATTAGACATATGTCTAACGGACAATTTCCTTGTCCAATAGTTTTCAGGGGTCCAACTGCCTCAGGAGGTCAGCTTGGTGCAACTCATTCTCAAGCATTTGATAACTGGTTTGCTAATTGTCCTGGATTAAAAGTAATTGTTCCGTCTAACCCTTATGATGCTAAAGGATTATTAAAATCAGCAATTAGGGATGATGATCCAGTTATATTTATGGAATCTGAGCAGATGTATGGAGATAAGGGGGAAATTCCTGAAAGTGAATACACTCTTCCTATTGGAATAGCTGACATTAAGAGAAAAGGTAAGGATGTAACTATAGTTTCTTTTGGAAAAATAATTAAAGAAGCATATATAGCAGCTGATAAATTAGAAAATGAAGGAATTGAATCTGAAATTATTGACCTTAGAACTATTAGACCGTTAGATTATAATACAATATTTGATTCTGTTAAAAAAACAAATAGATTAGTAATTCTTGAAGAGTCTTGGCCTTTTGGAAATGTATCAACTGATATTTCTCACACTGTTCAAAGTAAATTATTCGATTATCTAGATGCTCCAATTGAAAAGATAAATAATGCCGATACTCCAACGCCATATTCTCCTGTACTTCTCAAGGAATGGCTTCCAGAAAGTACTGATGTATACAATGCAGTCAAAAAGGTACTTTATCTAAAGTAAAGGAGCTATTACAAGAGCAACAACCGCAATTAATTTTATTAAAATATTTAAAGAAGGCCCTGAAGTATCCTTGAAAGGATCACCAACAGTGTCTCCAACAACTGCTGCCTTATGTTGTTCTGTCCCTTTCTGACCATCTTCTTCAATCATTTTTTTTGCATTATCCCAAGCTCCTCCAGCATTTGATTGAAAAATAGCCATAAGAACTCCACAAGATGTAACTCCAGCTAGAAGACCTCCAAGCATTTCTGAACCTCCAATGAATCCAATAATAACAGGAACAGATATAGCCATTAAGCCAGGTAGAACCATTTCTCTTAATGCAGCTTGAGTTGAAATTTCAACACACTTACTGTATTCAGCAACTCCATCTGCTTCATTAAAAATTTTCATATCTGCATCTGATGCTTTAGATAAATCAGAATCATATTTTCTCATAATTTCTAATGCAGCTTTTAATTTAGGGAGATCATTAAATTGTCTTCTAACCTCTTCAATCATACTCATTGCAGCTTTTCCTACAGCTTTCATTGAAAGAGCAGAAAAAACAAATGGTAACATAGCACCTAGTAATAAACCAGACATTACTATAGGTTTAGAAATATCTATAGAAGCGATTCCTGCCGTTTGCATAAATGCTGCAAATAAAGCTAATGCTGTTAATGCTGCAGATGCAATTGCAAAACCTTTACCAATTGCAGCAGTTGTATTTCCAACTGCATCAAGCTTATCTGTTCTCTCTCTTACTTTAGGATCTAATTCAGCCATTTCAGCAATACCTCCTGCATTATCTGATATAGGACCATATGCATCTACCGCTAATTGAATACCAGTGTTTGCAAGCATCCCTACTGCAGCAATTGCAATACCATACAGACCTGCATAACTATAAGAGACAAGAATTGCAGCACAAATAAAAATTATTGGTAAAGCAGTTGATATCATACCAACACCTAAACCTGCAATAATAGTTGTGGCAGCTCCAGTTTCTGACTGTTTAACAATAGATAAAACAGGTTTTTTCCCAGTAGCAGTATAATATTCTGTTACTTTACCTACTAAGAGTCCTGCTATTAATCCACTAATAGTAGCAATAAAAACTCCATTTGAGGAAAATTCAGAGCCGTTAAAAATCCATGATTCAGGAAGTAAATTCTGTATTAAAAAATAGGTAACAATAACAATTAGTCCTGCAGATAAAAATTCACCCATATTCAAAGCCTTATGTGGATCTCCTCCTTCTTTTACTTTTACAAAGAAAGTACCAATTATAGACATTATAATTCCAGAAGCTGCAATGTACAATGGAAGTAATACTGCGTTAATCTCAATTCCAGAAAACTCATTTAAACCAACAAAAGCAGCTCCTAATACCATAGCACCAATAATTGACCCAACAAATGATTCAAATAAATCTGCACCCATTCCTGCTACATCTCCTACATTATCTCCTACATTATCCGCAATTGTAGCTGGATTTAATGGGTGATCTTCAGGTATTCCTGCTTCAACTTTACCTACTAGGTCAGCACCTACATCAGCAGCTTTGGTATAAATTCCTCCTCCTACTCTTGCAAATAATGCAATTGAGGATGCTCCAAGAGAAAATCCAGAAATAACTTGAATAACAGTGTCAATATCCAGAAATAATTGTTCGTAGATAATGAATAAAGATCCAAGTCCTATTACGCCAAGTCCTACAACACCCATTCCCATCACAGATCCTCCTGAAAATGCAATTTCAAGAGCCTTTCCTAATGACTCTTGTGCAGCATTAGTTGTTCTAACATTTGCTTTTGTAGCAACCTTCATTCCTATGAATCCTGCTAAACCAGAACAAAATGCACCAACAATAAAAGATACTGCAACTAGCCAGCTACTGCCTTCATTTATTCCTTTGTATGCTAGAAGGGCAGCAGTACATACTACAAAAACAGAAAGAATTTTATACTCTGCTTTTAGAAATGCCATTGCACCGTCTGAAATATGTTTTGCAATTTTTTCCATTTTTGGATTACCAACTGGTTTTTTGGAAACCCAAGAGTTTTTAATAAAAACGAAAATTAATGCAACAACTCCCGATAATGGGATCAAATAAGTTAAGTCCATGATTTTAATTTTTGTCAAATATAATAATGCAAAAAATGATGGACAAGAATGTTTTAAAATATTAAATAAATTATTTTTCTAGATTTCCTTTTTTATAGTATCAAGAATCTTATTATAATCAGATTTATTCTCTATAAAATCTAAATTATCAACATTTATTTTTAGAAGTTTTCCGCTATCATAATTTGTAATCCAAGCTTCATATCTTTCATTTAATCTGCTTAGGTATTCAATACTGATAGTTTTTTCATATTCCCTACCTCTTTTATGAATTTTATTTACAAGATTTGGAATACTGCTTTCAAGATAAACCAATAGATCTGGAGCTTTAACTAGATGAATCATAGTTTCAAATAAGGATAAGTAATTCTCATAATCCCTTTTAGGCATTAGCCCCATAGCATTTAAATTTGGAGCAAAAATATATGCATCTTCATAGATTGTTCTATCTTGAATTATATTTTTTTTCCCATTATTCATCTCAAGAAGATTTTTAAATCTACTATTCAAGAAGTAAATTTGAAGGT
Source organism: Flavobacteriaceae bacterium (assembly GCA_002729755.1). GTDB lineage: Bacteria > Bacteroidota > Bacteroidia > Flavobacteriales > Flavobacteriaceae > Marisimplicoccus. The sequence continues at coordinate 28,957 of PBYT01000019.1, forward strand.
TAAACGACCACCTTTCCATATGGTTATAAAAGTCATCTAAATAGGGGTTAGAGATAACGTCTTCATAATAAGGGGTATAACCAAGGCTTTTTGAAACTAACTTTGTAAGACTTGTTTTTCCAGCTCCAATATTTCCAGCAATAGATATTCTCATAAAATATTTTAATCGCAAAGTAATAGCTTTTTTTCAAAGAAAAAAGAAGAATAATTTGAAAAATTGATTTGTTTTCATAATTTAGTTGAATAAGGAGGAAGGATTTGACTGATTGCAACCTCATTAAAAAATTGCTAAAGCAGTATTTTTTTGCTAAAAATCCTTCATTTTTCTTCCTCATAAATTTTAATTAAATGTCATATCTGTTTACATCAGAGTCTGTGAGTGAGGGTCATCCAGATAAAGTTGCTGATCAAATTAGTGATGGGATTTTAGATAATTTTCTTGCATTCGATCCAAATAGTAGAGTTGCAATTGAAACTTTAGTCACTACAGGTCAAGTTATTTTATCTGGAGAAGTATCTAGCTCCGCTTATATAGATGTTCAAAATATTGCTAGAGATATCATTTCCTCAATAGGGTATAATAATACAGAATATAAATTTACAGGAGAGTCTTGTGCAGTTATGTCTATAATACATGAACAATCTGAAGATATTTCTAGAGGAGTAATTAATAACAAAAAAGAGGAGCAAGGAGCAGGAGACCAAGGAATTATGTTTGGATATGCTTGTAATGAAACTGAAAATGCTATACCTCTTACTCTTGAAATATCAAACCAAATCCTAAAGGAACTTTCCTTTATGAGAAAGGAGAAAATATTAGATTATTTAAGACCTGATTCAAAATCACAGGTAACTATTGAATATGATGAAGATGATAATCCAATTAATATTGACACAATTGTTATTTCCACTCAACATGATGAATTTGACAAAGATGAAAATAAAATGTTATCTGTAATTAAAGATGATATTATAAATAAATTAATGCCTAGAGTAATAAATAAATTTCCGGATAGAATAAAAAAATTATTTAACAAAAAAATTAAATATTTTATTAACCCTACAGGTAAATTTGTTATTGGAGGACCGCATGGAGATACAGGTTTAACAGGTAGAAAAATTATTATTGACACTTATGGAGGAAGAGGAGCTCATGGAGGTGGGTCATTTAGTGGAAAAGACCCGAGCAAGGTTGATAGAAGTGCAGCATATGCTGCAAGACATATATCAAAGAATCTTGTAAAGGCTGGTGTTTCAGATGAAATTTTACTTCAACTTGGATATGCGATTGGAGTTTCAAAGCCGGTATCCTTTCATGTTAATACATGTGGTAAGTCAAATTTAAAAATTTCAGATAGTAGATTATCTAAAATTATTAATGATATATTTGATTTAAGACCATTTGAAATAGAATCTAGATTTAAACTAAGAGATCCAATATATTCTGAAACTTCTTCATATGGACACATGGGTAGAAAATGTATAAAAAAAACTAAATCTTTTAATTCAATATATTCTGATACAAAGAATATTGAAGTTGAGTTATTTCCATGGGAAAAACTTGACTATATAGAACAAATAACAAAATCTTTAAAATTATGAATCAAAATGATCAAACAAAAGCGCTTCATGTAGGACATGAAACAAAAAATACTCAAGGCCCTGAAGATTTAATTAATGATTTAGCTGAAAGTATGAAGAGAGTTTAATAGATGAACCAACTTCATGAAATAAATATTGTAGATTTTTTAGCTGACTCTGGAGAAATTATACCTTCTATCAATTTGAGTTATCAATTGTTTGGTAAAAAACTTGGGGATGCACCAATCATACTAGTTAATCATGCTCTTACTGGTAACTCAAATTTGACTGGTAAAAATGGATGGTGGAAAGAAGTGATAGGAGATAACAAAGCTATAAATACAAAAAAATTCTCTGTCATTTCATTTAATATCCCTGGGAATGGATTTTGTTCAAATGACTTCTATACTCCAAATAAATTTCATCTAGGTGATATAGCTAATCTATTTATTTTGGCACTAGAAAAGCTTAAAATAAAAAAACTTCATTCGATTATAGGAGGTTCTATAGGAGGTTGTTTAACATGGGAAATAGCTGCTAAGAGACCTAGTTTGGCAAAATTTATTATTCCAGTTGCAGCTGATTGGAAAGCTAATGATTGGTTGATTGCAAATACATATCTTCAAGATAGAATTTTAAATAATTCAAATAATCCAGTTCAAGATGCTAGAATACATGCAATCACTTTTTATAGAAGCCCAAAATCAATAAATCTAAGATTTGAGAGGTCATTTAATGATTCAAAAGGAATTTATAATATAGAAAGCTGGTTAGAGCATCATGGAAGAAAGTTAAATGAGAGGTTTAGTTTAAATTCTTACAAAATGATGAATCAGCTTTTAAGATCTACTGATATCACTAGAGGAGGAGAAGACTTTATAGAGATTGCTTCTAAAATAAATTCTGAAATTCATTTAATTTGTGTGGATTCAGATTTATTTTTTCTTCCAGATGATGATGTGAAAACATTAAATTCATTGTCAAAATCTAAAAAAGATGTCTTTTCTCATGAAATAAATTCTATCCATGGACATGATGCTTTTTTAATAGAAACAAAACAAATTTCCAATATCTTTACTAAAATATTTAAAAGAAAAAAATAATTATATGAAGATTAATTTAGAAAGAATTAATGATAAATATCTTTTTGAGCTGACAAATAAAAACGGCCATAAAGTTTTACTTGATAGGAAATACTCTGAAGACTATAATGTCAAGGGATCTAGTCCAATGGAATTATTGCTAATGGGTGTTGCGGGTTGTAGTAGTATAGATATTATATCTATTCTAGAAAAACAAAAATTACAAGCCAAATCATATAAAATGGAAGTATTTGGTGATAGAGAATCAGAACCAGGATCACCTTTCTCAAAGATACATGTAGAACTACATATTGAAGGAGATATTCCTCCAGATAGAATTATTAGAGCTGCACATTTAAGTTTCGATAAATATTGTTCAGTTTCAAAAAATCTTGAAAAAACAAGTGAAATAGCTCATTCAATAATATTGAATGGAAAAAAAATAAAAATAGCCTAGACTAAATAATCTAATAAAAAATTTGTTTTTATAGATTGCTGTCATACTTTTGTTCTGCTATGAAATACATATTTAATTTTTATTATTTCAATTATAGATATTACTTCTCATTATTTGGGACAGGATATTAGTATTATTATTTAACAAAAAGTATTACAGTCCTGAAGTTTCAGGACTTTTTTTTTATATGAAAGTAGGTATACAAGGAGTAAAAGGTTCATACCATCATTTGGTTGCTCAGAATTATTTTGAGTCAATTGAACTTGTTGAATGTATGACATTTGATGAATTAACAAGATCACTTGTTAATGAGAAATGTAATATCGCAGTTATGGCAATTGAAAATTCAATTGCTGGTTCAATTTTACCGAACTATGCTCTAATTGATGAAAACAATCTTTTTATTACCGGAGAGTGTAATTTTAACATCAACCATAATTTACTTTCATTACCTAATCAAGACATTAATGATATTAAAGAAGTACACTCACATCCAATGGCTTTACTTCAGTGTTCTAAGTTTTTCATTAAACACCCATCTATTAAACTTATTGAGACTAATGATACCGCATTATTTGCAAAAAAGATTAGTGATAATAAACTTGAAGGTCTAGGAGCTATAGCAAGTATTGAATCAGCCAAGATGTATGATTTAGAAGTCTTAAGTGAGTCTATTCAAACTATAAAAAATAATCTTACTCGATTTGTAATAGTTGAGAAGAATATTGTTGAAAAGAAACACTTTACAAAGGCATCTTTGAAATTTGTACTAGATCATAAAAGGGGAAGCCTTGCATCTGTTTTGAATGTAATGAGTGATTGTAGTTTAAATTTAACAAAGATTCAGTCTATACCAATAATAAAAACTCCGGGGCAATATGCGTTTTTTGTTGATATTACTTTTGATAAATCAGATTATTATAATAAAGCTATTTCAATTATTAAGATAATGGCTCAGGAATTTAAAATTTTAGGTGAATATTAAAAATAAGTAATGAATATAGGTATAGTAGGATTAGGATTAATAGGAAGCTCACTAGCATTAAAATTAGCAGAGATATATAATGATATTAATATCTATGGAGAAGATATTAGCAAGTCTAATTTAAACTATGCAATTGAAAATACAATTATAGATAATAGACTTGAGGAAAAGCATTATTCTCAACTTAATATATTATTTCTAGCGATTCCTGTTGATCAGATCTTAGATATTTCAGTTAATATATTGGATAAAACAAATAATAAAACATTAGTAGTAGATCTAGGTTCAACAAAAAAACCTATATGTGATTTAATAAAAGACAATATAAATAGAAGTAAGTTTTTAGCAGCTCATCCTATTGCTGGAACAGAATTTTCTGGACCTATTACTGCGGATAATAATCTTTTTAATAATAAGACTATAATTTTGTGTGAAACTGAAAAAACAGATGATAAATTATTAAAAATAGCAAAAGAATTATTTTTGAGTATGGAGATGCACATAAAAGAAATGAATGCTGACGAACATGATAAACATATTGCGTATGTTTCACATTTATCACATATAACTTCTTTTATGCTTGGAAGGACAGTTATGGATAAAGAAAAAAATGAAGAAACAATTTATGACCTGGCAGGGAGTGGGTTTGAGTCTACTGTTAGATTAGGAAAAAGTTCACCTTCAATGTGGGCACCTATATTTCAACAAAATAAAAAAAACATTATTGAAGCTTTAGATGAATATATAAAAAATATAAAAAATTTTAAAGATCTAATTGAAACTGATAATTTATTAGAAATGTCAAAAGAAATGAAAGAGATTAATGCTATCAAAAATATTTTAAAAGGAATTAAATAATAGTTATGGAAAATAAAAAAGAAATGAGAAATTGGCTTGATGAAATGAATTTAAGTCATCCCTTTGTTATAGCAGGACCTTGTAGTGCTGAAACAGAGGATCAAGTAATGAAAATTGCAAATCAATTAAAGGATACAGATGTGACTGCTTATAGAGCAGGAATATGGAAGCCAAGAACTAGACCTGGAATGTTTGAAGGAGTTGGAGAGATTGGATTGAATTGGTTAGGGAGAGTAAAAAAAGAAACAGGATTATTAACGACAACGGAAGTTGCAAATTCTGTTCATGTAGATTTAGCTTTAAAACATGATATAGATATCTTATGGATAGGAGCAAGATCAACAGTTAATCCATTTATTGTTCAGGAAATAGCAAATGCATTAAAAGGAACTGATAAAATTGTACTAATAAAAAATCCTGTTAACCCAGATCTTTCACTTTGGCTTGGAGGTATTGAAAGGATATATACCTCAGATATAAAAAAGGTAGGCGTTATACATAGAGGTTTCTCAACATATGACAAATCTAATTATAGAAATAATCCTGAATGGCAAATTGCAGTTGAGCTTCAAAGTAATTTTCCTGATTTACCATTAATCTGTGATCCATCTCATATAGCTGGAAAAAGAGATTTGATTTTTGATTTAAGTCAAACAGCATTAGATTTAAATTATGATGGACTTATGATTGAATCTCATTGTGATCCTGATAATGCATGGAGTGATGCAGCTCAACAAGTTACTCCAGATAGATTAATTGAAATAATGAAAGATCTCGTTGTAAGAGATAAAACTTCCCTTAAAGATGATTTTCAAAATGAGTTGAATAAGTTGAGATCTCAAATAGATATTGCAGATCAAAATTTGCTAAATACTCTTGGTAGTAGAATGGAGGTCGCAAAAAAAATAGGAATTTTGAAATCCGATAATAATGTCGCTATTTTACAAAATAAAAGATGGAATGAAATATTAGGGAAAATGATTTTAGATGGAGAAACTCATGGCCTTAGTGAAGAATTTATTTTAAGAATATTCAAAGCAGTCCACCAAGAGTCAATTAATAATCAAGAAAGAATATTAAAGAAAAATAAATAATGTTATCAGATAAAATTAATTCATTACCTATATCTCAGACTGTAGGAATGACGGCAAAAGCTCATGATCTTAAAAATAAGGGAGTTGATGTTATAACATTAAGTGCAGGAGAGCCAGATTTTAATATTCCAGATTATATTAAAGATGCTGCAATCGATGCTATAAATAATAATTTTCATAAATATTCACCTGTTGATGGCTTTTTAGAATTAAAAAAAGCTATATCTACAAAATTTAAGAGAGATAATAACTTAGACTATAATGTTGATCAGATAGTTGTTTCAACCGGAGCAAAACAATCTATAGTAAACGCTATTATGTCATTAATAAACCCTGGAGATGAGGTTATAATTCCAACACCTTATTGGGTTAGCTATAGCGCAATGGTAACTTTGGCTGAGGGAGTATCAGTTTTTGTAAACCCAAAAGATTCAAGTCATAAGATTACTGCTAATCAGTTAGAATCTGCAATTACTGATAGAACTAAAATGTTAATGTTGAACTCTCCAAATAATCCAAGTGGTTCGGTATTCTCTAATGATGAGTACTTGGAATTTTCGAAAGTTTTAGAAAAATATCCAAATATTATAATTATATCTGATGAAATATATGAGCACATTAATTATGATTTTAAAACTCCAAGCTTTGCATGTATGCCTGGAATGTATGATAGAACCATCACTGTTAATGGTGTTTCTAAGGCTTTTGCAATGACAGGTTGGAGGATAGGTTATTTAGCAGCATCAAAAAAAATTGCCAAAGCTTGTAATAAAATGCAAGGTCAAATAACTAGTGGAGCTAACTGTATTGCTCAACAAGCTGCAATTAAAGCTCTTATTGAACCACCTTCAAAAATTAAATATATGGTAGAGGAGTTTAAGGTAAGAAGAGATCTAATAATAAAATTACTTAATCAAATTGAAGGATTTAAATTGGATGATCCTCCATCTGGTGCTTTTTATATTTTTCCAGATATTTCATCATATTTTGGGAAGGAGATAAAGGGAAAGATGATTGAAAATTCATCAGATCTTGCAATGTTACTTCTTGAAGTAGCTCATGTAGCAACTGTCCCAGGAGATGCGTTTGGATCTCCAAACTGTTTAAGAATTTCATATGCAGCTTCAAGAGAAAATATTAAAGATGCTGTTGAAAGGATAAAATCACTTTTAACTTGAATGAAATTTTAAAGTACTTTCCAGAGATAAATCCATCACAAACTAAAAAGTTTCAGGATTTGTATTCTATTTATAAATCATGGAATTCAAAGATTAATTTAATTTCAAGAAAAGATTTTGAAAATCTTTATATCCATCATGTCCTACATTCTATCTCTATATTAAAGTTTATTAAATTTAAAAAGGATACAAAAGTTCTAGATGTTGGAACTGGTGGAGGTTTTCCAGGTGTTCCATTAGCAATATTATTTCCAGAAGTTGAATTTACACTAATTGATGGTATTGGAAAGAAAATAGTAGCAGTAGATTCAATAATTAAAGATTTAAAAATAAATAATGCTGAAGGACTCAAAATTAGAGCTGAAAATTTATATGAAAAATATGATTTTGTAGTCGCACGTGCTGTTACCAGTTTAGATAAGTTTTATCCATTGATTCAAAAAAATATATCATCTAACTCATTTAATGATAAGGATAATGGTCTTATATACCTAAAAGGTGGAGATTTAAAGGATGAGTTGAGAAAAATTAAACACTATCAAGAAGTCCTAATTTCAGATCATTTTAGTGAGCCTTTTTTTGAAGATAAAAAAATAGTCTATATACCTATTAACCCATAAATGGATACTTGTAATCTCTTGGTGGGACAAAAACTTCTTTTATTAATCTTGGAGAAACCCATCTAAGAAGATTTAAATATGAACCTGCTTTATCGTTTGTTCCAGAACCTCTAGCACCTCCAAATGGTTGTTGTCCAACAACAGCACCAGTACATTTATCATTGATATAAAAATTTCCGGCACAATTTTCCAATTTTTTGACACTTTCCTCTAAAATATATCTATCCTGACAAAATATTGCCCCAGTTAAAGCATACTCAGATGTCTCATCTACTAGATTTAAAACTTTGTCCCATTTACTATCATCAAAAGTGTAAATTGTAACAATAGGTCCAAAAAGTTCTTTCTCCATAGTGAAATATTTTGGGTTAGATGTAGTTATAATTGTTGGTTCAATAAAATAGCCTTTAGATTTATTATAGCCTCCTCCAACAAGTATTTTAGCATCTCTATCCTTTTTAACCTTCTTAATTACTCTAGATAGTTTATCAAATGAATTTTCATGAATAACAGCAGTCATAAAGTTTTTAAAATTTTCTGGACTACCCATTTTAATTGTAGAAATCTGTTTTTTCAACTTACTAAATACTTTTTTTGACATCGATTTTGGAATATATATTCTTGATGCTGCAGAACATTTTTGACCTTGAAATTCAAACCCTCCTCTTATTATTGCTGTGACTAATTCATCAATTTTAGCAGATCGGTGGGCAATAATAAAATCTTTACCACCTGTTTCTCCAACTATTCTAGGATATGAAATAAAATTATCAATTTTTGCACCTATTTTTTTCCATAAATCTTTAAATACAGTAGTTGAACCAGTAAAATGAATTCCTGAAAAATATTTAGATTTTAATATTACATCAGTTATCATTTCAGGATCACCATATACTGCATTAATTACACCATCAGGGAGACCAGCCTCTTTAAAAACATCAATTACAATTTTAGCTGAAAAAATCTGATGATCACTAGGTTTCCAAACAACTGTATTTCCCATCATTGCAGCACTTCCAGGAAGGTTTCCTGATATTGCAGTAAAATTAAAAGGTGTTATTGCATAAACAAAACCTTCTAATGGCCTATAGGTTAACCTATTCCAAACTCCAGAATCAGATTTAGGTTGTTGACTATATATGTGTTGCATGCTATGAATATTAAATTTCAAAAAATCAATCAATTCACAAGCAGCATCAACTTCAGCTTGAAATATAGTCTTAGATTGTGCAAGCATTGTTGCAGCATTTATTTTATCTCTATATGGTCCAGCAATAAGTTCAGCCGCTTTAAGAAATATTGCAGCTCTTTCTTCCCAGGGCATATTTGACCATTTCTCTTTAGCATTTAATGCAGACTTAATAGCTAATTCTACATGCTTTTTTTCTGCTAAATAATATTTTCCTAAACTATGCTTATGATTATGAGGAGGAGACATGTTATGGGTCTTAGAGCTTTTAACAGACTTACCATTAATCCACATAGGAACTTCAATATTTGATTGTTTTAACTTATTATATGTTTTTAAAACAGATTTCTTTTCCTCACTATTTGGTTCATAACTTCTTATGGGTTCATTTTTTGGAAATGGTACGCTTGCTATTGAATTATTCATAACTTTTAATTGAATTATAAATTTAGTTTTAAATACTTAATAATTTAATAAAAATACTTTTTTTTCTTGAGCTGATTATGCTAAATTTGCAACATAAAATTTCGATATTTCATGTCAAAGGACATAAGCATCAAAAATGGTGCGAAACTTGATCTAATCGGATTAGCTTCTAAAGAAATAGAATTCGCTAAAGATAGTACTACTCACGCAATTTACCCAGATGACTTTTTTAACCTTAAACCAAGGATGATTCTTAAGGAAGGAGATAAAGTTAAAGTTGGAAGCCCAATATTTCATGATAAAAATGATGAAAGGATTGTAATTGTTTCACCAGTATCTGGTTATATCAAATCAATTGATAGGGGTGAGAAAAGAAAGATTTTAAAGGTATTAATATATAGGGAAGGAGATGATAAAACTAATCATCAAATAATAGAAAATAAAAAATTAACAAAAGCTAATATTATTTCACTTCTTCTAGAATCAGGATCTTGGCCATTTATTAAACAAAGACCGTATAATATTATTGCTAGACCTGATAAACTACCAAAAGCAATTTTTGTTTCAACACATACAACTGCTCCATATGATATTGATTATGATTTTATTTTAGGTGAAAGATTAGAGGACTTTCAAAAAGGAGTTAGCATTATGTCAAAAATTATTGAAAAACCTGTAACACTAACAGTCACAGCTAATAGACAATCAATTTTTTCTCAAATAAAAAATTTAGATATAATTAATGTAAAAGGCAAGCATCCATCAGGTAACTTAAGCTTTCAGATAAATAGGATTAATCCAATAAACGTGGGTGAATGTGTTTGGGTAATTAATCCTGAAGATATTGCTAATATTGGAAGTTTTTTTAAAACAGGAAACTTCGATTCAACCAGAACAGTAGGAGTTTCTGGCGAAACAGTTAAAAATCCAAAATATTATAAAGCTCAAATTGGTTCAAAAATCTCATCTATGATTTCCAAAAATGATGTAAATAATTTTGAAAGTAATAGATATATTAATGGAGATCCCTTAACTGGAACTAAAGTAGATTTTGATGGTTATTTAGGTTACTATAATAATATTTTCAGTGTTATACAAGAAGGTGATAAATATAGAATGTTTGGATGGCTTCCATTTAAGGATAACCATATACCAAGTTTTTCAAGAACATCATTTTCATGGCTTTTTCCAAAAAACAAGAAAGTGAATACAAATTTAAACGGAGATGAAAGAGCTCTTGTTATAACAGGGGAAATGGAAAAATTTTTTCCAATGGATATTTACCCTATGCAACTACTAAAGGCATGTATCATCGAGGATATTGAGAAAATGGAACTATTAGGAATTTATGAGATAATACCAGAGGATTTTGGACTAATAGATTATTCAAACACTTCAAAAATAGAAGCTCAAGAAATTATTAAAAATGCAATTCAATTAATGTTAAAGGAAGTAGGATAAAATGAATTTTATAAGAAAGAATTTAGATAAGATTAAAAAACCTTTTGAAAAAGGAGGGAAACTTGAAAAGTTTTATCCAGCATTTGATGCTTTTGAAACGTTTTTATTTGTCCCCAATCATACTACTATAAAAGGTTCCCACATAAGAGATGCCGTTGATCTTAAAAGAACAATGGTAACTGTTATAATTGCTCTTATGCCAGCTTTATTTTATGGTATCTATAATACGGGATATCAATATTTCATTCAATCTGGACTCGAGTTTACCTTTTTAGATGCAATGCTTCATGGTGCTTATAAAATTTTTCCAATGATTGTAGTTTCATATGTTGTTGGTCTTTCTATAGAATTTGGGTTTGCCGTATATAGAGGCCATCCAGTTAATGAAGGATATCTAGTTACAGGTCTTCTTATTCCAATGATAATGCCGGTAGATATGCCACTTTGGATGTTAGCTGTTTCTGTAATTTTTGCCGTATTAATTGCTAAAGAAGCATTTGGCGGAACGGGTATGAATATCCTTAATCCCGCATTGACCGCTAGGGCTTTTGCTTTTTTTGCATATCCAACATATATGTCAGGTGATAAAGTATGGGTCTCTGAGGCTTCCAATATAGACGGAATATCAGGTGAAACAATACTGGGTTCATTAGCTGCAGGACAAAATATTGATTATTCATCAATTCAAATGTTTTGGGGATCTATACCAGGATCAGTTGCTGAAACCTCTACGCTATTTGTATTAATTGGAGCTGCTATTTTATTATTTACTGGAATAGCTAGTTGGAGAATAATGTTAAGTAGTTTGATAGGTGCATCATTAGTAGGATTATTATTTAATTTTTGGGGAGCAAATGAACTTATGAGTTTTGAATGGTATAATCATCTTATTGTTGGTGGATTTGCGTTTGGTATAGTTTTTATGGCTACTGACCCTGTTTCTGCAGCCCAAACAAAAAGAGGTAAATGGATTTATGGGTTTTTAGTAGGTGTGTTTTGTATTTTAATAAGAGTATTTAATCCAGCATATCCTGAAGGTGTTATGCTAGCAATACTATTAATGAACGTATTCGCTCCTACTATTGACCATTATGTCATCCAATCTAACATAAATAAGAGGAAGAAAAGATGGGTAAAACTTAAAATTCAAACAGTATAATGGATAGAGATTCTAATAGACATACTTATTTATTTGCTGGAATTATGGTTATAACAATTGCGTTTGTTTTATCATTTACCTCAGAGTCATTGAAAGAGCTAAAACTTGACAATGTTAAGAAAGAGAAGATGCAAAATATTCTGTCTACAGTTGGTATTAATGTTAGTAGAGATGAATCAGAAGACCTTTATAATCAATATATTATAGAAGAATTATCTCTAACACATAATGGTGATATAGATCAAGAGGTTAATGCATTTAATATTAATCTTGCTTTAGAAATAAGAAAAGGTCTAGATGATCAAAGATTTCCACTTTATATAGCTGATGTTGATAATAGTAAATACTATATTATCCCTTTGAGAGGAAATGGTCTATGGAATGCGATTTGGGGATATATAGCACTTAAACAAGATATAAATACTATAGAGGGAATATCATTTGGTCATGAAGCTGAAACAGCAGGATTAGGTGCAGAAATAACACAAGATTGGTTTATGAATAGTTTCAATGATGAAAAAATACTTAATAGTAATGGAGAGTTTGTAGGAATATATGTATCAAAGTCAAATAATGACCCTGATAATATCGATAAAAATGATAATGAAGTAGATGCTATTTCAGGAGCTACAATAACGGGAGACGGAGTTTCTGACATGATAAAAGAAAGATTAGAAAACTATCTTCCATATTTTAATAACTTAAGCAATGAGTAAAGACAAGGAAAAACTTTTTTCTAAAAAGAATAGAGCTTTATTAACAGATCCTTTGGATGATAGCAATCCAATTACTGTTCAAGTTTTAGGAGTATGTTCTGCCTTAGCTATTACTGTTAAGTTAGAGCCTGCAGTTGTGATGACTTTATCTGTAATTTTTGTTATGGGTTCAAGTAATATGATAATTTCTATTTTAAGAAATATCATACCAAATAGGATTAGAATAATAGTTCAATTAGTAGTAATTGCATCTTTGGTTGCTTTAGTTGATCAATTTTTAAAGGCTTATGCCTATGACGTTAGCAAACAGTTATCGATTTTTATTGGTTTAATTATAACAAACTGTATTGTAATGGGTAGACTTGAAGCATTTGCATTAGGGAATGGTGTTTGGAAATCATTTTTAGATGGAGTTGGTAATGCATTAGGATATGGTTGGATACTTATTGTAGTTGCATTTATCAGAGAACTATTTGGATCTGGTGAGTTATTTGGAATTCCTGTTATTCCTGAATTTATTTATGAGTTAGGTTATAGAGATAATGGTTTGATGCTTTTATCGCCTATGGCTTTAATTGTTGTTGGAGTTTATATATGGATACAGAGATATTTTAATAGGAAACTAATTGAAAAAGATTAAATGGAAGATTTATTAAACATTTTTGTTAAAAGTATTTTTATTGAGAATATGGTATTTGCATATTTTCTAGGGATGTGTTCATTTCTAGCAGTATCAAAAACTGTTAAAACTGCTGTAGGTTTAGGATATGCAGTGATTTTTGTTTTAACAATTACAGTTCCTATTAATTATTTACTGAATGAATATTTATTAAAGGATGGAGCTTTGTCTTGGATAGGTCCACAATATTTGAATGTTGATTTATCATTTTTGACTTTTATAATGTTTATTGCTGTTATTGCATCTATGGTACAATTAGTTGAGATGATTATTGAAAAGTTTTCTCCAAGATTATATAATGACCTTGGAATATTTTTACCATTAATAGCTGTTAATTGCGCTATACTTGGAGGATCATTATTTATGCAAACTAAAGATTTTATAAATGTGTTTGAATCTTCAGTTTATGGATTTGGTTCTGGTATTGGATGGTTTTTAGCAATTTTAGCTATTGGATCTATTAGAGAAAAAATTAGATATTCAAATATCCCCGAACCACTTAAAGGACTTGGGATCACATTTATAATTTGTGGATTGATGGCATTTGGATTTATGAGTTTTATGGGAATTAAAATATAATTTAAACATGAATACTACTGTAATTATTGCTAGCACTTTGGGACTTCTATTAGTTACCCTAGTATTAGTTTCAATATTACTTTATGCTAAGTCTAAGTTAGTACCATCTGGACCAGTTAAAATATCAATTAATAATGAGAAAGATGTTGAAGTTTCATCAGGAAATACTCTACTAACTACTTTAGGGAATAACAAAATATTTTTACCGTCTGCTTGTGGTGGGGGAGGAACTTGTGTTCAATGTAAATGTCAAGTTTTAGAGGGAGGAGGAGAAATCTTGTCAATTGAGGCTCCTCATTTTACTAGAAAAGAAATATCAGAAGGCTGGAGACTTGGATGTCAAGTAAAGGTTAAAGACAATATGAAAATAAGTATACCTGAAGAAGTTTTTGGTATAAAAAAATGGGAGGCTAAAGTACTTACGAATTATAATGTAGCATCATTTATAAAAGAACTTGTAATTGAAATGCCTGAAGAAATGGACTACAAAGCAGGTGGATATATTCAGATTGAAATTCCAAAGTGTGAAATAAACTATAAGGATATAGATATTACTTCTCATCCTGATGAACATCCTGATGATCCCAATAAATTTAAACTTGAGTGGGATAAATTTAATCTTTGGCCATTAACTATGAAAAATAGTGAAAGCGTTGAAAGAGCATATTCAATGGCTTCCTATCCAGCAGAAGGTAAAGAGATTATGCTGAATGTTAGAATCGCAACTCCTCCATGGGATGCAAAGAAAAATGATTGGATGTCTTTTAACCCAGGTATAGCATCTTCTTATATATTTTCAAAAAAACAAGGAGATAAAGTAACTATTTCTGGACCTTATGGAGATTTTTTTATTAATGATTCTGAAGCTGAGATGCTATATGTAGGAGGTGGTGCAGGAATGGCTCCAATGAGATCTCATCTTTATGAATTATTTAAAACAATAAAAACTGGAAGAAAAGTAACTTTTTGGTATGGAGGAAGATCAAGAATAGAACTTTTTTATGTTGATCAATTTAAAGCTCTAGAAAAAGATTTTCCAAACTTTAAATTTTACATTGCTTTATCTGAACCAATGAAAGAAGATAATTGGAAGGTTAAAAAATCTCTTGATGGTGAAGGAGATGGTTTTGTTGGATTTATCCATCAAGTTGTTATTGACCAGTATTTATCAAACCATGACTCACCTGAGGATATAGAAGTCTATTATTGTGGCCCTCCTTTGATGAATCTTGCTGTTGCCAAGATGGCAGAAGATTTTGGTGTCCCACCTGAAAATGTCAGATTTGATGATTTTGGAATATAATGAACTATTCAAAGAAAATCAGATTAATATTATTCTCTCTATTTTTTCTTAGTTGTTTTACTGAAAGCAATACAATTAATATAAAGGGAAATGCTCTTGGTACTACATATAATATCTTGCTTGATACAAGTGAAGAAAAATTAAGTTTATCAAAAAGTATTGATTCTATATTTGATGTAATTAATAATTCTATGTCAACATATATAGAAAGTTCAATTATAAGTGAAGTAAATAAAAATATTAAAACTCCTGTAGATGAACATTTTATAAATGTCTTTAATAAGTCTAAAGATGTATGGAAGAAATCTGATAAATATTTTGACCCAACAGTTGGAACACTTGTGAATGCATATGGTTTTGGCCCTAAAATTATTCTTGAGAATATTGACAATAAAACCCTTGATAGTCTTAAAAGCTTAGTTGGCTGGGAAAAAGTTTTATTAAATGACAACAATGAAATTGTAAAAGAAAGTAAAGATATTTTTATTGATTTTAATGCTATAGCAAAAGGATATTCTGTTGACTTAATTGGGGAGTTTTTATCTAAAAAAGAAATTAATAATTACTTAATTGAAGTAGGAGGGGAAATACTAACCAAAGGAATAAATAAAAGAACTGAATCAATCTGGACCCTAGGTATTCAAGATCCATTAGATCAGGATCAATATATTCAAACAGTTAAGCTTAGCAATATTGCACTAGCAACTTCAGGTAATTATAGAAAGTATCGTATAGATCCTAAAACTGGAGAAAGATATGTTCACACAATAAATCCAATAACTGGTCTTACATCTAAAAATAATACTCTTAGCGTATCAGTTGTATCAAAAGATTGTATTACNTCTGATGCATGGGCTACTGCATTATTAACTTTAGATCTTGATAGAGGAAGAGCCATTGTAGATCAAATTGAATCATTAGATGCTTTATGGATTNTANCTGTTAATGAAAAANTTGAGATTATAAAATCAAAAAATTGGGATAAANTAACCAATTGATTTTTTTACAATAGGAATTAATTCTCCTTTAATTAATCCATATTTAGNAATTTCATCATCTTTAATTTCATTAGTATAATCAATAAGATTGACAGTAAAACCGGAATCTTCCAATCTGTTTTTATAATCTNTTCCATATACCCTGACATGGTCATATTGTCCAAAATGTTCAGCTCTCTGTTTTTTTGAAACTAATGTATTATCCTCATAAGTTTTTTCTAAGTTTTTATCAATTGGAACTTGAAGAATCCCTATGCCATCTTTTTTCAAAACACGGTATATTTCATTCATAGCAGTTCTATCATCTATTATATGCTCTAAAACATGATTACAAATTATTAAATCAAATGTATTATTCTTAAAATTTAGTTTAGTAATATCCCCTATAATATCAGCCATGGGAGATTTAAGATCAAAAGTTGTATAATCCCAGTAGATATTCTTTTTAAATTTTCTATAAAAAATTTGTTCTGGTGCTATATGAAGTACTTTTAATTTAGAGTTTAAGAGATTTGTCCTTTNATTAAGATACAACCATAAAAGTCTATGTCTTTCAAGAGATAGAGTTCCTGGACATAGTGCATTTTTTCTAAGTTTAGTATACCCATAAGAAAGAAATTTTGAATACCCTTTTCCATCAATTGGATCAATAAACCTTTTGCCAGAATAAACAATTTTTAATATAGGAGCTAGATAATAGCTAATTCTAATAAGGAAATTTCTTGAAAATATTCTTAATATGATTTTCATTAATCAAAGTAAGATTTGAACTTATCCTCTTCAGTTGATTCTAAACCAAGAGCTTCATATATATGATTGAATGTTGAAAGAATTTCAGGTTTTCCATCAATAATAGCAANATTATGTTCAAAATGTGCNCTAGGTTTTCCATCAACAGTAACAATTGTCCAACCATCATCCAGTTGATGAACTTTTTCAGTTCCAAGATTTATCATNGGTTCAATTGCAACAACTAGACCTTCTTTAAGTAATGAACCTTTACCTTTTTTTCCATAATTAGGGATTTCAGGATCTTCGTGTAAATTTTTCCCAAGGCCATGTCCTACTANTTCTTTAACAATACCATAACCATGTTTTCTNATAAAATTTTGAATTGAATTTCCAATATCACCAACATTGTTTCCNGCAATTAATGATTCAATTCCGATGTAAAGAGATCTTTTTGTTATTTCTAGTAAATTNTCTACATCTTTTGAGACATTTCCAACTTTGAAAGTATACGCATGATCTCCATAAAACCCATCTTTTATTACACCNCAATCAATTGAAANAATATCACCATCTTTTAATGGNTTATNATTTGGTATTCCGTGAACTACCTGNTCATTTATACTTATACATAGCGTATTTGGAAACCNGTTATAACCTTTAAAGCCAGGTTTNCAGAAATTATCAAGAATAAAAGTTTCTGCAAGACTNTCAAGANATAAAGAAGTTACACCAGGCTTAATCTCACTTGCTAANATNCCAAGAGTTTTAGATACAACTAATGCGCTTTCTCTAATTTTTCCAATTTCTTCAATACTTTTTAAAATCATAATTAGTAATAGACATGTCTATATTCAATATCATTAATTATTTTATATATATCTCTTTCCAAAGTTTCAACTGGAAATTCAACTATTCTATTTATTTCTNNAGAATNTTTATAGAAAATAATAGTAGGAGTGTTTGTTATATTTTTACCTNTTTCAAATNCAGAATTAGAGGTTTTATTCTGTTTTAGTAGATATATTTTTAGTTTATTGTCTGAAAATTTTATTTCATCGAGTATCTTAATTAATCTGGGAACTTCTCTTTCACTATCATGACATTTAACACCCATATATAACTCAATTGTATAATTATCAATATTATCAAAATTGTTTTCACTTAAAAATGTATCTGTAAGATATGANTTATAATTATCTGTAAACCATTTAGTATTATTGGAGTTAAACAAGTAATCCTTATCAACTTGTCCATNAACAATATCATAATTCAAATTCTCATTACAAGAATAGAAAATTAGNAAAATAAATGTTAAAAAATAATATNTCATTTTTTTATTAAAGAGTTANCAGTCATTTCTAATGGTTTTTCAATACCTAAAATTTCNAGAACTGTAGGTGCAATATCAGANAGTATACCATTTTTTACATTTCTTTTATTTTTGTCAACTAAAATAATTGGTACAGGATTAGTTGTGTGAGAAGTATTTGGAGAACCATCTTCATTTTTCATTTTTTCACAATTTCCATGATCAGCTATTATTATTGATACATAATTGAGTTTATTTGCNGCATTAATTANTGGNCCTAAAAGANCATCTATAGTTTCACATGCTTTTATTGCAGCATCTATATCCCCTGTATGACCAACCATATCAGGATTTGCAAAGTTTAAACATATAAAATCAGGAGAATTATTAATAATCTCACTAATAGCCTTTTGTGAAACATNAAAAGCACTCATTTCAGGTTTTAAATCATATGTTGCTACTTTTGGAGAAGAGCATATAACTCTTTTNTCTTTATCAAATGGTTTTTCTCTGCCACCATTTAAAAAAAATGTAACGTGGGGGTACTTTTCAGTTTCAGCAATTCTTAGTTGAGATTTATTATTCTTTGATAATATCTCACCTAGAGTATTTTTCAAATTTTCATTATAGAATATAGNTATTACATTCTCAAAACTATTATCATAGTTAGTTAAAGTGTAAAATTTAACATTTAGAGNTTTTNAGTCTAGTTGATTATTGTTTTTTTCACAAATTAAAGATGTAAGTTGTCTTCCTCTATCAGATCTATAATTAAAAAAAACAATAACATCATTATCATCAATTTTTGAAATAGGATTATTATTATTATCAGTTATTACAATTGGTTCTATAAATTCATCTGTTATNCCGTTATTATAAAAATCTGTTATTGTTTCAATTATATTTTGAGTTTTTAGNCCTATATTATTTATTAATAAGTCATAAGCTTTCTTTGTTCTATCCCAACGATGATCTCTATCCATTGAATAGTATCTTCCAATAACAGATGCTAAAGAACCTCCTGNTTTTTTTGTNTNTTCTTCAATTTGATTAATAAAATTTATTCCAGATNTAGGATCTACATCTCTTCCATCCGTAAATGCATGAATAAATANATTTTTTTTTATTGGGGATAAGGTGTNTAAAATTTCTTTTAGATGAGAAATATGAGAGTGAACTCCTCCATCAGATAATAATCCAATAAGATGAACATTTTTTTTACTTTTTTTAATGTAATTAATNATATCAATAAAGTTTTCTTTTNTACTAAATTCTCCAGATTNAATGGAGTTATTTATTTTAAGTAAATCTTGGANTACAATTCTACCTGCACCTATATTTATATGACCAACCTCGCTATTTCCCATCTGACCAGANGGNANACCAACATTTTCTTCATGGGTNAAAAGTTGTGCGCTAGAGTAGNTGTCTAATAAATTGTCAAAATTTGGAGTATTTGCAATGTCAGGAGCTGAATGACTTTTGTCTTCTGGTATACCCCAACCATCTAAAATTAATAATAAGGTTTTATTAATCAATTTTTTCTTTTAAAGATACAAATATCATCAACCAGATTTGTAATTATGGTTAGGAAAAAATATATTGCTATTAAATTAATGGTTTTNNAAGGTATAGTATATAAATCAACAGGTAGTTGGTATCTAGTAAAATNTAATAATGATTTTTTTGAATGTAGAATCAAAGGGAAAATNAGATTAAAGGANCTAGATACTACAAANCCTATAGCGGTTGGAGATNATGTGATTTTTGAAAAAGATGATAAAGAGGAAAGACTCGGTGTAATCTCTGAAATTCTTCCTAGAAAAAATTACATTATTAGAAAATCAGTTAAACTATCAAAACANTCACATATAATAGCATCTAATATAGATCTCGCTCTATTGTTAATTACAAAAGATAATCCACCTACATCATTAAATTTCATTGANAGGTTTCTAGTAACTTGTGAAGCTTATCATATACCNGTAATTTTAGTTTTTAACAAAATAGACNCATATAATAAAAATGATTTATCTAAAATCTCTGCAATGGAATCTATATATAAATCAATCGATTATAAGTGTATTAGAATCTCTGCAAAATATGGAGAAGGAGTAAAGGNAATCTCTAATTATATGCAAAACAAGGTTTGCTTACTTTCTGGTCATAGTGGTGTGGGAAAATCAACCTTAATTAACCATATNAATCCTGAATTAGATTTAAAAACAAAGGAAATCTCAATATCTCATAGTCAGGGTAAGCATACAACAACTTATGCTGAAATGTATGATTTAAAAGAAAATATAAGAATTATAGATTCNCCTGGNATAAAAGGGTTTGGACTTGTAGATATATCAAAANATGANTTAGGTGATTACTTTCCAGAGTTTTTTAAAAGAAAAATGAAATGTAAATTTNATAATTGTATGCATATTNAAGAACCAGGNTGTAAAATAAAAGAGGATCTTGAAAATGGAGCAGTATCAGAATCAAGATATAGTTCTTATATTGATTTATTGAGTGATCAAAATATATACAGGAAATCAGATGAAAGTAGTAATTCAAAGAGTTAAGTCATCAAAAGTTGAAGTTAATAATAAAATAATAGGTCAAATTGATCATGGTATTCTTGTATTAATAGGTNTTGCTGTTAATGATGAAAAAACTGATGCTGAATGGATCTCAAANAAAGTTTTAAACCTTAGAATATTTGATGATGAGAATGGNGTAATGAATAAATCATTAATAGATGTGAAAGNAAACCTTCTAGTTATCTCTCANTTTACATTAATTGCATCTACTAAAAAAGGAAATAGACCTTCGTATATTAATTCTGCAGGACATGAAATCGCCATACCTTTATATGAATATTTTATTAAAATATGTGAAGAGAAAATTGGNAGAAAAGTTANTTCAGGAGAATTNGNTGCAGATATGAAGGTATCCTTAATAAATGATGGTCCTGTGACAATAGTTATTGATTCAAAAGTCAAAGATTAATTTCATATAATANTTACCTCTTCCTNAAGCTCAATATTAAATTCTTTTTTAACTGAATCTTTTATACTATTTGCAAAATTTAATATATCAGATCCATTTGCATTTCCATTATTAACAATAACTAAAGGTTGATTAATATAAACCCCTACATTTCCTAAACTTTTTTGTTTAAATCCCATCTTTTCAATTAGCCATGCTGCAGGAATTTTATATAATTCGTTTTTGTTTTTATGATAAGGTAATTGTGGATNTTTTTTTAATAGTTCATCTAACTTTTTCGATTCTATAAGAGGATTTTTAAAAAAACTTCCACAATTNCCAATCTTTTTTGGATCAGGTAACTTAGACTCTCTTATTTTAATTATTTCCTCTGATATATTAGATAAACTAATTTTTTTATCACTAAATTTTTCTTTTAAGCTATCATATGATAGGTTATAACTATGAGGCTCTTTTGTTAATTTTAATCTTATTGATAAGATTACATGTTTATTTTTTTGTTCAGATTTAAATACTGATGACCTATAATCAAATTNACATTGATCTTTATTAAAGTGCTTTATTTCATTAGAATCAATAGAAAGAACTCTGCAACTATCNAACANATCTTTTAATTCAACCCCATACGCCCCAATATTTTGAATAGGAGCTGCTCCTACATTCCCAGGAATTAATGATAGATTCTCTATTCCCCCGTAGTTTTTTTNAATTGACCATTTTACAAATTCATGCCAGTTTTCACCAGAGTTTACTTCAATAATAATATTATCATTTGATTCTTCTATAATTTTTTTACCCTTTATTGAAATATGAACTATAGTTCCCTTATAATCTTTAGAGAATAATACATTACTACCACCGCCCAAAAAGAAAATATTATCTTCATCTTTATTTTTAGATAAGAAATCTATAAGTTGATCTTCAGTGTTAATTGAAATAAATTTATCTGATTTAACATCTATATTAAATGTGTTATAATTTTTTAAAGAGAAGTTTGATGAAATTGTATTCATTGAAATATTAATCTTTATATTCCTTTAAAGCAAGTCCAATTATTTTTATTGCTTTCAAGAGCTTCTCAGAATTTAAAACAAAAGCAATTCTTACTTCATCTTTTCCAAGATTAGGACTAGTATAGAAACCACCTGCTGGTGCTAGCATAACTGTTTGTCCGTTATGTGAAAAATCAGTTAGCAGAAATTTAGAAAATTTCTCTGAGTTATTAAGNGGAAGCTTTAAAATAGAATAAAATGCACCCATAGGATTTGAAAAGACTAAATCATCAATTTTACTTAATTCTTCAATTAATAGATTTCTCCTAATAGTGTATTCATTAATTACATTATTAATATAATCTGAAGATGAATCAAGTGCTTTCGAAGCTGCTATCAATCCTAGTGTTGGGGGGGATAGTCTAGCTAATGCAAACTTTAAGCAAGCGCCTAAAAAATCATGATTTTTTGAAACAANGCATCCACTTCTTGCNCCACATAGACTGTATCGTTTAGAAGATGAATCAATTAGTATTGCATTATTATAGAACTTTTTTTCTTCAAGTATAGAAAAATGCTTATTATTTCCGTAAATGAATTCTCTGTATACTTCATCCACAACCATAAAAATATCATGCTTAATAGCTAAAGACCCTATTTCTAGAATTTCATCTTTACTATAGACATATCCTGTTGGATTACAAGGATTACAAAGAAAGATTGCTTTTGTATTCTTATTTATTTTCTCTTCGAAAGAGCTAATACTCGGAAGTGAAAAGTTATCTTGAATTTTTGAAGTTATAGGGATTACCTTAACGTTTGATGCCATTGCAAATCCATTATAATTGGCATAAAATGGTTCAGGTATAATAATTTCTTCACCTGGGTCGCAAATTGAACTAAATGTAAATGATAGAGCTTCACTAGCTCCTACTGTTACAATTATATCTTCAGGAGTTACATCTATATTATGTTTTGAATAATAATTAGATAGTTTAGTTCTATACTCATATGAACCTTGTGAATACTCATATTTTAACAATTTTAAATCATTTTTCTTTATACCCTCAATAGATTCAATTGGTGATTCAATATCAGGTTGTCCAATATTTAAGTGAAGTACATCAATGCCTTTTTTCTTTGCTTGATCAGAATATGGTACAAGCTTTCTAATAGGAGACGATGGAATATTTCTTCCTTTATTTGAAATTTTTGGCATTTATTTAACTTAATTTGTAAATATACTTCAAGGTATGTTATTTTTGTTTTACTTTATAAATATTTATTGATAGATGCAAATCTCATCGAAATTTGATCATACCAAAATTGAAAAGAAATGGTATTCTTTCTGGAATAAAAATAATTTTTTTAATTCAGAACCTGATGATAGAGAACCATTTACTATTGTAATTCCTCCACCTAATGTTACAGGTTTATTACATATGGGGCATATGCTTAATAATACTATTCAAGATATTTTAATTAGAAAAGCAAGGATGATGGGGAAAAATGCATGCTGGGTTCCTGGAACAGATCATGCTTCTATAGCAACTGAAGCTAAAGTGGTAGAAAATTTAAAATCACTTGGTTTAAATAAATCAGAAATCTCAAGAGAAGAATTTGTAAAACATGCCTGGGAATGGACAGAAAAATATGGAGGAGGCATATTAGATCAGCTTAAAAGATTAGGTTGTTCATGTGATTGGAATAGAACTAAATTTACTTTAGATGATGATATGTATGAATCAGTTATACTTGCCTTTATAGATCTTCATCAAAAAGGTTATATCTACAGAGGATATAGAATGATAAACTGGGATCCTGAGGCTGAGACAACAGTATCTGATGAGGAGGTTAATTATGTTGAAGAAGAATCTAGTTTATACTATTTAAATTATCCTATAGATGGTTCAAAAGAGAAACTAATTATTGCAACAACCAGACCTGAAACAATTTTTGGTGATACTGCAGTTTGTGTTAACCCAAAAGATAAAAGATATTCTAAGTTTGTAGGGAAAGAGGCAATAGTTCCTATATGTGATAGGAAGATTCCAATTATTTCAGATCCTTATGTAGATATAGAGTTTGGAACAGGATGCTTAAAAGTAACTCCTGCTCATGATTTGAACGACTATAATCTAAGAAATAAACATAAACTTGAGATAATAGATATTTTTGATTCAAAAGGAAGGTTTAATGAAAATGGTCTTCATTATAAAAATAAAGATAGGTTTGAAGTTAGAAAAGAAATAGTAAAAGAGCTTAAGGAAAAAAAGATTCTTAATAAGTCTGAAGTATATAAACATAATGTTGGCCGTTCAGATAGAACTAATGCTATCATTGAACCTAAGATTTCAAGACAATGGTTTTTAAAGATGGATCAAATTTCAAAACCTGCGATAACAAATGTTTTGAAGAATGAGAATATAAAGTTTTTTCCCAAAAAATTCAAATCTACTTATAGGTATTGGCTAGAAAATATAAAAGATTGGAATATATCTAGGCAACTATCTTGGGGTCATCAAATTCCAGCTTTTTATTACGGAGAAAATAAAGAGGAATATGTTGTAGCTCAAAATAAAAATGAAGCAAAAAAGATTATAGAGAAACAAAAAGGATTAAAGTTAAAAGATGATGAGTTAATTCAAGATGAGGATGTTCTTGATACTTGGTTTTCATCATGGCTTTGGCCAATATCGGTTTTTGATGGCATAAGAAATCCCGAAAATCAAGAGATAAAATATTATTATCCTACTCAAGATTTAGTAACTGGTCCTGACATAATATTTTTCTGGGTAGCAAGAATGATTATTTCAGGTTATGAATTTAGAGATGAAAAACCGTTTTCAAATGTTTACTTTACTGGAATAGTTAGAGATAAACTGGGAAGAAAAATGTCTAAGCAATTGGGAAATTCTCCAGATGCAATAGAGTTAATAGATAAATATGGTGCAGATTCAGTAAGAGTTGGTCTAATGTTAAGCTCAGCAGCAGGAAATGATCTACTTTTTGATGAATCTTTATGTCAACAAGGTAAAAACTTTACAAATAAATTGTGGAATGCACTAAGATTAGTTAATGGATGGGAAGTTGATGATGGAAAAGAGATATCTGAAGTAAATAGTTTAGCTCTTGAATGGTATGAAAACAAGTTCAATCAAGTTTTAGATTTAATTAACAAAAATTATAAAAATTATAGAATATCAGATGTTTTAATGAGTTCTTACAGACTTGTTTGGGATGATTACTGTTCTTGGTTATTAGAATCTGTAAAACCAGAATTTGGAGAAAAAATTGATAATCAAACAAAATCAAAAATAAAATCTCTTTTTGAAGATAATCTGAAATTATTACATCCATTTATGCCTTTTTTAACTGAAGAGATTTGGTATCAGTTAGCTTCAAGAACTTCTTCAGAATCTATCACTATAAGTAAATGGCCAGATTCAAATAAATTCAAAAATGATATTATTATAAATTTTGAGATAGCGAAGGATATAATCTCTTATATTAGGAATTTTAGAAAAGAAAAAAATATACCATTTAAAAAAGAATTATCTCTCTATTTTGCTTCAAAAACATCTGATTTACATTATATAAGTATAATAAAAAAATTAGTATTTCTTAATAAGATTGAATATTCAGAAAAAGACAAGTTTAAATCTGTAAATTCATTTATAATTGGATCTATTGAATTTTTCATTCCATTAGAAGGTGATATTGATCTTAAATCAGAACTTGATAGGTTAAACAAGGAATTAGATTACAATTTAAAATTTCTTAAATCTGTTGAGAATAAATTAAAAAATAAGAGTTTTATTGATAATGCACCTAAGGATATAGTTGAAAAAGAAAAAAAGAAGGTAAGTGATGCTAAGAGCAAGATTGAGGTAATAAAAAAAGCATTATCAGATTTAAGTTAATGTTTACTTGATAAAACGGTAATCCCGCCAATAACTCTTTGACCTTTCTTTACATTTATATTAGAATTAAGAGGTAAAAATATATCTACTCTTGATCCAAATTTTATAAATCCCGAATCTTTTCCTTGTATTACTTTAAGATCAATTTGAGCATAATTAACTATTCTTCTAGCAACGGCACCTGCTATTTGTCTATATAGAATATCTCCAAAATAATTATTTCTTATAACTACTGAAGTTCTCTCATTTTTTTCTGAAGATTTAGGATGCCAAGCTAAAAGATATTTTCCAGGATTATATTTATTATATATAACTTTTCCACTTATTGGAAATCTTGTGACATGAACATTAGTAATTGATAAAAAAACAGAGATCTGGATTCTTTCATCCTTAAAAAATTCATTCTCTCTAACTTGCTTTACATTAACTATTTTCCCATCAGCAGGGCTAAGTATTAACTTATCATCAATTATATTTTTCCTTTTAGGGTTTCTAAAAAACCAAAGAATAAGAGAATAAAAAATCAAAAAGATAGATTGCGAAATTAGTTTTAATGTTTCAGAATCAATTAATATATCAGATGATATAATAACTGAAATAGTAAAGAAAAATGAAGAAATTATTATTCTATGACCTTCCTTGTGAAACATGCTTAGATTATTTGAATTAACATTGCAAAGGGTGCAACTCCAATTGTGCTATCCAATCTATCATATAATCCTCCATGACCTGGAATAAGAATACCACTATCTTTAGATCCTGCAGCTCTTTTAACTTTTGATTGAGCTAGATCTCCTATCAATCCGAATATAGGAATAAATACTCCTAATAAAACTGTTTTCCATAAAGGATAGATTTCATGAATATAATTAAATGAAAAAACACTAAAAATAATACAGCATAAAAACCCTCCTGCAAAACCTTCCCAGGTTTTGTTTGGAGAATATTTTTGATGAATTTTATTTTTTCCACAATTAACTCCAAAGAGATAAGCCATGGTATCAGTAATCCATATTAATATAAATATTAAAAGGACTGAATATGGGTTATAAATTTCATCAAAACCTAATCCGCCAAATGGAACAGAAATTAAAAATATTAGAGAAAGAATAACTGATAATTGAGGAATAGGATATTGAAAATACCCTTCTTTTGGTTTGATTTTGACCCATAATTGATGAGACTCATATGCTGCGATTGAAAAAAAAACAAGGCATATTAGTATAAATGTAATTTCACTATATAAAATAGACCCAGCTATTAATGAGATATATGTTATTCCTGCAAATAATCTTGTAAAAAAATTATTCATCACTTACTATTAGATAGATATCTTTAGCACTATTCCCATAGGATAAAAAATCATTTTCAATAAATTTATTCCTAACATTTATAGTAGTAATATTTGTAGGAAAATTTATTGAATACTTTGATTTAAGTCTTGTCATCCCATCACTAACATCACCTACAAATTGATTAGATCTAGCAATTACAATTAATGTATCAGGAAGTGATTCAGGTTTATTATTCTTTATCTGATTACTAGAAATTAACATTCTGCCAGAATTGGATAAAAGGAATTCACATTCTATAACAAGAGCTTTTAATTTATCATCTTCAGTTATATCATTTGTTTTTTTAATACTAAGGTTGTTTGATAGGCTAGAACTAAAACACTTGACATTTTCTTTTTCCCAATTATTTTCTTCTGAAATTTTGTTAAATGTATTTATAACACTATCCCCATCATCAATATAAATAAATCTTCCTCCAGCAGCAGTAAATTTTTTTGCGAATGTTAATTCTTTAGATGTCTTATCATCAGTAAGATTTTCATCTTTGATGTTTTTAGCTTTTTTCTTTTGAAATAAATCCCAAAACCCCAAAATTATTTTGATTTAGTTTTTTTTGTAGCACCAACTTGTTCCTTTTCTTTAAATGGCCTTTCTCCAAGTACCTTTATTAGATCTTCTTTAAATATAACCTCTTTATCAAGTAATCTTTTTGCCAATTCAATTAAATTCTTTTTGTTTTTTCTTAATATTTGACATGCCCTTTTATATTCTCTTTCGATAATATTAGATATCTGTTCATCAATTTTTTTTGCTGTCTCTTCAGAATACGGTTTTGTAAAATTATAGTCAGATTGACCGCTTGAATCATAGTAGGTAATATTTCCTATTGTATCATTTAATCCATATACTGAAACTATAGCCCTAGCTTGTTTTGTAACCTTTTCAAGATCATTTAGGGCACCTGTAGAAATTTTATTAAACATTATCTTTTCCGCAGCTCTACCACCAAGGCTAGCACACATTTCATCTAGCATTTGTTCTGTTCTAACTATAAGCCTTTCTTCAGGAAGATACCATGCAGCACCTAATGATTGACCTCTAGGAACAATTGTAACTTTTACAAGTGGAGCAGCATGTTCAAGAAGCCAACTGACTATTGCATGACCTGATTCATGGAAAGCAATAGTCTTTTTCTCGTCTTTAGTTATTATTTTGTTTTTTTTCTCTAGTCCTCCAACAATTCTATCAACAGCATCAAGAAAATCTTGTTTACCAACAGATTTTTTATTACTTCTAGCAGCAATTAAAGCAGATTCATTACAAACATTAGCAATATCAGCTCCTGAGAAACCTGGAGTTTGTCTTGAAAGAAATTCTATATCTAGAGTTTTGCTAACTTTCAAAGGCTTTAGATGAACTTCAAAAATCTCTTTTCTTTCATTTAAATCAGGAAGATCTACAAATATTTGTCTATCAAATCTACCTGCTCTCATGAGAGCTTTATCTAGAACATCAGCTCGATTTGTTGCAGCTATTACAATTACATTTGTATTTGTTCCAAACCCATCCATTTCAGTTAATAACTGATTTAATGTATTTTCTCTTTCATCATTAGAACCAGTAATATTATTCCTTCCTCTTGCCCTTCCAATTGCATCTATTTCATCAATAAAAATTATTGCAGGAGATTTTTCTTTTGCCTGTTTAAATAAATCCCTAACTCTTGATGCACCAACTCCAACGAACATTTCTACAAAATCTGATCCAGAAAGTGAGAAAAATGGAACTTTTGCTTCCCCTGCAACTGCTTTAGCTAGAAGTGTCTTTCCAGTTCCAGGTGCTCCAATTAATAAAGCACCTTTAGGAATTTTACCACCTAGAATAGTATATTTTTTTGGATTTTTAAGAAAATCAACTATCTCCTGGACTTCTTCTTTAGCTCCTTCAAGCCCAGCAACATCCTTAAATGTTACCTTAACGTCAGCTTTCTGATCAAAAAGTTTAGCTTTTGACTTACCAATATTAAAAATTTGTCCGCCACCACCAGCTCCACCTCCTGACATTCTCCTCATAAGGTATATCCAAATACCAATAATTATTATAATAGGAAGAAATCCAACTAATACATCCATCCATCTATTTTCTCGAGTTTGAAACTCATAACTAAATGATAAATTTTCTTTAATTTTTATTTCATCTAGTTTCTTCTGAAATATTTCTGGAGGTCCAATTTCAAATTGGTAATGAGGACCTATTAAATTATCTTGACCTAAAAAATTTTTTGTTTTAACCTTTCTATGGATTTCTTTACTAAGAGCATTTTCATTAATACTAACTAAGGCATAACGTTGATTAACTATAGTAATTTTGTTAACATCACCATTAGATAAAAAGTCTTCAAAAGATGAAATATCAGATTGTTGAACATTCTGTAAACCTTTATCTCCTCCAACAAAGCTTAGGCTAATTATTAGAAATATTATTGAAGCATAAATCCAATAAAAATTGTTTTTTGGTGTATTTGTTTTCTTTTTTCTAGCCATTACCTATGCTTTAATTTTAATTTCTGAAATCTTTGCGTCTCCCCACAGGTTTTCAATATCGTAAAATTCTCTGACATTTTTCAGAAAAATGTGTACAACAACGTCAACATAATCCATTAATACCCATTCTTGATTTTCTATACCTTCCATGCTATATGGTTTCTCTTTAAGTGTTTTACTAACATTCTTTTTTATAGAATTTGTTATAGCTGCTACATGTGTATTAGATGTTCCTGTACAAATAACAAAAAATCCACATACAGTATTATTAATTTTTCTTAGGTCAAGGAGGTTTACATCTATCCCTTTAACTTCATCAATACTAGAGACAATTTTTTGTACTAGTTTTGTCTGTGGTAATTTAGTTTCAACCATTTATCAAATTCTTTTATCAAATTTATTATTTTTAAAATTATGAGACACTATAAACTTATCAAACTTAATGCCACTAAGTCAACTAATGATAAAGTTAAAATGCTTATTAAATCAAAAAAAATAAGTCCTGGAGATATTGTTTGGGCTGATTATCAATATAAAGGTAGAGGACAATATAAAAATACATGGAATTCAAGTAAAGGTAAAAACCTGTTAATTAGTGTATATAGGGAGTTTAAAGGATTAAGTTTTAAACAAAGAAACTATATTAATTTTGTTATTTCACTTTCAGTTATTAAGACAATAGAACAATATATTTCTAACGATAACTTTATTAAGTGGCCTAACGACATTTTGTCAGGACAAAAAAAGATATCTGGTATATTAATTGAGAATAATATTAAAGGGAAAGAATTAAGAAATAGTATTATAGGTATAGGTATTAATGTTAACCAAACAAGGTTTAGAAATATTCCTAACGCAACATCAATAAAATTAATTTCAAATAATGAAATTGAAATAGAACAAGTACTTAAAAAATTAATAAAGAATATAGATGAGCATATTAATATATTAATAGTTAAGGATTTTGATCAAATTATGAATCTCTATAATTCTAAATTATATGGAAGAGATTTTTGTAGATTTTTAATAAATAATGAAATTTTTCAAGGTAAAGTAATAAATGTTAACCCTTCAGGTTCTATAATTGTTGAAATAAATGGTCGGGGAATAAAGGAATATGAGAGTAATAAAATTAAAATATTATTATAAATTACATCCAATTCTCAGGGTCTTCTCTCCATCTTTCTAATTTCTTTATCTCATCATCACTAATAATTTTTTCTTCTTTTACAATTTCAATTAGAATATTATAATCTGCTAGAGAAATTAAATCAATTTTTTCAGATTCAAATCTGTTTATTGCAAAGTCAAAACTATAAGAAAAAATGGATAGCATTCCCCTTACATTAGAGTCAGCATTTTTTATTGCATTAACAGCATTAAGACTACTCATTCCAGTGCTTATCAAATCTTCAATTACAACAACATCAGATCCAGAAGGAAGAGATCCTTCAATCTGATTTTTTAAACCATGACCTTTAGGATTAGGTCTTACATATATATAAGGTTTTTCTAATCTTTCAGCAATTAAAGCCCCAATTGCAATTGCACCTGTTGCAACTCCAGCTAATACATAACTATCTGAAAAAGATTTTGTAATTATAGTAGACATTTGATTGGCAATATAGCTTCTAACTTGAGTATTAGAAAGAATTAATCTATTGTCACAGTATATTGGAGATTTTATACCACTGGCCCATGTGAAGGGATTTTTTGTATTCAATTTTATTGCATTAATTTGTAGAAGATAATTAATAGTTTTTTTTGCTATAATTTTGTCAAACACCATACTCAACAAATGTATAAAGTTTTTTTTAATCAAAAGCCATTAATTCTTACTTCAAAAATCCTAAAGTCATCTGATTCTAATCCGTTTATACATATTAAATTTTCTAGTAAAAATCAGATTTTAAAAGCAGTTAAAGCTAAGAAAACAGAATCTGTATATATATATCATAAGAATATTAAAAAACTTTGGGAAATTTTCACAAAAAAGTTTCCAATTATAGATGCTGCTGGAGGATTAGTTGAGAGAAGTGATGACAAATTTTTGTTTATATACAGAAATAATAAATGGGATCTTCCCAAAGGTGGTATTGAAAAAAAGGAACTTATTATTGAAGCTGCTCAAAGAGAAGTTAAGGAGGAAACTGGGTTAGCAGATTTAATTGTCATTAATAAGATTGGTGAAACATATCATATTTTTAAGAAGGGAAAGAATTTTAGATTAAAAAGAACTTACTGGTTTAAAATGAAATCAGATTATCAGGGAGAGTTATTTCCTCAAGAAGAAGAGGGTATAACATCTGTAGAATGGATCAACAAAAAAAGAATTCCAGAAATCTTTAAAAATTCATATGAGAATATTAAAGAAATAGTTAATGAAGTTATTTAAGATTTATTCCTTTAGGGATTAATAATCTATAATCTCCATTATTATTAATTAGTTCCCTTACAATACCACTGCTTATAAAAGAATTCTCAATTGAAGTTAAAAAAAATACAGTTTCAATACCATTTAACTTTCTATTTGTAAGAGCTATATTTTTTTCAAACTCGAAGTCTGAAACATTCCGTAATCCTCTAATAATATAATCAGCATTATTTTTTCTACAAAAATCAATTGTCAACCCTTCATATATCTTTACCTCAATATTGTCTATAGAATTAAAAGTTTGTTCAACAAATTGTTTTCTTTTTTTAGCGGAAAACATATATTTTTTTTCACTGTTTTGACCAATGCCAATTATTACAACATCAAAAAGATTTAAGCTTTTTTCAATTATATCTTGATGTCCTAGGGTAATTGGATCAAATGAACCAGGAAAAATTGCTGTTTTCATGTTTAAATTTAATTATAATTTTTAAAGTAGAGATTTAATTTGATTTTCAATGATTTCTTTAATTGAAAACCCAGCAGCTTTAATTTGTTGAGGTACTATACTTTGTTTTGTGAAACCTGGAATTGTATTTGTCTCTATAATGTGTGGAATTCCATCAACCAAAATTATCTCAGATCTAGTAATTCCAGAGAGATTAATGTTATCGTAAATAGTATTAATCATTTTGTGAATATCAGTTACCTCATTAGTTGATAGCTCCCCTGGAGTTATTTCATCAGATTCACCATTATATTTAGCATTGAAATCAAAGAATTCATTATTACTTCTTATTTCAGTAATAGGTAAAATAGTTCTCTCTCCATCTATATTTATTACTCCAACAGATACTTCCTTTCCTTCTAAAAATGATTCTACTAGAACTTCATCGCCCTCTCGAAATGCATAATCTATCTTTTCATTTAGCAAAGCTTTATCTGAAACCTTAGATATACCAAAACTACTTCCCGATTTATTAGGTTTAACAAAGCATGGAATACCAGTCTTTTTTATTATATCATCAACATTGTATTCTTTCCCCTTTTTGATAAAGAATTGTTTTGCAGTTTTTAAATTAAGTGAATTAATGAATTTAATATATTCATGCTTGTCAAAAGTAAGGTTACATATTTTAGAACTACATGAAGTTTGAGGAATACCAATTTTTTCTAATAATAAGGAAAACTCTCCAGTTTCTCCTGGCGAGCCATGAATTATATTGTATATCGCATCAAATTTTACCTTATTATTATGATAATTAAAACTAAAGTCTTTTATATTAATTTCTTCAATTTTATCATCTAATAATAGAACTGATGCCTTTTCTTTTGTTATTAGAACCTTGTATACATTCCAATCTGGATTTTTGTCTAATATCTCAAAAATAAATTCACCACTTTTTATAGAAATTTCGTATTCTGATGAATATCCACCGTATGCTATTCCAATATTCTTCTTCATATTTCGCAAATGTAATTCATTATAGTAAAAGAAAATTAATGTGTTTAGTATATTTACTCTAATATATTGAATTAGTTATCTTAAAAACAGCTATTTAAATGAAAGAAAAAATTATAAAAATTATTAAAGCAATACTAAGAGTATATTTAAAACTTTTGAAAAGCAATTCTATAATTAAACATTTTTTTGCTTCTAGTATAATTGTATTTATAATATTTTACTTTGCCTTCATCTCAGTTAAGATTTATACTAAACATAATAGATATATTGAAGTGCCTATCCTAAGTGGTCTTAATATAGAAGATGCAAATAAAATTTTAAAAAAGAAAAAATTAAAATTTGAAGTTTTGGATTCCTCTAAATACTTCTCTGAAATACCTGTTAATTCTATATTATCTCAAATTCCAGATGCTGGAGAATTTGTCAAGAAAAATAGGAAGATATATTTAAATGTTAATCCTTCTGACTATCAAAAAGTGTCAATCCCAAATATTATTCAAATAACAAAAAGAAATGCAGAATCAATTCTTAATGCTCTTGGTTTTGAAGTCTCTGGTTTTCAGTATGTAGATAATATTGGTAAGAATATGGTTTTAGAAGTTTTATATAATGGAGAGAAAATGAATATTGGTGATGCTATTGCAAGAGGGTCTAAACTTGAATTAATCCTTGGCAATGGAAAAAAATAAAATTAATGAAAATGAAATTGATCAGGAACTTCATGAACACTTTTCATTTAATGTAGATAAAGGACAAGAACCATTAAGAATTGATAAGTTCTTAATGAATAGAATTGAAAATGCAACAAGAAATAAAATTCAGAATGCTGCAAAGGATGGATATATTAGAGTCAATCAAAATCCAGTTAAATCCAGTTATAAGGTAAAAAAGGGAGATAAAATAAAAATTTTATTTACTCATCCACCTTATGAAAACCTTTTAACTCCTGAAAATATTGATTTAGATATAGTTTTTGAAGATGACTCAATTATAATAATTAATAAACCTCCAGGCCTTGTTGTTCATCCAGGTCATGGAAATTACTCAGGAACTTTAATTAATGGTCTTTTATATCACTTTAAAAATCTTCCTAAAAACTCATCTGATAGACCTGGTCTAGTTCATAGGATTGACAAAGACACTTCTGGTTTGATTGTAATTGCAAAAACAGAAAAAGCAATGACATTTCTTGCTAAGCAATTTTTTAATAAAACAGTTGAAAGAGAGTATTATGCATTAGTTTGGGGAGATGTTAAGAATGATTCAGGGGAAATTAATGAACCGATTGGAAGAAACCCAAAAAATAGATTACAAATGATTGTTTATAAGGACAGAGATGGTGGGAAAGAGGCTATAACCACTTATAAGGTCATAAAAAGGTTTGGATATGTGACTTTAATTAGCTGTAGGTTAAAAACTGGAAGAACTCATCAAATTAGAGTTCATATGAAATACTTAGGACATGTTTTGTTTAGCGATGGAAGGTATGGTGGAGACAAGATTTTAAAAGGAACAGTTTTTTCAAAATACAAACAGTTTGTTGAAAACTGTTTTGAGATTCTTCCTAGACAAGCCCTTCATGCTAAAACTATTGGCTTTATTCATCCAGAAACTAAAGAAAGTATTTCATTTGATTCTAAGATTCCAAATGATATAAGTCAAGTAATAGATAAATGGGAACTTTATTCTAAACATAAAAAATTATAAATTTGAATAAAATATGAAAATTCTAATATCACCAGCTAAGTCATTGAACTTTGAAGATAAAGTTCAAACATCAATTAATTCAAAGCCATTATTTCATAATGATGCAATTAAAATAAATAGTGAGCTAAAGAAAGAATCAATTGAGTCATTATGTGATTTAATGGGAATTTCTTCTAAACTTGGAGAACTAAACTGGACTAGAAATCAAGATTTTATTAAGGACTCTAATTATTCTAAACAAGCAATTTTTGCTTTTAATGGAGATGTGTATGATGGACTTGATATTAATAGTTTAGATAATGAGAAACATCAGCTAGTTAATAATATAATTAGAATTTTATCTGGACTTTATGGGATTTTAAAGCCTTTTGATCATATAAAGCCTTATAGATTAGAGATGGGATCAAAATTCTCAATAAATGGTAATAAAAATCTTTACGATTTTTGGAAATCTAAAGTTACCAATCAACTTAAAAGTGAACTTGCAGAAGATGAATTAATTGTTAATCTAGCAAGTAATGAATATTTCTCTGTTATTAACTCTAAAGAGGTTTCGAATAAAATTATTTCCCCTCAGTTTAAAGATTTTAAAAATGGCACTCTTAAAATTATTTCTTTCTATGCAAAAAAGGCAAGAGGTTTAATGTCAAGATTTATAATCGATAATAATGTTAAATCTGTTAATGAGATTCTAAGTTTTGACTCTGGCGGTTATTCTTATAGTAAGAGAGATACTGCTGATGAATTGAAACCTGTATTTATTAGGTAATTATTATAATTAATGATGACAAAAAAAATTCTATTTCTTTTCTTTCTATTTCAATTTGGATATAGTCAAGATCGACAATTAATTCAAGGAAAAGTAATATATAGAAATATAAATGTTGTAGCTGCAAATGTTATAAATAACACCTCTCAAAGTACTACGATCACAGATGATCTAGGAGAATTTCAAATTTATGCAAAAGAAGGCGATGAAATTATTTTTTCTTCAGTTCAATATATCATTAGAACCGTGACAGTAACTAATGAGATTATAAAAAATAAAAGATTAACTATACAAATAAATGAAAGGATACGAGAGTTAGATGAGGTTGTCATAACACCTGATAATACAGAAAAGTTTCTTGATCTTAAAGAAGAAGAATTCAAAGGTTTTGACTATGCAGCTGATAAATCAACCAAAGTTGAAAATACTTTAACTGAAACTAGGCAATTAAAATATGGTGTAGATTTTGTAAATATTCTTAAGCTTTTAAAAACAATTATTGACTCAAAATCAGAAGAAGAAAAACAAAATCTTATAGCTAGTGAAGTTATTCCTTATTTATTTGAAGATGATTTTTTTACAGAGAGTTTACTCCTTGCTTCATCTCAAATCAATGAATTTTTAAACTATATAGATACAAGGCCTGGTGCAGTAGATGTTCTTCTTGAAAAAAACCAATTTTTATTAATTGACTTCCTTTTAAATGAAAGTGTTAGATATAAAGAAATTAATGAATGAAACTTCATCTTACATTAATTTTACTTTTATTAGGTGGATTCTTATTTTCTCAAGATAATCAAGAAAAAAAAGTTGTTGGATACATCCTTAATGATAACAACTTTTCTATTGAAGGGATTCATGTTTTAAATAATTCAAATGGTGAAGCAACAATTACAAATACTGATGGTAGGTTTGAGATAAAAGCAAGCCTTAATGATGAGATTATATTTTCAGGAATCCAGTTTACTAGAAAGAAGATATTATTAAACAAAGAATTATTTGATTCAATATTGTTAAATATTTATCTAGATGAATATGTAAATGAGTTAGATGAAGTTATTGTTAACTCAAGTGGTCTTTCAGGCAATATTTTAGATGATTTAAGAAATTCAGGTATTTCTAGAGAATATAATTTTGATGATTTTGGAATTCCTGGATTTAAAGGAATAAAGAAAGAAAGGATATTATCAACTAAAGAAGTAGCAACAAGGTTTTTATTAATGCCTTTAACTGGAGGAATGGATATAGAATTACTATACAATGCTATTTCAGGATATTATGATTTAAAAAGAAAGGAGATTGAATATAAAAATCAGCTATATATAACAGATCAAATAATTATCTTTTATGGAAAGAAATATTTTATTGATGAATTTAATTTAGATGAAAATAAAATTCATGAATTTGTTAGTTCTGCTGTTCAAAATTATCCCTTAAATCAGAACTTTAAAGCTGGAAATCATTCATTAGTTTTAGAATATTTAAAAAAAAATTTCAAGAGGTTGAATAATTAATTAGATTTGATATTAATATGATACTATTTATAAGTGGTGCAGAACTAGTTTTTGTTTTTTTTATAGTTCTTCTTGTTTTTGGAGCTGATAAAATTCCTTCTATTGCTAGAGGTCTAGCTAAGGGAATGACTCAGGTTAGGCAAGCTACTAATGAAATAAAATCTGAAATTCAAAAAAACACAAAATTTAAAGATCCATCAAAGAATATATCTAAAGAACTTAATGATAGTGTTGGGGATATTAAAAAAGACTTTGATGATATTACTGACTCAATAAAAAGAAATTTAAATTAATCTTGAAATAGAAACACCATCTCTGATAGGAATAATTATTGTTTCAAACCTCGTATCATTTTTTAATAACTGATTAAACCTATTTAAGATATCAGTTTCTAAATCATCTGTTTTAGATGGTTCTAGAACTTTTCCACTCCAAAGAACATTGTCTGAGATTAGAATACCTCCATTAATCATTTTTTTTGAAACAGATCTATAATACTCAATATAATTTTCTTTATCTGCATCAAGAAATATAATATCAAATTTTTCATTTAATGTTTCAATTAGATTCAAGGCCTCACCATGTAGTTGAATAATTTTATCTCTATAACCGCTTTTTTCAAAATATTTATTCTGAAAATCAATTATCTCTTCATTTTTGTCTATTGTAATAATTTTCCCATCATTTGCTAATCCTTCTGCAAGGCATATTGTCCCGTAACCAGTATATGTTCCAATCTCTAAAACTCTTTTTGGTTTAATCATTTTTGATAAAAGACTTAAAATCCTTCCTTGTGGATGACCACTAAGCATTCTAGGCTGAAGAATTT
This sequence comes from Flavobacteriaceae bacterium, assembly GCA_002729755.1. Classification (GTDB taxonomy): domain Bacteria; phylum Bacteroidota; class Bacteroidia; order Flavobacteriales; family Flavobacteriaceae; genus Marisimplicoccus. The sequence continues at coordinate 67,774 of PBYT01000019.1, forward strand.
TTTGATAAGTTTCTTTGGTTAATTCTTTAAGTAATTCTGGTTCATCTTCAGAATTTTTAATTACATAATCCATTATTTTTTTATCTACAAAATCCATTTTAAAGTCATTTTTTGTAAGGTGTCTCATGTTTATAAATATAAAGATTTTATTACTTTAGCCAAAGATTGGGTGATTAGCTCAGTTGGTTTAGAGCATTACCTTGACAGGGTAGGGGTCACTGGTTCGAATCCAGTATCACCCACATAAAATTTTATATATGTATAGAAATCTAATTAATACAATTTTTTACGTTTTTCTTTCTCAATTTGTGTTTTCTCAGCAATATGATTTTCAAAAATTAGATAAGTATTTCGATAGCTTAAAAGAGAATAATAGATTTATGGGAACTGTTGCAATATCTAAGGGTAATGAATTAATCTATACTAAGTCAATTGGATTTCTTGATTTTGAAAATAATATTTTGTTAAATTCAAACTCAAAGTTTAGGATAGGTTCAATTTCAAAAACCTTTACTTCAGTTTTAGTTCTTAAATCTGAAGAAGAAGGAAAATTAAATTTGGATGATACTATTGAAGATTTTTTTCCTGATCTTCCAAATTCAGAAAAAATTACAATAGAAAATCTACTGAGCCACAGAAGTGGTATTTTTAATTTCACAGATTCATCTGAATATATGGAATATAGAATACAGCCTAAATCCAGACAGGAACTGATTAAAATAATCTCAAATTTTGATTCTATTTTTAAACCTGGAAGGAGATCTGAATATAGTAATTCAAACTATGTATTATTAACTATCATCCTAGAGGAAGTTTATTCTAGAAACTATAGTGAGATATTATCAGAAAAAATCACTAAACCTTATGAATTAAATCACACTTATTATGGAGATAAGATAGATATAAATAATAATGAAGCAAAATCTTATATGTATGCTGGAGAGTGGATAGAACAAGAAGAAACTGATGCCTCAGTCCCCTTAGGAGCTGGTGGAATTGTCTCTAATCCAAGCGATCTTACAAAATTTAGTCACTTATTATTTACTGGTAAAATTTTAAAGGATCAAAGTCTTGAGAAAATGAAAAAAATTAATGGTCAATATGGTCTTGGAATATTTACAATACCGTTTTATAAAAAAACTGCATTTGGCCATACTGGTGGGATCGATGGTTTTAGTTCTATTTTTGCAAATTTTACTGAGGACGGCATTTCTTATTCACTTAATTCAAATGGAACAAATTTTAACAATAATGATATTTCAATTGCAGTATTAAGTGCAATTTTTGATAAACCTTATGAAATTCCAACTTTCTCTAATTATGAAATTTATCCTGAAGACTTAGATAAACTAATAGGAACATATAGTTCCAAAACAATGCCACTAATAATTGAGGTCACAAGGGAAGATAATACTTTAATAATTCAAGGAACAGGTCAACCAAAAATTTCTCTTGAGGCTGTTGAAAGAAATATTTTTAAATCTAATATTGTCGGAGCTGAATTTGAATTTAACCCTGAGGAAAATTCATTTATTTTAAGACAAAATGGTGCAAAAATTAAATTTGTTAAGAATAACTAGTTAAATTACAATAAACTCTCCTCTCATTAGTTGATAATGTCCTGGAAATGTACATATAAAAATATATTTTCCTGGTTCCGGTGCATCAAAGACTATTGTATCACTTTCTCCTCCACCTAACATTTTTGTTGTAACAATAATTTCATCACCTTCAGGGATATACTCATTATCTCTAGCAAGTATTGCTCTTTGTGCAAAGGCATCAACATCAACACCTTTCTTTAGTAAAACAAAATTATGTCCCATAAAATCCTTTCCGATTTTTCCTACATGATTTAAAGTAAGTGTAATGTTTTCACCATAACTAACTTTTATTACTTTTTTGTCAAAGAGCATTGCATCATTAGAATTTAAAATAACTGTATTCTGGAGATCAGTATTTTGAATAACTTCAGATGAATTTTCTTGAACACGTTCATATTGAAAATTTTCTTTTTTTTGTTTTTGGTTACATCCAGCAAGAACAATTGCAATAATTAAATAAATGTTTATTGGCTTCATAGTCATAATTTATTTATACAAATTTATCATACAAAACTATTAAAACATAATTATTTAACTTTATCTTTAAGACATAATTAAAATTAATATTATGAAAAAACTTATACTAATACTAGCCCTACTTACTATGGGATGTAATGCACCAGTTGAAGGATCTGGATTTTGGATTGGTGATGAAAATGAAACTTTTGTTAATGCTTCAGATGAGCATACTGAAACATACAAAAAATGGCTTCAAGCACACAATGATAAAGATATTGAAACAATTCTATCCCTTGAAACAGATGATGTTAGGATTGATTTACCTAGTGGAATGGTAATTTCTGGAGCAGAGGCACATGCTGAGGCATTATCAAATTATTTTGAATCTGCTGATCCAGAAATGAATCTCTACTGGGCAATGCCATACAAAGGTGTTGTTAATGGTGAAGTTTGGATTATAGCTGGCCAAGTAGTAACAAGTCACGCATTACCTCCAAATGAGAACACGGTTCAAAGAATGATTGATGCTCAATTTAAAGAAGGAAAAATATCTAGAGTAATTGCCTATGATAAAACTCCTCCTCCTCCTCCGGCTGAAGAAGAAGCTCCGGCTGAAGAAGGATCTGATGAGGAAGCTCCGGCTGAAGAATAATTATTCCTATGAATAAATAAAACCCTTCAAATGAAGGGTTTTTTTATTTTTGTCTTGTATGAATAAGTTTATTTATCTATTTGCTCTTTTGTTCCTTTTAAGTTGCTCTAAAAATAATCCTGATACTGAATTAGAAAGTTCATATAAAGGAAAGCTTGTTGTTAAGGGGATATGTATGAATTATGTTATTCAAGTTTTAGATTCAGATTTTGATTCTTCTTTAATTGAATTGAATTGGATAAATGAATTCTCAGACATTTCGTACACTAATGTTTTTGCTCTTGGAAGTGTATGTGATTTTCCTGAGGATATAGATGAAGGAGACGAGTTTAACTTTATTATAGATAACTCAAAAGACAATAATTGTGCTGTATGTTTAGCTTATAGCCCAACACCTAATAAATACCTTAGTATAACTGTTTTAGATTAACCTCTGTTTATAACTGTTGAAGATGCCTGAGATTTTGAAAGGACAGTAATATCACTTATGTTAACATTTTCTGGGCTTGATATAACATAGTCAATAACATTAGCTATGTCTTCAGAAACTAGAGGGTTAACATCCTTATAAACAGCTTTTGATCTTTCCTTATCATCTTTAAACCTAACCATTGAAAAGTTAGTTTCTACTAGACCAGGATTTATTTGAGATACTTTTATATTATGCTTATTTAAATCAATTCTCATTCCCTGAGATATAGCATCAACAGCAAATTTTGAAGCACAATAGATATTTCCTTTTGGATATACTTCTTTTCCAGCAATTGAACCAATATTAATAATATGCCCTCTATTATTTTTTACCATTATTTTTAAAACTTCTTTAGATACATATAGTAATCCTTTTACATTAGTATCTATCATCATATCCCAGTCTTCAATATCTCCTTCATGAATAAAATCCATTCCATGAGCATTACCAGCATTATTAATAAGAATATCAATATTTTTCCATTTCCCTTCAAGTTCCTTAAACTTTGCAGCTACATCATCTTTATCTCTAACATCAAAAGTTAGAGTTTTAACAGTTGTTAAATTAGATAGAGACTTAGAAAGAACAGTTAGCTTTTCTTGTCTTCTTCCACATAGAATTAAAGAAAACTTACTAGCTAACTTTTTTGCAGTTGCTTCTCCTATTCCAGATGTCGCTCCAGTTATTAGAGCAATTTTTTTTGATTTGATGTTTTCCAATTAATAATTATTGAAGATATACAAATAATAATCCAGCAAGAACACCTCCACATAAAGGACCTAAAATAGGAACCCAACTATAAGCCCAGTCAGAGATTTTGTTTTTTCTAGGAATAAGTTGATATGTAATTCTTGGACCAAGATCTCTGGCGGGGTTTATTGCATATCCAGTAGTTCCTCCCAGACTTAAACCTATTACCCAAACTAATATTCCAACAGGAAGAGCCTCTAAAGAACCAATTCCAAAATTTATTTTTGTGCCTTCAATAGTTATATTTGGTTCAACTAAATATAAAACACCAAAAACAAGGATGAATGTTCCCATTAACTCACTAAAGAAATTATTCTTGTAGTTTCTTATTGCGGGAGAAGTACAAAATGTTCCCATTACAGAACTTTCATCAGAAGTTTCTCTATAATGATCTATATAAATAATATAAACTAGCCAACTACCAAAAATTGCTCCAAGTATCTGTGATATAATATACCCACAAATAAGCTCAGTAGAAAACTTTCCTGCAAATGCTAGACCTACAGTTACTGCTGGATTAAGGTGTGCTCCACTGAATTGTCCAGTTATAAAGGCTGCGGTAAAAACAGCAAGACCCCATGCTGTAGTGATTAAAACCCAAGGTGTCATCTGTTTAGATGCTTTAGTTTTGTTTAAACTAACATTGGCAACAATACCGTTTCCAAGAAATAACAGAATAGCTGTTCCAATGAACTCTGCGATATAAGGATTGTTCATCATGCTTTATAATTTTCACATAATGTATTAAATTTTTTTAATTCTTTATCTATCCATGAATTATCTTTTTCCATAATTTCTGCCATTTTTTTTGCTACCTGAGGGGCGATTCTAATAGATTCACCAGAGTCTAAAAATAAACATCTTGTTCTTCTAGCTAAAACATCTTCAACTGTTATCGCCATTTCTTTGGTTATTGACCAATGAATTATACTATTTGAAATAAAAAATTTCTTTGATAGTGAGATATTGTCTATTGAACTTCCATAAGACTTTAATCTTCTTGCTTTTGATCCATAAACGTGAAATGGATTATCCCATTTTACTCTTCTTTTAAAACCGTGAAGACGTAAATTTTTTGTTTTGCATTTTCTTTTTCTTAATCCCCCTAATGGTATTGAAGCATCTACTGCATCCTCAGCAATTTTTCTATAAGTAGTCCATTTACCACCTAAGATGCTAATTAAACCAGTAGTTGAAACATTAATTTTGTGACTTCTGGATACCTCTTTAGTTGATTTTTCATTACTTGTAGAAGCAAGGGGTCTTAGGCCAGTAAAAACACTTTTAATATCTTTTTTAAATGGTTTGATAGACATATACTTAGATGCATTATTAAGAATAAAATCAATTTCTTCTTTTAAAGGTTTAGGCTCATCCAATGTGTCTTTAATTTGAGTGTCTGTTGTTCCGACAACTACATAATTTTTCCATGGAACCGCAAATAGAACCCTTCCATCAGTTGTATGAGGTATCATTATAGCATGAGGACTATCTAAAAATTTCTTTTCTAAAACAATATGAACTCCTTGACTTGGTTTAATCATTTTTTTTGAATTAGGTTGATCCATTTTAATTATTTTATCAGCAAATACACCTGTAGCATTAATTACTACTTTGCTTTTAACTTCAAAAGTTTCACCTTTTATTGTGTCTTTAAATTTTATACCAGTAACGAGGTTGTCTTTTTTTATAAGATTGATTACCTCGCAATAATTAATTAAACAAGCATTTTGGTCATTTGCTGTTAAAGCAAGACTAATAGCCATTCTAGTATCATCAAACTGTCCATCATGGTATATAACACCCCCTCTTAAACCCTTTTTATTTACATTAGGAATTAATTTAATTGTCTCTTCCTTGGAAAGTATAAGAGATTTACCAAGACCTAATGATCCAGCCATCATATCATATATTTTAAGACCTATTCCGTAAAAGGGACTACTCCACCAGTCATATGTTGGAATAACAAAACTTAAATCTCTAACTAGATGAGGTGCATTTTTTTTTAAAATCCCTCTTTCCCTTAGAGACTCAATAACTAAAGAGATATCTCCATTTTGGAGATATCTAACACCTCCATGAATTAGTTTTGTACTTCTAGAAGATGTTCCTTTTCCAAAATCATGTTTTTCAAGAAGTAAAGTTTTATAACCTCTTTTTGAAGCATCTACTGCAATTCCAAGACCAGAAGCGCCACCACCAATAATTACAATATCCCACTGGCTATCAAAACTTTTAATTTTATCTAAATTAGTATCTCTATTCATTAATCTGAAAGTATCTTTCCTATTCTTTTATCCCACAGATCAATTATTGATTTTGAGTCAAAATCTTCATTAGGATTAAATATTTTATCCATTTCCCAAAGGTTGCTTAGCTCAGAAATATTTGACCAAAATCCTGTTGCAAGACCAGCCATGAAAGCGGCACCTATTGCCGTAGTTTCAGTTGTTTTAGGTCGAATAACTTTGTTGCCCAATAGGTTAGATTGAATTTGCATTAATAAATCGTTATTACTTGCTCCTCCATCAACTTTAAGATTTTTAAATTCAATACCAGCATCTTTTTGCATCTCAATGATTATATCTCTTGTTCTAAGTGCAATAGATTCTAGAGCTGCTCGAGCAATATGGCCTTTTTTAGTTCCCCTATTTAATCCAAAAATTGCACCTTGAGCAAATGGATCCCAATACGGAGAACCTAAACCAGATAATGCTGGTATAAATGTAATTCCACCATTTGCATCAACGGTTTTTGCTAATTCTTCAATTTCAGAGGATTCTGAAATAATTTCAAGCTTATCTCTTAACCATTGGACTAGAGCTCCAGCAACAAAAACACTTCCTTCAAGAGCATATGTTAGTTTTCCATTTATTCTCCATCCAATAGTACTAAGCATTTTATTTTTTGATCTAACTACTTTATCTCCAGTATTCATAACACAAAAACATCCAGTACCATATGTATTTTTTACATCGCCAGGATTAAGACATAGTTGTCCAAAAAGAGAAGCTTGTTGATCACCTGCTATTCCACTAATAGGAATGCTTTCTCCAAAAATGCTTTTATCTGTTTTTACAATTAATGAAGATGAATCAATAACTTTAGGCAAGATATTTTTTGGAACATTAAAAATAGATAATAGTTCATCATCCCAATCATCATCATGAATATTATATAATAAAGTTCTGCTAGCATTACTTGGGTCAGTAACATGATATTCTCCTTTGGTTAGATTCCATATTAGCCAAGTGTCAATTGTTCCAAAAATTAATTCACCTTGATTAGCTTTAGATCTAAATTCTTCTTTTTTATCAAGAATCCATTTTATTTTAGTTCCCGAAAAATATGCATCAATAACTAATCCTGTTTTATCAAGTATAACTTTATCTTTCCCTTTTTTAATAAGTTCTTTACAGAAATCAGCAGTCCTTCTATCTTGCCATACAATTGCATTAAAAACAGGTTTTCCAGTTTTTTTATCCCATATAACAGTAGTCTCTCTTTGATTTGTTATACCTATAGAATCAATTTGAGTGATATCTACATTTGAGTTATTTAATACATCATTTATTGCTTTTAATTGAGTATTCCAAATTTCTTCTGCATCATGCTCTACCCAACCTTCTTTTGGAAAAAGTTGATTAAACTCATATTGAGCTACACCATTTATTTTTCCATTTTTATCAAACAGAATTGCTCTTGAACTTGTAGTCCCTGCATCAATTGCTAATACAAATTTTTTATTCATAATTAAGCCTTTTTGCAATTTAGTGAAAAAGAGAACTGCCAACAAAGGGCTATTAAATTATATATGTAAAAAATATTAACTTGTAGATTCAACAAATCATTATGAAAAGGATTTTTTTTCTAATTCTATTTTATATTCTCAATTTGATGATTAAATAATTCATGATGGATATTATTTTATTTATTCTTGGGTTGGTTCTATGTTTAATTGGTATCACAGGAAGTTTTGTCCCTATGATACCTGGTCCATTTGTTTCATGGTTAGCTATTTTAATCTTAAACTTAACGGATGCAGTAGAATTTAATTTAAATTTTGTTTTAATAACTCTATCTGTCGCAGTATCAGTAGGGTTAATAGATTATCTAATACCAATTATTGGAGTTAAGAAACTTGGTGGATCAAAGTCTGGACAAGTTGGAACATTTATAGGGCTAGTTTTAGCCATTATAATGATAGGTCCATTTGGAATACTAGTTGGTCCCTTTGTAGGAGCTTTAATTGGTGAAATGGTAAATAAAAAAAGTTTTTCAGAATCATTAAAACCTGCATTTGGGTCGTTAGTAGGTGTGGTTGCAGGAAGTTTAATAAAATTTTGTTTAACCTTAAGTTATCTTTTTTTCTATTTAAATATTTTCTGGACATACAAAGAAAATTTTTTCTAAAAAATAAGTAAATTGTCGAATGTTTAAAAAGGATTATGAGGCTTCTTGGACTGATTTAGACCCAAATTGGCATGTTGCAAACTATGCTTATAATAAATATTCTACTGATGCTAGGGTTTCTTTTTTTAATTCATTAGAGTTAAATAAAACTAAGTTTGATAAACTTAACATAGGCCCTGTTCTTTTCTACGAACATATGCACTATTACAAAGAGATTAAAATAGGTGTTAAATTTTCTGTAACTGTTGAAATAGATGGTTATAGTGAAGATGGAAAGTTTTTTAAACTTTTTCAAAATTTTTATAATCAAAAAGGAGAACATCTAGCTCATTTAGACCTTGCCTTTGGAATAATGGATACAGTCAAAAGAAAGCTAACTTTAATGCCAGAGGATTCATTTAACCTTTTTAAGGGATTATCTAGATCAAAATCTTTTCAAATTTTATCAAAAGAGAATATGAGAATTGAAGGTAAATCTCCACTTAATATTTGATGTGATATGAAAAAGAAATATTGGAAACAGAATTTAATTTATTTAAGAATACTATTAACAGTTTGGTTTATATGTTCATTTGGTTTTGGAATTTTAATGGCAGAGTATCTTAACAATTTTTATCTAGGCGGTTTTCCTCTTGGATTTTGGTTTGCCCAGCAAGGTTCAATATACATTTTTGTAATACTAATTTTTATCTATGTATATCTTATGAATAAACTAGATGAGAAATATAATTTAAAAGAATAGTATGGATTCTCAATTTTGGACATATCTTTTAGTTGGCATAACTTTTACTATATATATAGGAATAGCTATATGGTCTAGAGCTCAAAGCACAAAAGAGTTTTATATAGCGGGAGCTGGAATAAACCCTGTTATTAATGGAATGGCGACTGCTGCTGATTGGATGTCAGCTGCATCATTTCTTTCAATGGCAGGACTTATTTCTGTTTTAGGTTATGGAGGTTCTCAATATTTAATGGGGTGGACAGGTGGATATGTTCTTTTAGCATTATGTTTAGCCCCATATTTAAGAAAATTTGGAAAATTTACTGTTCCAGATTTTATAGGAGAAAGGTACTACTCTAGTAATGCAAGGTTTATAGCATTAATTTGTGCAATCTTTATTTCATTTACATATGTAGTTGGTCAAATGAAAGGAGTTGGAGTTGCATTTTCAAGATTTCTTGAAATACCATTTGAGAATGGAGTTATTATTGGTATTGGTATTGTATTCTTCTATGCTGTCCTTGGAGGTATGAAAGGAATAACTTACACTCAAGTAGCACAATATTGTGTTTTAATATTTGCTTTTACTGTTCCAGCAATTTATATTTCACTTCAAGCTACTGGTAACCCTATACCTCAAGTAGGATTTGGAAGTAAGACTATGGATGGAGTCTATTTACTAGAAAAGTTAAATCAATTATCTGTTGATTTGGGATTTGAAAAATATACTGATATAAATAGGACAACATTGATAAATGTCTTTTTTATTACATCTGCCTTAATGTTTGGAACAGCAGGATTGCCCCATGTAATTGTTAGATTTTTTACTGTCCCTAAAGTTAGAGATGCTAGAATCTCCGCTGGTTGGGCGCTTTTATTTATTTCAATTTTATATACAACTGCACCTGCAGTTGCAGCTTTTGCAAAAGTTAATTTAATAAATACAGTTTCAAATGCTAGATATGCAGATGTTCCAGATTGGTTTAAAAACTGGGAAAATACAGGCTTACTTCAATTTGATGATAAAAATCAAGATGGTGTAATTCAATATGTTGCAGATTCTCAAATTAATGAACTGACTGTTGATCCTGACATAATGGTTCTTGCAAATCCTGAAATTGCTAATCTTCCTGCATGGGTAGTTGGATTAATAGTTGCAGGTGGGTTAGCTGCTGCTCTTTCAACTGCAGCTGGACTATTACTTGTAATCTCAACTTCAATATCTCATGATTTATTAAAGAAGAATCTTAATCCTAAAATCTCTGAAAAAGGGGAGCTTTGGGCTGCTAGAATTGCTATTGCTGTAGCAGTTGTTGCAGCAGGACTGGCAGGGCTTAACCCCCCTGGTTTTGTTGCAGAAGTTGTAGCTCTTGCTTTTGGATTAGCTGCATCTTCTTTCTTTCCAGCAATTATTCTTGGAATATTTGATAAAAGAATGAATAAAGAAGGAGCAATTTCTGGAATGATTGTGGGTATTTTGTTTACAGCAATTTATATTTTTTACTTTAAGCCACAATTAGGAGGTCCAGGAACTCCTGATAACTATTTGTTTGGTATTTCACCTGAAGGTATTGGTACTATTGGAATGTTTATTAATTTTATTATAGCTATTATTGTATCTAGATTTACTAAACCAACTCCTGAAAGAATTAAACAGCTTGTAGAAAACATTAGATATCCAAAATAATTATGCAAAGAATTAAATCTTTATCAGAATACTTTAATCAATATGAAAAAAGTCAAAGTGATCCAGAAGGATTTTGGGCTGAAATTGCTAAATCATTTAGTTGGATTGAACCATGGAAAAAAGTTTTAGAATCTGATTTTGAAAAAGCAGATGTTAAATGGTTTATTGATGGTAAGCTTAATATTACAGAAAATATTTTCGAAAGAAACCTAATTGAAAATAAAGATAAGACAGCAATTATATGGGAGCCTAATAATCCAGATGAAGACACAAAAAAAATGTCTTATCAAGAACTTTATGAGGAAACCTGTAAGTTTTCAAATGCTTTAAAAGATATCGGAATAAAAAAAGGGGATAGGATTATAATATATATGCCTATGGTTCCAGAGGCAACAATTGCAATGTTAGCTTGTGCAAGAGTTGGAGCAGTTCATTCTGTTGTTTTTGCAGGATTTTCATCTACTTCATTAGCTGATAGAATTGATGATTGTGAGTCAAAAATGGTAATAACTTCTGATGGAAATTTTAGAGGAAACAAAGTTATACCAGTTAAATCGGTTGTTGATGAGGCTCTTGAAAAATCTAACTCAATAGAAAAAGTAATTGTTCTGAAAAGAACTAATCAAGAAGTAAACTTTGTTTCAGGTAGAGATTTTTGGTGGCATGAATTAGTTAAAGATAAGTCATCAGAATGTAAAGCAGAAGTTATGGATTCAGAGGATATGTTGTTTGTCTTATATACTTCTGGATCAACTGGTAAGCCTAAAGGAGTTGTTCATACAACAGGGGGTTATATGGTATATTCTGCCTATACTTTTTTAAATGTTTTCCAGTATGATAAAGATGATATATACTGGTGTACTGCAGATGTAGGATGGATTACAGGACACTCATATATAGTATACGGACCTCTTTTGTGCGGAGCTACAAGTTTAATGTTTGAAGGTGTTCCCACATATCCAAATGTTAGTAGATTTTGGGACATAGTAGATAAGCACAAAGTAAATCAATTTTATACTGCACCAACTGCAATAAGAGCTCTTCAAGCCCATGGATTAGAACCTTTAGAGAATAATTCACTAGACTCATTAAAAGTAATTGGATCAGTTGGAGAACCAATAAATGAAGAAGCTTGGCACTGGTATCATGATAATATAGGTAAAGGTAATTGCCCACTTGTAGATACTTGGTGGCAAACAGAAACTGGTGGAATAATGATTTCCGCATTAGCGGGAATTACCCCTAATAAACCAGCCCATGCATCACTTCCACTCCCGGGTATAATCCCGGTCATAGTTGATGCTGAAGGAAATGAACTAAGTGGAAATAATGTTCAAGGAAATTTATTTATAAAATCACCTTGGCCTTCCATATTAAGAACTACTTATGGAGATCATGAAAGGTGTATTAATACTTATTTCTCTAGTTATAAAGGAATGTATTTTACAGGTGATGGTGTTAAGAGGGACCATGATGGCTACCTCAGAATTCTAGGTAGAGTTGACGATGTAATGAATGTATCTGGACATAGAATGGGTACAGCTGAGGTTGAAAATGCAATTAATGAACATAGTGAAGTTATTGAATCTGCTGTGGTAGGTTATCCTCATGATATAAAAGGAGAGGGGATATATGCTTTTGTTATTATAAATCCTGGATCTGAAAATGATAATATAAAAAATCAAATTACAGATGTTGTAAGAAATGTCATAGGTCCAATAGCAAAACCAGATAAAATCCAGATTGTAAGTGGACTACCGAAAACTAGATCTGGTAAAATTATGAGAAGGATTTTGAGAAAAGTTGCAAGTAATGATTTGTCAAATATGGGAGATACATCAACCTTATTGAATCCTGATATTGTGGAAGAAATAATTCAAGGAGCAATCAATTAATTAATTTTTCCAATCCTATACCTCTAGACCCTTTAATCAAAATACTTTTGTCTTTTATTTGAGTTAAATCCAATTCCTTAATTAGCTCTTCTATATCATTAAACTTTTTGAATCTTGAGTCAGAAGTATTCAGAGAAGAAAAGATTTCACCAATCAAATAGACAGATTCAAAATCCATTTTATCTAAATGGTTAATAATTTTCAGGTGCTCATCTTTAGAGAAACTCCCTAACTCAAGCATATCACCTAATATAATTATCTTATTGTTCGGGCTTTCTCTATTAAAATTATCTAGAGCAGCAATCATGCTTGAAGGATTTGCATTATATGCATCTAGATAAATTTTATTTCCATGGTATTCAAGTACTTCAGATCTATTCGCTTCTGTTTGGAACTTATTTAAACCATTCTGAATTTCATCATTATCTAAATCCAAAATTTTTCCAATGCTAATTGCAGAAGCAATATTTGGAAAATTATAATCGCCATAAATTTTACAGCTAAATTCATAGTCATTAATTAAAAGAACTAGCTTGTCATCTTCTTTCTTATATTTAAAAATAAAATCTGATGAATTATCCTTACCATATGATGTATATAAAGCACTTTTACATTCTTCTTTCTGAAGACTATCATCATTATTTAACAATATATGTCCATAGTTTTTTATTAAATACTTATAAAGTTCTGTTTTCCCTTTAATTACACCTTTTAAACTTCCAAACCCTTCCAAATGAGCACTTCCGAAGTTTGTTATTAGCCCAATATCAGGCATAGATATTTCACATAGATTTTGAATTTCTCCAATATGATTTGCACCCATTTCTATAACAGCAACTTCAGTTTCAGGTTTTATATTTAGTAAAGTGAGAGGAACTCCAATATGATTATTTAAATTTCTATGAGTACATAATGTCTTATATTTTTCAGAAAGAATACTGCAAATCAGCTTCTTAGTAGTTGTTTTACCATTACTTCCTGTTAAACCAATAACTTTTACATCAAACTTTGATCTATTGAATTTTGATAAATTTTGTAACTCTTTTAGGGAGTTTTCAACAAATATTATTCTCTCATTTTTATTTTTCAATTGAGGATCATCAACTATTGAAAATTTTGCGCCTTTATCTATTGCATCAAGTGCAAATCTATTCCCATCAAAATTTTCACCCTTTATTGAAAAAAATATTTCATCTTTTTCTATAGATCTTGAATCAATGGACACACCATTAGAGGATTGAAAAAGTGAATATAAATTTTGAATGTCCATTCTAATTTTATTGCAATATACTAAAGAAATGAGTAATTTAGCATGGGCTCAAAATTACAGTTGTCAACTATAAAACATGAAGCAAATAACAGGTAAAACTTATATAAATTGGTATGAAGGGATGCTTCTTTGGAGGAAGTTTGAAGATAAACTTGCAGCTGCCTATATACAACAAAAAATAAGAGGTTTTCTCCATTTATACAATGGTCAAGAGGCTATCTTAGCTGGTTGTCTTCATGCTATAGAAATTGGTAAAGATAGAATGATAAGTTCTTATAGAAGTCATGTTCATTCTATTGGACTAGGAGAGGACCCTAAATATGTAATGGCTGAACTTTATGGAAAAGCAACTGGAACATCAGGTGGTTTAGGGGGTTCGATGCATATTTTTTCAAAAAAACATAATTTTTTTGGTGGACATGGAATAGTTGGAGGTCAGATTCCATTAGGAACTGGTATTTCCTTTGGAGATAAATATTTTAAAAGAGATAATGTTACTCTTTGTTTTATGGGAGAAGGAGCAGTTCGCCAAGGTTCATTTCATGAATCTATTAACTTGGCAGCATTATGGAAATTGCCAGTGATTTATATAATTGAAAATAATGGTTATGCTATGGGTACATCAGTATCTAGATCAACTACACAAATTGAACTTTGGAAGCATGGTGATTCATATGGTATTCATTCCCTATCTGTTGATGGAATGAATATCGTTAAAGTTGCTGAATCAATAGATAAATGTATTAGTCATGCAAGAAAAGGAAATGGACCTTCTCTTGTTGAAGCAAAGACATATAGATATAGAGGGCATTCAATGTCCGATGCACAACAGTATAGAACAAAAGAAGAGGTTGAAGAGTATAGGAAAATTGATCCAATAAGTCAAGTTAAAAATACTATATTAAAAAATAAATACGCTACTGAAGCAAAGCTTAAAAAAATTGATGATAAAGTAAAAAAGAAAATTAAAGAATGTGAAGAGTTTGCCGAGTCTTCTCCATTTCCTGATATATCTTTGTTATATGACTCTGTTTATGAACAAAAAGATTATCCATTCATTAAGCATAAAATAGATTAGTATGGCTGAAGTAATTAACATGCCAAGATTAAGTGATACCATGGAGGAAGGAACTCTTGCAAAATGGTTCAAGAAAGTAGGTGATTCAGTTAATGAAGGAGATATATTAGCTGAAATAGAAACAGATAAAGCTACTATGGAGTTTGAATCATTTCATGAAGGAGAACTTCTATATATTGGTATTAAAGAGGGTGAAACAGCACCTGTAGATAGCATAATCGCAATTATTGGTAAGAAAGGAGAAAATATTTCAAGTTTGATAAATGTATCAGAATCTAAATCTAAGAAAGAGCCAGATCCAGTGAAAGAGCCAGAGCGAGTGAAAGAGCCAGAGCCAGTGAAAGTACCCGAAACATTAAACACACCTAATTTACAAAAAGAAGAAACTAAGAGTACAAATACTTTAAAGGACTCTGGTAACAAAGTCTTAATTTCCCCTTTAGCTAATAAACTTGCAATAGAGAGGGGTGTTGATCTTAGCCAAGTTAAAGGAACGGGTGATAATGGAAGAATTGTCAAAAGAGATATTGAAAATTATAAACCTGCAACTTTTGTAAACACAAATAATATGATCATTGCTACAGAAGAATCATCATATGATCTTCCAAATAGCACAATGAGAAAATCAATTGCTAAGAGACTGTCAGAATCAAAATTCACGGCTCCTCATTATTATTTAACCGTTGAATTTGAAATGGACAATATGATTTCTTTTAGAGAGCAATATATAAATACTCAAAATATAAAGATTTCTTATAATGATATTATAGCTAAAGCTGTAGCTCTCTCATTAGTCAAAAACCCTAAAGTTAATTCTAGATGGCATGATAACAAGATTGAAATAAGTGAGCATGTTCATCTTGGAGTTGCTGTTGCTGTTGAAGATGGATTAGTAGTTCCAGTTATTCAATTTGCAAGTTCAAAGGATATGTCTCAGATAAATACTGAAGTTAAAGACTTTGCGGAAAGAGCTAAAAATAAAAAATTAACCCCTGCTGAAATAGAAGGAAGCACCTTTACAATTTCTAATCTTGGTATGTTTGGAATTGAAAGTTTTACCTCTATAATAAATCAACCAAACTCTGCTATTTTATCAATTGGATCAATTATTGAAAAACCAATTGTCAGAGATGGCGAGGTAGTAGTTGGAAATACAATGAAATTAACTTTGGCTTGTGATCATAGAGCAGTTGATGGTGCTACTGGATCATCGTTTCTTAAAACATTAAAAGAATATATTGAAAATCCTGTTTCTATTTTAATTTAGGTTTTTATGAAAACTATTTTGGTCTCAGGTTCAAGTTCTGGTATAGGTTTTGAAATTTGTTCTCAAGCCTCAGATTTAGGTCTAAATGTCATAGCTATTTCAAGAAATGTTGAACCTCTTAAAGGAATATTAAATCTAAAAGCATTTTCTGTAGATGTGACTAATCAAGAACAAATTGAAAAGTTTGTCAAAAAATTAATTTCAGAAAATATCAAAATAGATATCTTAATTAATAATGCCGGTTTTTTAGTTAAGGATAGATTTAGAAATACTACATACGAAATTTTTAAGGAGATTTATGATGTTAATGTTTTTGGATTAGCCACCCTCACAAGATCAGTTTTGCCTATTATTAATAGAGATGGACAGGTAATAAATATTACTAGTGTTGGAGGGTTAAATGCTAGTAAAAAGTTTCCTGGTTTATCAGCTTATGCTAGTAGTAAGGGGGCAGTAATTACATTAACTGAAGTCCTAGCTGAAGAATATAAATCTCGTCCTAGATTTAATTGTCTGGCTCTTGGATCTGTACAAACGGAAATGCTAAAGAAAGCTTTTCCAGATTATGAAGCTAAAATTATGCCTGCTGAGATGGCTAAACAAATCCTTGACTTTGCTTTAGATGAGTCCAGCTTAGTTAATGGAGAGATAATAAAATTAGATAAGGGAAATCTTGAATAAAAGAACAAGATAATTATTTACCTTTTATTTGAATATCTCGGACCTTTTTAAATAATTCAGAGGAGTACACAAAATTATTTACAGACTCATTATCTGTATCAAATATTTCTTGTTTTGAACCTTCCCAAATTTTTCTTCCATTAACCAAGAAAATTATCTTTTCTCCAATCTCCATAACTGAATTCATATCATGAGTATTTATAACTGTTGTAATATTATATTCTTCCGTAATTTCCTTTATTAAGTTATCTATTATTATAGCAGTTTTTGGATCAAGACCGGAGTTTGGTTCATCACAAAAAAGATATTTGGGGTTTAGTACAATTGCTCTTGCAATAGCAACTCTTTTTTTCATTCCTCCAGAAATTTCAGAAGGCAATTTATTATTAGCATCTTTTAAATATACTCTTTTTATTACCTCATTTCCTCTGTAAATCATCTCATCATTTGATTTATTTGTAAACATCCTCAAGGGAAATATTATATTCTCAAGAACGGACATTGAATCAAAAAGAGCAGTTCCTTGGAAGACCATACCTATTTCTTTCCTTAGGTCAGAAAGATTTGAAAAACTCAAATCATCAAATGGCTTGTCATCAAAGAAAATTTTCCCTTGATCAATATTTAATAAACCTACTAAACATTTCATTAGTACTGTCTTTCCTGAACCACTTTGTCCAATTATCAGGTTTGTTTTACCTTTTTCAAATTCTGTTGAAATATTATCAACAACCTTTATTTGATCAAATGATTTCGAAATGTTTTCTATTTTAATCATTATGCTAAGAGTAATTGAGTTACTATATAGTTGACAATTATTATAACTACACTTGTCCAAACAAAAGAAAGAGTAGAAGCTTTACCTACGTCTAGTGCACCACCTTTCATATAATACCCATGATAGGATGGCACAGTAGCTAAAATGAATGCAAAAAGTGTAGTTTTTACATAAGCATAAAATAGATGGTATACTCTAAAATCAAGCTGTATTCCTTGAATAAAATCATAGCTTGTAGAGAAACCTCCATATATGCTAACAATGTACCCTCCTATTATTCCTAGAAACATTGCAAAAGTGATAAGGAAAGGATATAGTAATAAAGCTACTATTTTTGGAAATATAAGGTAATTATGTGTGTTAATCCCCATTACCTCAAGAGCATCTATTTGTTCAGTAACTCTCATTGTTCCTATGCTAGATGTTATAAATGAACCAACTTTACCTGCCATAATTATAGAAATAAATGTTGGAGCAAATTCTAGTATCACAGATTGTCTAGTTGCAAAACCTACTAGATTTCCAGGTAAAAGAGGGTTTTCAATATTAAGTGCTGTTTGAATAGCAACTACTCCTCCAACAAAAAATGATATAAATGCGACTATTCCAAAAGATCGAATTATTAAGTCATCAATATCTTTAAAGATTAATGTTTTTAGAACATTCCACTTAGTGAATTTTCTAAATGTGTTTCTTATCATTAAGAAATATGATCCAATGTAAAAAAAAATTTTCATTTATATTATACTTGATAAGTTATAGCATTAACATTCATTCCAGCACCTACGCTTGCAAACATAATGACATCTCCCTTACTTATTTTGTGACCTTTGTAATTTCCCTTCCTTACAATATCAAAAAGAGTTGGAATTGTTGCAACTGAGCTATTTCCATATTCTTGGATATTCATTGGAAGGACATCATCTGGTGGAGTAGTCTTATATAGTTTATAAAACCTATTAATAATTGCTTCATCCATTTTTTGATTAGCCTGATGAATGAAAATTTTCTTTAGGCTAGAGATATTTTGTTTAGACTTATCAAAGCAATCTTTCATTGCTATCGGAACATTTTTTAATGCAAACTCATAAACTTTTCTACCATTCATTTTTAAAAATTTATCACTATTTGAATTATTATCTGTATCTGTTTTATTTCCAATTCCATAATAAATAAATTCATTTTCACCTTCTGATGTATATGATGCAGAAGAATGAGATAAAATACCTCCAGATTCAGAATTATTACCCTCAAGAACTACTGCTCCAGCACCATCAGCATATATCATAGCATCTCTATCATTTAAATCTGTTACTCTTGATAAGGTTTCGCTACCTATTATCAAACATTTATTTGCCATATTTGATTGGATGAATGACTTAGCTTGAATTACTCCTTCAATCCATCCAGGACATCCAAAAAGTATATCATAACCTATACACTTTGGGTTTTTTATATTTAGATTTCTTTTAACCTTGGTTGCAAGTGCTGGGAGATTATCAACTTGCTTACTATTATAAGAAATATCCCCAAAATTATGTGCAAAAATAATATAGTCTAGTGTTTCTGGGTCAATTTTAGAATCATTAATTGCATCATTAGCAGCTTTAGTTGCCAAATCAGAAGAATTTAACTTTTCAGATGCATACTTTCTTTCTTGTATTCCAGTTATAGAAACAAATTTGTCAATTATTTCAGAATTGGAATTTTCAAAGGATGATCCATTATTATCATAGAATTCAGAGTCTAAAAAATCATCATTTACTTTAGTAAGTTTTGGGACATAGCTACCAGAACCAGTAATTTTAAATCTCATGATGTAAAATTAATTAATTTAAATTAAAATGATGATAGTGGTGGACAACTACAGATTAAGTTTCTATCACCAAATGCATCATCTACCCTTCTTACTGAAGGCCAATATTTATTTTCTTTTAAGTATTCTTTAGGAAAGCATGCTTCCTCTCTAGAGTATTTATAAGACCATTTTTCAGATACAACCATTTGTAGAGTATGTGGAGCATTTCTAAGTAAATCTCTAGAAATTTCATTAGTTGTAATTTCTTTAAATATTGAATTCATTGCATCACAAAATCTATCAAGTTCTTCCAAATTTTCACTTTCTGTAGGTTCGATCATTATTGTTCCCGTAACAGGAAAAGAAACTGTTGGTGCATGGAAACCATAATCCATTAATCTTTTTGCAATATCATTTACTTCAATATTTAGTTTTTTGAAAGGTCGACAGTCAATTATAAATTCATGAGCAGCACGACCCTTTTCTCCAGAATAAAGTATAGTAAACTTTTTCTCCAATTTTGATTTTAGATAATTGGAATTTACTATTGCAACTTCTGTTGATTTTCTTAATCCATCTGACCCCAACAATCTTATATATCCATATGAAATGATACATGCTAAAGCAGATCCCCATGGTGCGGAAGAAATTGCTGGTATAGCCTTTTTCCCTCCAGTTTTAACAATTGGATTAGATGGGAGATAATCTTTTAAATGATTAGCAACGCAAATAGGTCCAATACCTGGTCCACCTCCTCCATGAGGTATTGCAAATGTCTTATGAAGGTTTAGATGACAAACATCAGCGCCAATTATATTAGGGTTTGTAATTCCAACTTGAGCATTCATATTTGCTCCATCCATGTATACTTGTCCACCAGCTTTATGGATTAAATCAGTAATAGTTTTGATATTTGATTCAAAAACTCCATGAGTTGATGGATAAGTTATCATTAATGCAGCTAGATTATCATTATATTCAGTAATCCTATTTTCAATATCTTCAAGATCAATATTACCAAATTTATCAGTTTTTATTACTACAACTTTAAATCCTGCCATCACAGCTGATGCTGGATTTGTTCCATGAGCAGATGATGGAATTAGACAAATATTTCTGTCTCCTTGACCAATATCATTTAAGTATGATTTTATTACCATTAATCCACTGTACTCTCCTTGAGCCCCTGAGTTTGGTTGAAGAGAAGTTGCAGAGAAGCCAGTAATCTCCGATAAATATTTTTCAAGTTTTGAAATTATATAATGATACCCTTCTACTTGATTAATAGGGACAAAAGGGTGAATAGAATTCCACTCTGTCCAGCTAAGAGGAATCATTTCAGTTGCAGCATTTAATTTCATAGTACATGAACCAAGAGAGATCATAGATCTAGTAAGCGAAAGGTCTTTATTTTCAAGCCTTTTGATATATCTCATTAAAGAAGTCTCTGAATGATATGAATTAAAAATTTTATGATTCAAGAATTTAGATGAACGTTTAATGTCTTTATCTATATCAATACTAGATGGGAAATCAATCGATTTAGATTTTTTGTTTCCATATTCTTCAAATACAGATATAATAGATTTTATATCTTTTTCAAGAGTTTTTTCATTTATTGAAATAGATACTTTTGAATTATCAACTTTTAAAACATTAATTTTTTTTGATTCAAAAATTGAAATTATTTTTTTGGAATCACATTCAATAAGCAAAGTGTCAAAGAAACATTTATTAAGTTGATTTAAACCTAATGAATTAATTTTTTTTGATAAAAATTGAGCTTTCTTATTAATGCTTGAGGCTATTTTTATTAACCCCTCAGGACCGTGATAAACTGCGTACATTCCTGCCATTACAGCAAGAAGAACTTGAGCTGTACAGATATTTGAAGTAGCTCTATCTCTTTTAATATGTTGTTCTCTTGTTTGTAAAGCCATTCTTAGTGCATGATCTCCATTCATATCTTTAGTTACACCAATAATTCTTCCAGGTATACTTCTTTTGTATTTTTCTTTAGTTGCAAAAAAAGCAGCATGAGGTCCTCCATACCCTAAGGGTATGCCAAATCTTTGAGTAGTTCCAACAATAACATCTACAAGATCTTCATTTGGAGGTTCAATAATAACTAAACTCATTAAATCAGCAGCTATAACAACCTTTATGTCATCTTGGTTTAATTTTTTTAAAATTGGATTATAGTTTTTAACCTCTCCATGTTTACCGGGATATTGAATTATACATCCAAAATACTTACTAGTTTGAATTTTAGATATATCCCCAATTTCTAATTTAATTCCAATAGGTTTTGCTCTTGTTTCAAGAACTGATCTTGTTTGAGGTAAAATATTTTCATCAATGAAGAAACTAAGAATTTTATCAGTTTTCTGCTTAACTGTTCGATTATTATAAAGCAATGTCATTGCCTCAGCAGCAGATGTGCTCTCATCTAGTAATGAAGCGTTTGCAATTTCCATTTTTGTCAAATCACATACCATTGTCTGAAAATTTAATAAAGCTTCAAGTCTACCTTGTGCAATTTCTGCTTGGTATGGAGTATAGGATGTATACCAACCAGGATTTTCTAAAATATTTCTTTGAATTACAGATGGTGTGAATGTATCATGATACCCTAAACCTATATAAGTTTTAAATTTTTTGTTTTTGTAGGATAATGATTTAATCTCTTTAAGAAATTCATGTTCACTTATTGCATCAGGTAAATTAAGTTTGTGATCAATTCTTATAGATTTAGGAAGAGTGTCTTCTAGAAGATGATTAATACTTTTAACTCCAATTGTATTTAGAATCTTTTTAAGCTCTGAAGGGTTAGGACCAATATGTCTCTCAGAAAAATTTTCTTTATACATTAAACATTTTTTGTAAAAATATATATTATTATATTTAATTATTATATTTAATAATTAAATTGTTTATTAAATGTTGAAACTTTTATTAACAATACCTCTAGTTTTAATTCAATCTTTTGTAATTCAGGAAGTTGAAAAACCAAGTGTACTAGAATTAGTTGATGAACAAGTTACATTAGTTGATATAAGAACTGACCTTGAATTTGAGAGAGGGACAATATCTGAATCAATAAATATAGATTTTAACAATAAAAATTTTATTGAAAAGGTTTCAAAACTTGATAAGACTAAGCCATATATAGTTTATTGTGCTTCGGGTAATAGAAGTCAAAAAGCTTCAATAATTATGGAATACTTAGGGTTTAAGAAAATATACCATTATAAATCAGGCTATAGTGATTGGATTAAAGATTAAGAATTTTTTTTCAGATCTTTACTGCTTTCAATAACTTTATCTTCTAATTCTTTTTTATAATCTTTAATTTTTTTATTAATCTTTGAATCTGATGTGCCAATAATTTGAGCAGCTAGAATTCCTGCATTTTTAGCTCCATTAAGAGCAACAGTTGCAACAGGTACACCGCCGGGCATTTGAAGTATTGATAATATAGAATCCCAACCATCAATTGAATTTCTTGACTTTATTGGAACCCCTATTACTGGAATACTTGTTATAGAAGCTACCATTCCAGGAAGATGTGCTGATCCTCCAGCGCCAGCAATAATTACTTTAATTCCTTTTTTTTCAGCATTTATAGCATAATCAACCATTTTTTTAGGAGTTCTATGGGCAGAAACAATATCGTATTCAACAGGTATTTTAAATGATTTTAAAATTTTAATTGCTTCATTCATTACTTTGAAATCTGATTTACTTCCCATTATGATTGCTATTTTTCCCATTCTATTTAATTTTTTAAGTTGATGTTACTCTAACAGTTTGTTTAATTTCTTTAGCTATTTTTATTGCAGTTTCAATATCGGAATTAATTACTGTAATATGCCCCATCTTTCTATTAGGCCTTGTTTCTTTTTTTTCATAAATATGAGGATTAACCCCTTTTATTCCAATTATTTGATCTATATTTTTATAAACAACAGGTCCTTTTGTATCAGGTTCTCCAACTAGATTAACCATCACAGACTTATCTGTCATATTGGTGTTTCCTATTGGTAAATCTAAAATAGACCTAATTAGTTGTTCAAATTGACTTGTTTCAGAACCCTCGATAGAAAAATGATAGCTATTATGAGGTCTTGGAGCTACTTCATTGACTAATAGATCACCATCAATGGTTAAAAACATTTCAACAGCTAGTAGTCCTATATTTCCAAATGACTTACAGACGCGTAATGCTAGATTTTCAGCTTTTTCTTTTATTTCTTGACTAATTCTAGCAGGAGAAATTATATATTCGATTTGATTAGTTTTAGTATTAAATTCCATTTCAACAACTGGATAATTAATTAGTTCTCCAGATGGTCTTGATACAACCATAACAGATAACTCTTTTTTAATCTCAGCTTTATCTTCTATTATACAGTGTTTATCAGGAATGTCTTCAATAGAATTGTTATTATCGATCACTTTCACTCCATATCCATCATAACCCATTTTAGATGATTTCCATATAAAAGGATATGATCTGCCCTCTTTAGATAGAAACTTTTTGATTTCATCTTTTGAATTAAAAATTTTAAATGGTGTTGAAGGTATATTGTTATTGAAGTAAAACTCTTTTTGAAGAGATTTATCTTGAACTATCTTTAGAACTTGTGGTTGAGGATAAACAATTTTATTTTCCTTTTTAAGCTGTTCTAATGCTTCAACATTAATATTCTCTATTTCAATTGTTATTATGTCAACTTCTTTACCAAAATTGTATACGGTATTAAAATCCATTAAGTCTCCTTGAAAAAATTTATTGCATAAAGACTTTGATGGGCAATTTTCATCAGGATCTAAAATATATATTTTAATACCCCATTTATTGGATACTTCAAGAGTCATTTTTCCAAGCTGACCACCACCAAGTATTCCAATTATCTTATTGCTTGAGAACATTTGATTTTCTTTGTGCAAAAATAAGCATTAGTTTAAAGTAAATAAAGAATCCAAAACATTTTAAATATCTTTGTCATTATGAAAAATTTCGTTCTTTTTGGTAAACCAGGTTCAGGAAAGGGAACACAGGCTAAACATTTAAGTGAAAAGTATGAGCTTTATCATATCTCAACAGGAGATTTATTTAGAAAGAATATATCTCAGAATACCAAGCTTGGACTCCTGGCTAAATCATATATGGATAAAGGAGGTCTAGTTCCAGATGAAGTTACTATAAAGATGTTAGAAAATGAGATTAAAGACAACTCAAAATCTAGAGGATTTTTATTTGATGGTTTTCCTAGAACCATTGATCAGGCTGACACTCTTGATAAATATCTTCACTCAATTAACATGCAAATTAATGCAACAATAGCATTAGAGGTAGATGAAAAAGAGTTAATTTCTAGAATTATTGATAGAGGTAAAACTAGTAATAGGTTAGACGATCAAAATATTGAAAAAATTAAAAATAGATTTAATGAATATAATAAGAAAACATCAACTCTTATTAAATATTATAAAGATCAAAACAAATTTTTCCCGGTAAACGGTCATGGTTCTGTTGATGAAATTACTAAGAGACTTTTTGATTTAATTGATAGTTTTAACCCCCTATGATTGTAGATAACTTTGTTGATTACGTTAAGATAAATGTTAAATCAGGTTCTGGAGGAAAAGGCTCTACTCACCTAAGAAGAGAAAAATATATACCAAAAGGCGGTCCTGATGGTGGTGATGGAGGAAGAGGAGGTCATGTTATTATTAGAGCAAATCCTCAATTATGGACACTTTTTACTTTTAAATTCAAAAGGCATTTTAAGGCTGGAGATGGAGGTGATGGAAGTGGATCAAGAAAGTCAGGTTCACAAGGTAAAGATGTTATTGTTGAAGTGCCATATGGGACTATTATCAAAGACAGTATTTCAAATGAAGTTATTGAAGAGATAAATAAAGATAATACTGAATTAATTATACTTGAGGGAGGTTTAGGAGGAAGAGGAAACTTTCATTTTAAATCATCAACTAATCAAACTCCTAGATATTCACAAAAAGGAATTTCTGGAAAAGAAATGAATCTTGTTCTTGAGCTAAAAGTTCTAGCTGATGTTGGTTTAGTTGGTTTTCCAAATGCTGGAAAATCTACACTTCTATCAGTTTTATCTTCAGCAAAACCAAAAATTGCTAATTATGAATTTACTACTTTAAAACCTAATCTAGGTATAGTATCAATGTCCGATTATAGATCATTTGTTATGGCTGATATTCCTGGAATTATTGAGGGGGCTTCAGAAGGGAAAGGTTTAGGACACTATTTTCTTAGGCATATAGAAAGAAATTCAATTTTACTTTATGTTATCCCTGTTGACACAAAAGATCTAAAAAAAGAATTTGATATATTAAATAATGAGTTAAAAAAATATAATCCTGAATTAATAGATAAAGATTTTGCTGTTTTTATTAGTAAATCAGATCTTATGGATCAGGAACTATTATTAGAATTAGAAATTATAATTAAGTACCAGTTTAAAGAAATTCCATATTTTATAGGTTCATCAATAAACATGAATGGTATAAAAAATCTAAAGGAAGGTTTATGGAAAATATTAAATTAATAATAAAATTATGGATATTAAAAATGCACAAAAAGAAGTTGATAATTGGATAACCAAATATGGTGTAAGATATTTTAATGAATTAACAAATATGGCTTTATTAACTGAAGAGGTTGGAGAAGTTGCTAGAATTATCTCGAGAGAATATGGTGAGCAAAGTTTGAAAAAGGATAAAGAATTAAAGAATTTAGGTGATGAACTTTCAGATGTATTATTTGTTCTTATTTGTTTAGCAAACCAAACAGGGATTGATCTAGAAAAGTCTTTTTATCAGAATTTAAATAATAAAACTAGAAGAGATAATAAAAGACACCTATCAAATAAAAAATTAAAGAGTTAATGATATATCACCTGTCAGCAAAAAACAATAATATAAAGGGTTTAATAGAGATAGGTGGGTCTAAGAGTGAATCTAATAGACTACTTATCCTAAGAGCGTATACATATGATTTTAAAATTGAAAATCTTTCTGAATCAGATGATACAAAAATATTAATTGATGCCTTAATTAGCAATGATGAAATTATTGATATACATCATTCTGGAACTGCAATGAGATTTCTATTATCATATTTTGTTTCTAAACCAAATTCGGAAGTTATTCTAACAGGATCTGATAGAATGAAGTCAAGACCTATTAGAGTCCTAGTTAATGCTTTAAGAGATTTAGGAGCTAATATAGAATATAAGAATAAAGATGGATATCCTCCATTGAAAATTATCGGAAAAAAAATTTTAAAGAATGAGGTATCTCTGCCAGCTGATATTAGCTCTCAGTATGTTTCCTCTTTGATGATGTTGGGATTAATAATAGAAAATGGAATTAAATTAAAGCTAGAGGGTATAATTACTTCTAAACCATATATATTGATGACTAAGGAATTAATTCAAAAAATTGGTTATAATGTTACAGTTGATCAAAATTATATTCAAGTATCAGATATAAATAAATCTTCAGAAAAAACTATTATAGTTGAATCTGATTGGAGTTCAGCTTCCTATTTCTATAGCATTGCAGCCTTTTCTCATGATGCTGAAATTACTTTAAAAAGTTTTAATAGAGATAGTATTCAGGGGGATTCTATTGTGTCGAAAATATATAAAAAACTTGGAGTTGATACTATATATATGAAAGATTATATAATAATTAAAAAAAATAAAAATGTTGATTTGCCAAAAAAAGTAAAATTAGATTTATCAGACATTCCAGATCTTGCTCAGACAATTGCAGTAAGTTGTTTAGGTCTTGGAATAGAATGTGAGCTTACTGGATTACGTACATTGAAAATAAAGGAAACTGATAGGCTTGAAGCTCTAAAGAAAGAATTTAATAAACTTGGTGCTAATCAAGTAAAGACTTCTAATAATTCAATATATTTTAAAGGAGATCAACAATTAAATAAAAATATTAAAATAAGCACTTATAAAGATCATAGAATGGCTTTATCATTTGCAACTTTAGCTGTTATTATTGACATTTCAATTGAATCTCCCAATGTTGTCTCAAAATCTTTTCCAAGTTTTTGGAAAAACTTAAAGACACTTGGTTTTGAAATAAATTAACTTTTACTTGACATTCCCTATGTCATGAGGTTATATTTGCGAACTTAAAACATGCTTTATGAAATTATCACACTTTGAATATAATTTACCAAAGACAAGATTAGCTAAACATCCAACACCAGAAAGAGATGAGTGTAAGCTAATGCTAGTAGATAGATCTGATCAGTCAATAAAACATTTAATCTTTAAGGATATAGTTGATTTTTTTGAAGAAGGGGATGTTATTGCCCTTAATAATACTAAAGTTTTTCCTGCAAGACTATTTGGAAATAAGGAAAAAACAGGGGCAAGAATTGAAGTGTTTCTTTTGAGGGAGTTGAATGATGAGCAGAGACTATGGGATGTGTTGGTAGATCCTGCAAGAAAAATAAGAATAGGTAACAAGTTATATTTTGGAGAAGATGAAAGTTTAGTTGCTGAAGTGATTGATAACACAACATCAAGAGGAAGAACTTTAAGATTTCTTTATGATGGTCCATATGATGAATTCAGGGCTAAATTAGATGAACTTGGAGAAACACCACTTCCAAAGTATATTGATAGACCAGTTGAAAAAGAAGATAAAAATAGATTTCAAACAATTTACGCAAAACATGAAGGAGCTGTAGCTGCCCCAACTGCTGGACTTCATTTTTCAAAACATCTTTTGAAAAAACTTGAAATTAAAGGAGTTCATTTACCGGAGATCACTCTTCATATTGGGCTTGGAACGTTTAGTCCAGTTGATGTTGAGGATCTTTCAAAGCATAAAATGGATTCAGAAGAATTAATAATTTCTAAGGATACGGTAAACATTATCAATAATGCCTTGAAAAATAAAAAAAGAATTTGTGCTGTTGGAACTACTGTTATGAGAGGTCTTGAAAGTTCAGTTTCATCTATTGGAACTTTAAATGATTATAATGGATGGACACATAAATTTATTTATCCACCTTATGATTTCTCATTAGCAAATTCAATGATAACAAATTTTCACATGCCAAAATCAACCTTATTAATGATGGTTTCAGCATTTGGAGGTGTTGATATAATTATGAAAGCTTATAAAGAAGCAATAAAGAAAAAATATAACTTTTTCTCATATGGTGATGCAATGATGATAATCTAAAAATAAATGTTTTGAAGATTATCGAGAAAATTAAAGAGCCAATTGCAAAAGAATTTGAGATCTTTGAAACTGAGTTTAAAAACTCGGTTAACTCAGGTATCCTTATTCTAAATGTCATATTAAAATTCATGATAAATAGAAAAGGTAAACAGGTTAGGCCAATATTAGTTCTTTTATTTGCTAAGATGTATTCCAGTGAGAATTTGACTGAAAAATCATACCGGAGCGCTATTATTTCAGAATTAATCCACTCAGCAACTTTAATTCATGATGATATAGTAGATGACAGCTCATTAAGAAGAGGTTTTTTATCTTTAAATGTATTATGGAATAATAAAATTTCTGTTTTAGTTGGTGATTATCTTCTTTCCAAATCTTTATTATTATGTATTGACAATGAAGATTTTGACTTGTTAAAAATAATTTCTATAGCAGTTAAAGAAATGAGTGAAGGAGAGTTACTTCAAATTCAAAAATCAAGAAATATTAATATTACAGAAGATGAGTATTTTGAATTGACCTTAAAAAAAACTGCATCTCTTTTTTCAGCCTGTTGTAAACTAGGCTCAGCCTCAACTGGTTTAAAAAATCTTAATAAGGTTGAGGAATTTGGTCAGAATTTAGGCTTAATATTTCAGCTTAAAGATGACCTTTTCGATTATAGTTATAAGAGAATAGGTAAACCAACAGCAATAGATATAAAAAATCAAAAAATTACATTACCTCTAATTTATACATTAAATAAAGTTAACACTTCAGATAAGAAATTTATTATAGAATCTTATAAAAACAAAAGAAAACTAAATAAGAATAAAAACAAAATATACTCAATTATAGAGCAAAATGGAGGTTTTAAATATGCTTCTGACAAAATGTTAGATTTAAAACAAAAAAATTTATTAATTATTAACAATTTCCCAAAGAATAAGTCTAGAGAATCACTAAAGTTAATGTTAGAATATTTGATAAATAGAAAATTTTAATTTACTATATTGAAATAAAAATTAGCAAACTTGATAAGTAAAGAAACAATTGATAAGGTTTTTGAATTAGCTAGAGTCGAAGAAGTTATAGCAGATTTTGTTGTTCTGAAAAAATCTGGAGCAAACTATAAAGGGTTAAGTCCTTTTACTAATGAGAAAACACCTAGTTTTATTGTTTCTCCTGCCAAACAAATATGGAAAGATTTTAGTAGTGGAAAGGGTGGTAATGTAATTGCTTTTCTTATGGAGCATGAACATTTCAATTATCCTGAATCGATAAAGTATATAGCGAATAAATATAATATCGAAATTGTAGAAACTAATAATTTTCCTGAAAATATTGAAAAGAAAAATGAAATAGAAAGCCTTTTCATAATCAATAAATTTGCTGTCTCATCTTTTAAGGAAAATCTAAATAAAGAAGTTTCAGATTCATTAGAATATCTAATGAATAGAGGTCTTTCAAAGAAAATTATAGATGATTTTGATTTAGGCTTTTGTTTACCTAACAGATCTTCGTTTTATCAATCAGCTAAAACAAAAGGATTTAAAGATTCTTATCTAGAAAAAACAGGTTTAATTATTTTTAATGAGGAGAAAGTAATAGATAGGTTCAGAGACAGGGTTATATTTCCGATAAAGAGTTTGTCTGGAAGAGTCTTAGGATTTGGAGGTAGAACAACTATATCTTCAAAAAAAACTGCAAAATATATTAATTCTCCAGAAAGTGAAATTTATAATAAAAGTAAAATTTTATATGGAATTTATGAATCAAGACAATCTATTGTTAAAGATGATCTATGTATTTTAGTAGAAGGGTATATGGATGTTTTGCAATTTCATGAAAATGGAATCAAAAACGTATTAGCCTCATCAGGAACATCATTAACTGAAGATCAGATAACACTTATATCACGATTGACATCTAACATTGTTCTTCTATTTGATGGAGATACTGCAGGAGTTAATGCTGCGCTGAGAAGTACAGATATGATTTTGGAGAAAGGGTTAAATGTTAAAATATGCTCATTTCCTGAAGGTGAAGATCCTGACAGCTATGTAAAGGATAATAAAAAGGACAAAACTCTTGATTTTATTAATAATAATTCAAAAGACTTTATTGAATTTAAACTTTCATTCTACAATGAGGATTTAAAAGATGAAGATAAAAAAGTTGATGTTATAAAAAGTGTAATAAAGTCAATTTCAAAGATTCCGGATAGGTTAAAGCAGGAAGTCTATATAAAAAAATGTTCTCAAATTATTGATATTGATGAAAGTACACTTTTTAACTCATTAAATAGTACAGAAAAAAATAATAGTAGGATAACTAGGAATAGAAGGATTAGTAAAAATAATGATCTCTCAATTGTTAAGAAGGAAAAAAATATTAAGCCCCACAATTATTTTTATGAGCTAGAAAAGCAAATAATTACAATACTTTTGAAATATGGGGAGAATGAAATAACATATGAAGATACTATCCTATCACATTCTGAAAATGGAGATATTAAGGAGGAGAAAAAAAATATTAAATCAAAAGTTTTTGAAAAAATATTTCTAGATCTACAACAAGATGAAATTGAGCTTGCTCATCCGCCTTTTCAAAAAATATATAAAAAATTAATAGAATTATATAATAACCAAAACAAATTTGTTTTTGAAAAATTTGTAAATGAATTAGATAGTGATTTGAGTAAAATCGCATCAGACATATTAATTTTTGATGAAAAATATTCTCTTCATGATTGGGAAAAAAGAAATATTTATGTAAAAAAAATTGGAAGTGAATTAAGTCAGCTTGTCAATGAGACATTATTGAATATGAGAAGATATTTGATCGATGAAAGAATTAAAAAACTTCAAGAGATTAATATAGATAAAAACAAAGATGAGCTTTTACAGGAGGTGATGAGGTATTCTAGGTTAAAAAAAGTATTGTCATCAAAACTTAATAGGGTAGTTTAAGATAACTATTCCCCATCATAAAGAGTTCAACTTTTGATTTTACTTCTAATTTTTTCATTATTCTAACTTGATATGTATTAACAGTTTTTTGATTTATCTTAAGTTTGTTAGATATGTCAATATTTCTCTTTCCTTTAATAAATAGTTTTAATACTTGAACCTCCCTTATTGACAGACTGTCCATTTTGATTTTATTATAATCCTCATTAAAATTATTCTTAAGTCTTGTAAAACTATTAGTTTCAAAAAAGTTAAAGTTTTTATGAGCTATTTTTTCAAGAGTTTCTTTGATTTCTCTTTTTTTAGATTTTTTTGATAAGTATCCAATTGCTCCACTTTTTAATATTTTAATTGCATGAATCTTCTCAGACTTATTAGTAAAAATTAGAACTGGAGTTTCTCTTTTAATTAATTTAATAGATTTAAGTATGTCAAAAGCATTACCATCAATTAATTCCATTTCAGTAATCACTATATCAATATTATTTGATTTAATAAATTCTTTAAAATCATATACGCTATCATAAGTTTGAATTAATTTGAATTTGGATGAATTTTTTAATAGAGTTTTAAATCCAATTTGAATTATAGGGCTTGTATCAAGAACAATAAGATTTATTTTTTTCAATAGAAATTATTTTAACAATCTAATTTATAAAAAATCTTTAGGAATACTACAAATAGGAATTGGAATCATTTTGTGTTTATTTTTTAAATTCAATCTTGTAAATATGTTTTTTACTTCTTTTTCACGATCGCTTAGTCTAGGATTTATTTCATTTAAATTTTGATTCATTGCCCATTCTATTTCCTTATAGCTTGCTCCAATTTGGTCTTCATCATTTCTGTCATCATCCCATAATCCATCAGTTGGAGTTGCAGAAAGGATTTCATTTGGAAGGTTTAAATGAGCAGCTAAATGACATACTTCAGACTTTAATAGATCAGCAATAGGACTAATGTCAACTCCTCCGTCTCCATATTTTGTGAAAAATCCAATTCCAAAATCTTCCACCTTATTACCTGTTCCGACAACTAAAAATCTGTTAATTGTTGAGAAATAATATAAGGTTAACATTCTTAATCTTGCCTTTGTGTTTGCAAGGCCAAGATCTTTTAGTTCATTAGATGTATTGGGTATAACATCTAAAAATTTATCAAACATATTTGATAGATCAACTTTATTAGATGTTACATTAGAAAAATTTGACTCTAGCCAATTAATTTGAATAGATGAATTTGATATTTGTTCTTTATTTTGATGAATGGGCATTTCTATACACTGAACAGGGTATCCTGTTTTTGCACATAAAGCTGATGTTAATGCTGAATCAACTCCACCAGATACTCCAATTACAAAACCATCCATATTTGATTTTTTCAGATAATCTTCTAGCCAGTTAACAATATGATTAGTTACTTTATTAGGGAATTTCATAAAGATTATTTTTAATTTTAAATTTGTATAAAATTACAGCATAATTAAATCAAATGAAAGAAACTAACGTCACAATCAATGTAACTCTTGATGAAAATAATATACCAGAAAAAATCATTTGGTC
Organism: Flavobacteriaceae bacterium; assembly: GCA_002729755.1. Lineage (GTDB taxonomy): Bacteria > Bacteroidota > Bacteroidia > Flavobacteriales > Flavobacteriaceae > Marisimplicoccus. The sequence continues at coordinate 101,076 of PBYT01000019.1, forward strand.
CGCTCCTGATGGGGGTGTATCGGATTTTCCAGCTAAAGCTATGCTGTTATCACTATGGGATAGCAATAACAAAGAATCTTTAAAAATGGATCTTTGGGTAAAGGATATGCCAGTTGAAGAGATGAAAAATTTTATTTTTCAAACTTTTATGTCAATGAAAAATACAGTTCAAAAATCTACAAGTGATCAGAATCTAACAAATTTAGTTGATGATTTTTGCAAGGAATTCAAAAGAATAATTGATATAGATAAAGTTTAGCTTCAATTTAGTTTAAATTCTTTGCTGGAATTATCGATAAATTCTAATATATCCTCTAGGCCATTTTTGTTTTTTGAAGAAGAGATAATAATTTGAGGACTTACTTCCCAATTTTTTTTTATTTCTTTAGAATATGTTTTAATTTTCTCATCGATCTCTTTTTTTTTTAATTTGTCACATTTTGTAAAAATTAAAATGAAAGGAACAAAAAGTTCATTTAAATATTTCATAAATTCCAAATCAATTTGCTGAGGTTTTAGTCTAATATCTATTAATAATAAAGCAGAGAATAATTGTTTTCTATTTTTAAAATAATTTTCATGAAGATTCTTTATTTTCTCTTTTTCTTTTTTAGAAACTTTTGCAAATCCATATCCTGGAAGGTCAACAATAAAAAATGAATTATTTATTATAAAATGATTTATTAATAAAGTTTTACCTGGTTTTGATGAAGTTTTTGCTATGGATTTCTTATTGCATAGCGCATTAATTAGAGAGGATTTTCCAATATTTGATCTGCCAATAAAAGCAAACTCTGGTATTTTATTATTTGGGCATTCTGAAACTTTAGCACTGCTAGTAAAAAATTCAGAAGAATAAATTTTCATATTAATAATGTCTTATAGTTTATTTTTCTTTAACCACTTAAACATAACTTCATTGAACTCATTAGGGAGTTCCATCATAGGGGCGTGTCCACATTTGTCAATCCAAAACAGTTCAGAGTTAGGGAGTAAAGAATTAAAATCTTCAGCAACTTTAGGAGGAGTAACTGAATCTTGATTTCCCCATATGATTGCAGTTTTATTTTTCATTTTTGGAAGATCTTCTGACATATTATGTCTTATAGCGCTTTTAGCTAAAGCAAGTACTTTGATTACTTTTCCTCTATTGTTAACAGTTTCAAAAATATCATCAACTAACTCTTTAGTGGCTATGGCTGGATCATAAAATACTTCTTCTGTTTTTGATTTTATGTATTCGTAGTTGCTTCTTTTTGGATAACCATCACCAATCATTGATCTCTCATAAAGACCTGAACTCCCTGTAATCACTAGCCCTTCAACCAGTTCTGGGTAATCTCTGGTAAACAATAGTGCTACATGTCCACCAAGTGAGTTTCCAACTAAAATAATATCACTGAGTTTCTTGAATTTGACAAAATCAAATACATATTTAGCAAAGGTTTTAACATTAGTGTTAAGTATTGAAACCTTTTCTATAGGAAGTTCTGGTATTACTACGTTATAATTCTTTTTTGGAAAATATTCATAAACGCCCTTAAAGTTGCTTAATTTTCCCATTAATCCATGAAGAATAACTATTGGCCTGCCTTCTCCACTTTCAATATAGGAAAATTCCTTTTCTACAATTAGCTCATGCTCCATAATTACTTAATTATTAAGCAAATATATGGATAATGGACTAGCTCTATTAAACCCTTTGTAAAATACTGTAAAACAGATTGTTGCAAAAGAATAAAAAAAATTATCAACAATGTGGTAAAATGTGGTAAAATGTGGTAAATTAATTTTATATTTGATAAACTCTATAGTTAATGCAACACTTTATTGGTACATATGAATGTAAGGCTGATATCAAGGGGAGGATAATGTTGCCTTCAGCTTTAAAAAAACAATTATCTAGCAAATTGGATAAAGGATTTGTTTTAAAAAGAGCTGTGTTTAATCATTGTTTAGAGTTATACCCTCTTCTTGAATGGGAGGGATTAATGAATAGAATAAACAAATTAAATCGATTTAATAAGAAAAATATTGATTTTATTAGAAGGTTTACTGCTGGAGTTAGGTTTATCGAGATAGATGTCTCAGGTAGGATATTGATACCAAAAGACCTAATTATCCATGCACAGATTTCACAAAATATAGTAGTTTCTTCTGCTGTTAATATACTAGAAATATGGGATAAAGTGCTTTATGAAAAAGCAATTAATGATGCAAAAACAGATTTTGGTGATTTAGCAGAAGAAGTCATGGGTTCAAATAATGATGAAGATGTATCATAATCCTGTTTTACTTAATGAATCTGTTAAAGGTCTAAAAATTATACCTGACGGAACTTATGTTGATGTTACATATGGAGGAGGAGGTCATTCAAAAGTTATACTACAAAAACTTGGACCAAAAGGAAGATTAATTGCTTTTGATCAAGACAGGGATGCTCATAAAAATAAAATTGATGACAATAGATTAAAACTAATAGAATCAAATTTTAAATTTCTAAATAATCATCTTAATTATCTGCAGATAAGTCAGGTAGATGGATTGATTGCTGATTTTGGAATTTCTTCCTATCAGATTGACACAAAGACCAGAGGTTTCTCAATAAGATTTGATTCTAAGCTTGATATGAGAATGGACCAGTTGCAAAAGATGGATGCGAAATTTATAATTAATAAGTATGATAGAGAAAAACTAGAAAATATTTTTCAAAATTATGGTGAGTTGAGAAACTATAGGAGAATTGTTGATCTAATAGTTTCAGAGAGAAAAAATAATAAAATAAATACATCAGGAGATCTGAAGAGAATTCTAGAGCCTTTATCTATAAGTTCAGAAGAAAATAAATTTTTAGCTAAAGTATTTCAAGCTATAAGAATTGAAGTTAATGATGAAATAAATATTATAAAATCACTTTTAGTTCAATCTTCAAAAATTTTAAAAAAGGGAGGAAGATTAGTATGCATATCGTATCACTCATTAGAAGACAGATTAGTTAAAAGGTTTATACAAAACGGAACATTTGAGAGTGATGCAATTTCTGACATTTATGGTAATAAAGATTTAATCTTTAAAAAGATTGGAAAGTTGATTAGCCCAGATAAAGAAGAGGTTGGGTCAAATAATAGATCTAGAAGTGCAAGACTAAGAGTAGCTGAAAAAATATGAAAAGTTTTTTGTCATTTATAAATATAGATTTTTTAGTAAAAAAGGATTCAATCCAAAACTGGAAGATGATTGTTTACTTATCTCTCCTAGCTTTAATAACTATATATAGTGGCCACAGTACAGATAGAAAAGTTATTAAAGTAGGAGCGTTAAAGAAAGAAATAAATATTCTAAACAATGAGTTTGTCTCAACTAGAATTTCTTTGATGAATATAAAAATGGAATCTAAAGTAACAAAAAGATTGAGCGAAAAAGGATTAGTTCCTTCAAAATATCCACCTATTAAAATTATTGTAAAAAAATAATTATGGATAGAGGTAAGAGTAAGAGTAAAATAGTAAACAGGATTAATTTCATGTTCTTTTTCTTCTTACTATTCTCTGCCTTTTTAATTTCAAAAATAGTCTATATACAAAATTTTGATTCTGAAGTTGAGGGAAATAATATTTCACTTGAGACAATAAAAAATGTTGAGGTAGAATCAACAAGAGGTAATATATATTCATCTGATGGAGATCTTATAGTATCTACAGTTTCAAAGTTTGAAATAAGATGGGATTCACAAGTTGCATCTGAGAAAATATTCCAAAGTAATAAAGTTAAACTCGCTCAAGAGTTATCTAAGTTATTATCTGAAAGCAGTGACTACTTTACAGATATTATGAATAATGCTCGAAAGAATAATAATAGATATTTATTAATAGCCAAAGATTTAGATATCAATCAATTAAATGCTTTAAAGACTTTTCCAATGTTTAACCTTGGCATGTATAGAGGAGGACTGATAATTAAGGAAAATCACTTAAGAAAAAGTCACTTAGGTAAAATAGCTGAAAGAACAATTGGTTCTTTTAAGAAGGGAATTAAAGAAGTTGGACTAGAACAAGCTTATAGTCAATATCTAGGCGGTAAGAATGGTGTAAGAAGAATGCAAAAAATTGCAAATGGGCAGTGGAAACCTTTAAAAACTGAATATGAAATTGAACCAAAAGAAGGATATGACCTACATGCTACAATAGAGCTAAAGATTCAAGAGTTTGTACATAATGAATTGCTAAGCCAGCTTGAAAAATTTGAAGCTGATCATGGTACAGCAGTAATTATGGAAACAAACACTGGAAATATCTTGGGAATTTCCAATCTCGGAATAAACTCAGAAGGAAATTATTATGAGAGATTAAATTATGCAATTGGAGAAANGTATGAACCAGGNTCNANNTTNAAATTAATGACTCTAATTGCAGCACTTGAAGATGGNNTTGTNAANCATACTGATAGTNTNGACACNAAAAATGGNANNTNNAAGATANANGGNANAGAANTTATAGATTCAAATANNAAGGGNTATGGAAANATAACTATNGCNAAAGCTTTTGAAGTTTCNTCAAATACTGGNATGGTNANAATGGTNNATGANAATTATAAGTCNAANCCTGAAAGATTTGTAAATAGACTNTATAATNTGANATTAAATNANAAAATAAATACTCCTATTNNAGGNGANCCAANNCCAANAATACCTNACCCNACAGATNAAGNTTGGNNTANNANAACTCTNCCNTGGATGGGCTTATGGATATGGTGTNAGNTTAACACCNNTNCANATTCTAACNTTTTATAATGCNGTAGCAAATAATGGNGAAATGNTAAANCCAAAATTTGNNAATAANATTAGCNCAATNGGNAANAAGCCNATNNANGAAATTNATNNNGAANTAATTATGCCNTCAATTTGNTCANAGAAAANTTTAGANATNGTNAANNAAATGCTTGAGAATATTGTNNANAAACCATGGGGAACAGCAAATAGNATTNATGATGATTATATAAAAATTGCTGGTAAAACNGGAACATCNCAAACTGNTTATGNTAANNANGGAGATAAGNCAGTNAATGTACAATACATNGCNAGTTTTGTNGGNTATTTTCCATCAGANAATCCNAAATATACTGGTATAGTTGTAATACATNAGCCAAANAAGTCTAAAGGNTATTATGGTGNGACTGTAGCTGCTCCAGTATTTAAAAGAATAGCTCAAAANATTCANNGTTTATCNCCAACTATTGTTGAGATAAATAAAAAAGATATAGATAATTTATTTTGAAAAANTTAAAAGAAATATTATTTAAGGTTACAGTTGATGCTNTNTACGGAGATACCACTGTAATAGTAAAAGATATATGTTTCAATTCANNNAAAGTTAAAAAGGATGNTTTATTTGTAGCAATTAATGGNTATAATAATGATGGTCATAATTTTATTAATGAAGCAATTAANAATGGAGCCACATCTATTGTATGTGAAAAACTTCCTAAAGATTTTGAAAACTTTAAATCAGTTTTTGTTAAGGTTAAATGTTCGAAATCTGCTTTATCTATAGTCTCATCAAATTTTTATGATAACCCATCATCTAAAATTGATTTAATTGGTATTACAGGAACTAATGGAAAAACTACAATTTCCTCATTACTATATAATTTATTTAATCAATTTTCAATTGATGCAGGATTGATTTCTACAATAAACATTAGNTATAATGACAAAAAGATAAATTCAACTAATACAACTCCTGATCCAATATCAATTAATNATCATTTATCTGAAATGATAAAATCNAATATCAAGATATGTTTCATGGAAGTATCATCTCATGGAATTGATCAAAAGAGGACTGAAAGTTTATTTTTTAAAGGAGTAATTTTTACAAACTTAACACATGATCATATAGATTACCATAAATCCTTTGCTAATTATAGAAACACTAAGAAAAAAATCTTTGATTCTTTATCAAATAAATCCTTTGCATTGATAAATAATGACGATCGAAATGCAAAATACATTATTCAGAATTCAAAATCGAAAAAACATACATATGGAATTAAAACTAAATCAGATTTTAATTCAACTATTCTAGAGNTTCAGCTTGATGGAATGCTTTTAAATATTGATAATAACGAAATATGGACTAAACTAATNGGTGAGTTTAATGCATATAATATTTTAGCCATTTATTCATTAGGTAAAATATATGAATTAGAAACTATTTCATTATTAAAGGCCATCAGTNAATTAGAAAATGTTCAAGGAAGACTTCAGTCATTTATTACAAAGAATAAAATAACTGTAATAGTAGATTATGCTCATACACCTGATGCATTAGAAAATGTATTAAAAACTATAAATAAAATTAGAACCATAGANCAAAGATTAATTACAGTTGTTGGATGTGGTGGAGATAGAGACACAAAAAAAAGATCATTAATAGGGAATCTAGTTTCTGAATTAAGTTCATATGTAATTTTTACTTCTGATAATCCAAGATCAGAAAATCCAATAGAAATATTAGATCAAATTTTATTAGGAGTTTCACCGACTAATTCTAAAAAAACTGATATAATAGTTAAAAGAGAGAAAGCTATAGAAGGAGCATATAAATATTGTAAGACAGGTGATATCGTTCTAATAGCAGGAAAAGGTCATGAGAACTATCAAGAATTAAATGGAACTAAGATTCCTTTTGATGATTTTAAAATAGCAAAACAAATTTTTAAAGAATAAATATTATGCTTTACAATCTTTTCGAATTTTTAGAAAATCAATATCAGTTACCAGGGGCTGGACTATTTCAATACCTATCATTTAGAGCTTCAGTATCAGTTATACTATCACTAGGTATTTCCATTATTTATGGTAAAAAAATTATAAAGTATTTAAGAAAAAATCAAATTGGTGAGAATATTAGAAGTCTTGGCTTAGAAGGTGAAGATCAGAAGAAAGGTACACCTACAATGGGAGGTTTAATTATAATAATTAGCACTTTAATCCCTGTAATATTGATGTCGCGCTTAGATAATATCTATATCCAAATTTTAATCTTTACTACTATTTGGATGTGTATAATTGGTTTAGCTGATGATTATATTAAAGTTTTTAAAAAGAATAAGAAAGGGCTGAAGGCAAAATTTAAATTATTTGGACAATATATTTTAGGAATAATAGTTGGATTAATTATACTTTTTCATCCTGACATAACAATTAATGAAAATCTAAGTGATGATGTCTTAATTGAAATAAATGAAAACAGTAAAGTTGTAAATGAAGTAAAGTCATTTAAAACTACTGTTCCTTTTTTTAAAAATAATGAACTTGATTATCAAGAATTGTCTAATTCAATATTTAATGGGAATAGTAACCTAATATGGATAATATTTATACCTATTATTATACTAATAATAGCTTCAGTTTCAAACTCTAATAATCTTACAGATGGGCTAGATGGTCTTTCTGCCGGACTGTCAGCTATAATTGTTTTTGCTCTTGGAATATTTGCATGGACTTCTGGAAATGTAGTTTTTTCAGACTATCTAAATATAATGTATATCCCAAGGGCTGGAGAAATCACAATATTTATTTCCGCATTATTTGGAGCTTTAGTAGGATTCCTTTGGTATAACACTTATCCAGCGACAATTTTTATGGGTGATACAGGGAGTTTGACTGTTGGTGCACTAATAGCTGTTATTTCAATATTAATTAGAAAAGAATTAATGATACCGCTATTATGTGGAATTTTTCTTATAGAGGCTCTTTCTGTGATTATACAAGTGAGTTATTTTAAAATGACAAAAAAGAAAACAGGGATTGGACAAAGAATTTTACTAATGTCTCCAATCCATCATCATTTCCAAAAAAAAGGATTTCATGAAAGTAAAATTGTTTCTAGATTCTGGATTATAGGAATATTATTGGCTTTGTTAACAATCTTAACTCTAAAAATAAGATGAGAAAAAGAGTATCAATATTAGGTTCTGGAATAAGTGGTGTTGGGGCTGCAATTTTAGCAAAAGATAAAGGTTACGAAGTATTTGTTTCAGATAGTAATGAAATTACCTCCAATGTTAAAAATAAATTAGATTTTATCTCTATTCCTTGGGAGGAAAACAAACATTCTTATGCTGAATTAAAAAAATCTGATTTAGTTATAAAAAGTCCTGGAATTTCAAATGAATCAGAGATTATAGTTAAGTTAAAAAATTCTAAGGTTAAGATCATATCTGAAATAGAGTTTGCTTCAACACATACTAATTCATTTATAATTGGTGTAACAGGAAGCAATGGCAAAACAACAACAACAAAATTAATATATCACATACTCAAGAACTCTGGTCTTAATATTGGAATAGCTGGAAATATTGGTACAAGCTTTTCAAAACAAATAGCTGAAAATAAATTTGATTATTACGTTCTAGAGATAAGTAGTTTTCAGTTGGATGATATAGTTGACTTCAAACCAAACATTGCTATAATAACAAATTTATTTGAAGATCACTTGGATAGATATAACTATGATTTTAGCAAGTATATCAAGTCAAAACTTAGGATTACTATGAATCAGGAAAACACTGATACCATTTTGTACAATATAGATGATAAAATACTAAAAGATGCAATTGATAAATCTAATTCAAAAGCAACTAAAATGACTTATGGTCTTAATAATACATCTTTTGATGGAAATAAAATTTTAATTAAAAACAAAAAAAAAACTCTCATGATAAATATAGAAGAACTTTCACTGAAAGGAAGGCATAATCTGTTAAATGCTATGGCAGCAATTACAGTAGCAGATTTATTAAAAATAAGTAAAGAATCTATAAGAGAAAGTCTGCTTACTTTTAAAGGTCTTCCACATAGACTTGAAAATGTACTCACAATCCAGGGAGTCAATTATATTAACGATTCAAAAGCAACAAATATTAATGCAGCATTTTATGCTTTAGATTCAATGAACTCCCAAACAGTTTGGATAGTTGGTGGAGTCGATAAGGGAAATGACTATTTTGAATTATTACCTCTTGTAAGAGAAAAAGTTAAGGCAATAATCTGTCTTGGAGTCGATAATAAAAAAATCATTGAAATATTTAGTCCAGTAATTGATTTAATTGTTGAAACAGAATCAATGATTGAAGCTGTAAAGATTTCACGAAAAATTGCTGATAAAAAAGACAATGTTCTTCTCTCTCCAGCGTGTTCAAGTTTTGATCTATTTGAAAACTATGAAGATAGAGGAAACCAATTTAAAAAAGCTGTGAGGAATTTATAGATAAATGAGTTTAAGTAAAATAATAAATGGAGATAAAGTTTTGCTAGTAATAGTTATGTTATTAGCTATTTTTTCCTTTCTCCCTGTTTTTAGTGCAAGTTCTAATTTATCCTATGGTATTGGTGGTTCAAGCCCTCTAGTTTATCTGATAAAACATTTTATAATACTATTGTTTGGATTTATTTTAATGATAACGATACAGAAAATTCCATTTAAAAATTACAGATGGATTTCAATTTTATTACTTCCTATTGGACTCTTCTTGCTTATTTATACAGCTTCGCAAGGAACTATGATTTCAGGAGCAAATGCAAGTAGGTGGATAAATATTCCAATAATTGGTGTAAGTTTTCAATCTTCATCTCTAGCAAGCATTATTTTATTAACATATGTAGCTCATTATCTTGCCAAATATGATTTAAAAAAGATAGAGTTTTCTAAAACAGTTGTTCCTTTATGGGCGCCAATTTTTATTTATATTTTTCTAATTCTTCCTTCAAATTTTTCTACAGCTGCTCTTCTTTTTTTATCAATAATTTTGACATTATTTGTTTCAGGATATCCTTTTAGGCATTTATTTAAAATTGTTGCTTTTTTAGTTGTATTCTTTATGTTCTTTTTAACTATAGTAAAAGAACACCCAGATAAATTCCCTAATAGAGTTGATACTTGGGTTAGTAGAATCGAAAATTTTAAATCTGCTAAAAATATTGATGCAAATTATCAGATTGAAAAAGCAAAAGCAGCAATAATTAATGGAGGTTTATTTGGTGTAGGTGTTGGAAAAAGTGTAATGAAATATCATCTACCTCAGAGCTCTTCAGATTTTATATTTGCAATTATCGTTGAAGAATTCGGTGTCATTGTTGGAGGTCTACTGATTATTCTATACTTATTAATGTTATTTAGGGTATTAGTCATTGTTCATAAGGTTGATAATAAATTTGGTCAAATACTCGTTACAGCTCTTGGATTATATATAATAATCCAAGCATTTACAAATATTTCTGTTTCTACTCAAGTTATTCCTGTAACTGGTCAAAACTTACCATTAGTGAGTAGTGGTGGTTCTGCTGCATGGATTACCTGTATTTGTTTGGGAATGATTTTGAGTGTTAGTTCATCAATTAATAATAAAAAAGCCAAATGAAAAAATATAAATTTATTCTTTCTGGAGGTGGAACCGGGGGACATATATACCCCGCTATTTCTATAGCAGAAAAACTGTTAGAAGTTTTTCCAACATCTGATATAACTTTTGTGGGTTCTATAGGTAGGATGGAGATGAGAACTATTCCAAAATATGGATATAAAATTAAAGGTTTGTTTATTAGTGGGTTAAAAAGAAAAATATTTTCAATTAGCAATGTATTTCTTCCATTTAAAATTATTATAAGCTTTTTACAGTCAATAAGTATTATCTTATTTAATAAGCCTGACTTTGTTATTGGAACTGGAGGGTATGCTAGTTTCCCTATAGTTTTTGTTTCAACTTTTTTTAGAATTCCAACTTTAATTCAAGAACAAAACTCATTACCTGGTATAGCAAATAAGTTTCTTTCAAAATATGTAAAATATATATCTGTTTCTTATAATAAAATGGAGAGGTTTTTTCCTTCGGAAAAATTATTCTATACTGGAAATCCAGTTAGAAAATCAATAACAAATAAAATTGATATAGATGAAGCTAAGAAGTCTCTAAATATAGATAATTCTCGAATGGTGCTAACTGTATTAGGAGGAAGCTTAGGGTCAAAAAAAATAAATGAACTTGTGTCTAATAATTTAGATTATATAAAAAGTAAAGACATAGTCTTGATATGGCAGTGTGGAAAATCATATTATGATTTATATAAAGACCAATCGTCTGAAGATATTATTATTTATGATTTTATATCAGATATAGATACTGTTTATTATTGTTCTGATATTATTATAGCAAGAAGTGGTGCGCTAACTCTTTCAGAGTTAGCAATAGTTGAGAAGCCATCAATTTTAATTCCTTCCCCTAATGTCGCTGAAGACCATCAGTATCATAATGCTAAAGCAATTTCTGATCTAGATGCAGCAATTTGTTTAGTTGAGGAAGAAGCAGATTTATTATTTAAAAATAAGTTAGACATGCTAATAAAGGATGAGGAATATAGAAGAGTTATTTCTTCAAATATTTCAAAACTAGCCAGTCCAGATGCTTCAATAAAAATTGTAGATAAAATAAAAAATCATCTATCATATGAATAGTAATAATAAATATTTTTTTATTGGAATTGGAGGTATTGGAATGTCTTCAATAGCTAGATATTACAATAATCTAGGAAATAAAATTATGGGCTATGATAGAGTTAAGTCAGATATTGTAGAAATGCTTTCTAAAGAAGGAATAAAAGTTTTTAATAACACTGATATTAGTTTAATTCCTGATAATTTTAGGTCACAAGATGTTATTGTAATATACACTTCTGCAATTTCTCATAATAATCTTTATCTAAAGTATTTTATAAGTAATAATAACAAGATCTTTAAAAGATCTGAAATATTAGGAAAGATAACTGAAAACACATTCTGTATTGCTGTAGCTGGTACACATGGAAAAACAACAACATCTGCAATATTGACACATTTATTCTATAAATGTGAAGAGAGCTTTCAGTCTTTTTTGGGTGGAATTTTAAAAGGTTATGAAACCAACTTTATTAGCACTGGGTCGAAATATTCAATTGTTGAGGCGGATGAATACGATAGATCATTTCTTCAATTAAAACCACAGATTGGTATGATTACATCAATTGAAAAAGATCATTTAGATATATATGGTGATTTCAAAAGTCTTAAAGAAGCATTTAATTTATTTACAAATAATATATCTGGGACGATATTTTATTCTTCTGAAATAGAAGGATTAGAAGGGTTATCCTATTCTATTAATTCAAAAACTGATTATTATGCAAGAAATATATCAGTAGAAGAGAATGGATATAGATTTGATCTAATTGCTCCAAATAATGAATATATAAATATTGAATTTAATCAAATAGGTAGCCATAACCTTTTAAATGCAGTAGGAGCTTTTTCGATAGCTCATTATCTAGGGTTAGATGAAAATAAATTAATAGAAGCTTTAGCCGATTTTAAAGGAGTTAACAGAAGAATGGATGTTTTTAGATTGGGTAACAAAATAGTAATTGATGATTATGCACATCATCCATCAGAAATAAATGCTGTATTAAATTCTATAAAAGATAAATATAAAGACTTGGAAGTAGGAGTAATTTTTCAACCTCACTTATTTTCTAGAACAAAAGATTTATTAGATGATTTTGCTAAGGTATTATCAAAATTTGATGAAGTTTATTTATTAGATATTTATCCAGCAAGAGAAGAACCAATAGAAGGAATTAATTCAAATGTCTTATTAGAAAAAATAATTTGTAAAAAGAAGGATATTATAAAAATAGAATCTATTAATCAAAAAATAGAATCTATAGAATCTGATATTATTGCAGTTCTTGGAGCTGGTAATGTTGCAAATTCAATTCAAGATTTGAAAAAAAAATATTATGAAAAAAGCATATAAACTATTAATCTTCACAATATTTTCTTTAATAATACTTGTTATTAGTATAACTGCTAACCTTAATAATTTTAAAAGAGATAATCCTGAAATAATTATTAATTATCCTCAACAAAGTTATTTTGATAAACAATTATATGTTGAAAAATTGATACAAGATGAATACTATGCAGGTCTAATAAAAGAAGGTTTCTATAATAAAATTGAAAAATCTATATCAGATATTCCTGGAATACAAAAAGCTGAAACGTATAAACTTTATAATGGTAAAATTATTATTGATTTATACGACAGAAAACCTCTTGCTTTCATGAGTTTAGATTCAAAATTTTTTATTGATGAAGAATCAAACATAATTAAAGATGATAAGCTAGAAATGCAATTACCATTAGTTAGTCCTTATACTAGTAAGGAAGATGTTAATGAAATAGTCAAGATCATTTTAGAATTAAATAAAGACAAATATCTAGTGGATCAAGTGGAGAGATATTGGGTTGAAGATGGACAAATATTTACTAATCTTAAATCATTCGATTTTAATATAAAAATTGGTAATTCAAATAATTTAAAAGAAAAGATCAAAAAGTTAAAAGCATATTGTGTTTACTATAATAAAGAAACATCAAATTTAAATTATAATCAGATTGATTTGACTTATAATAATCAATTAGTCGCAATAAAAAATTAATAATTATGGGAAAAAATATTTCAGTTGGACTTGATATAGGAACTACAAAAATTGTAGCTATGGTAGGAAGTAGAAATGAATTTAAAAAGTTAGAAATTTTAGGAATTGGAAAATCTCAAAGCCTTGGTGTCCATAGAGGTGTTGTAAATAATATAACACAAACTATAGAGTCTATTAAATATGCAATAGAAGAAGCTAGAGTGGAATCTGGAAAACAACATATTAAAGAGGTTGTTGTTGGAATTGCTGGGCAGCACATAAGAAGTTTACAACACAGTGATTATATAACAAGGGAAAATCCTGATAAGGTAATTGATAATAATGATATTGATGAATTAATTAATCAAGTATATAAATTAGTTATGTTGCCAGGTGAAGAAATTATTCATGTTTTACCTCAAGATTTTAAGGTTGATGGTCAATCTGAAATAAAAGAACCTATTGGAATGTATGGAAGTAGGCTAGAAGCTAATTTTCATATTGTAGTTGGTCAAGTTTCTTCAATTAGAAATATAGGAAGATGTATAAAAAGTGCTGGCCTTGAAATGGGAGATATCACCCTAGAACCACTAGCTTCTGCAGATGCTGTTCTTTCTGATGAGGAAAAAGAAGCTGGAATTGCTTTAATTGATATTGGTGGAGGTACAACTGATGTTGCTATTTTTAAAGATGGCATTATAAGACATACTGCAGTAATACCCTTTGGAGGGAATGTAATAACTGAGGACATTAAAGAAGGTTGCTCAATAATGGGGAATCAGGCTGAACAACTTAAAATTAAATTTGGTTCAGCTTGGCCAGGAGAGAATAAAGAAACGGAAATAGTTGCAATACCAGGTTTATTAGGAAGAGATCCAAAAGAAATTTCATTAAAGACACTATCCAAAATTATTAATGCTAGAGTGGTAGAGATAATAGAACAAGTTTATTTAGAAATAAAAAATTATGGTCATGAGGAAGCAAAGAAAAAATTGATAGGAGGGATAGTCTTAACTGGGGGAGGAAGTCAATTAAAACATTTAAAGCAACTTGTTGAATATGTAACCGGAATGGATACAAGGGTTGGATTTCCTGGTGAGCATTTAGCAGGAGACACAAACAATTCAAATCCTATATTCTCAACAGCTGTTGGACTAGTTATGAAAGCTATTGAAAATAATAATGATAAAAATGAGGGAAAATCATCAAAAGGAGATGAGATTAGTGAACAACGAAAGACTGTCCTTTCAAAATGGGGAGACCAATTTATAAAATGGATAGAAAAAGTAGATAATACAACTGATAATTAAAATAAAATAACATGAAAACAGAAATAGATAATAACTTTAGTTTTGATTTACCAAAGAATAAAAGTAATGTGATGAAAGTCATGGGAGTTGGGGGAGGAGGAAGTAATGCTGTAAATCATATGTTTCAACAAGGAATTACTGGAGTAGATTTTATTGTTTGTAATACAGATTCTCAAGCTCTTGATAAGAGTCCAGTCCCAAATAAAATTCAATTGGGAGTTAATATAACAGAAGGACTTGGAGCTGGAGCAAATCCAGAGATTGGTAAATTAGCTGCTTTAGAAACCCATGAAGAATTAAGAGATTTGTTAGAGACTCAAACAAAAATGTTATTTATCACAGCTGGAATGGGAGGTGGTACTGGAACTGGTGCAGCTCCTATAATTGCAGAATTTGCAAAGGAACTTGATATTTTAACTGTTGGAATAGTTACTATACCTTTTGATTTTGAAGGAAAGACAAGACAGATTCAAGCCCAAAAAGGTTTAAAGAAATTAAAGAAAACAGTTGATTCATTAATAATAATAAATAATAATAAATTAAGACAGGTCTATGGAAATCTTGGTTTTAAAGAAGGGTTTTCAAAAGCTGATGAAGTGCTAGCAACTGCAGCAAAAGGAATAGCACAAGTTATAACTCATCATTATACTCAGAACATTGACTTAAAAGATGCTAAAACAGTTTTAGCTAATAGTGGGACAGCAATAATGGGTTCAGCTACTTCTAGCGGCTCTAACAGAGCGAATGATGCAGTAATTAAGGCTTTAGATTCACCATTATTAAATGATAATAAAATAGATGGAAGTAAAAATGTATTATTATTAATTGTATCAGGATCTGATGAAATAACTATTGATGAAATAGGAGAGATTAATGAATATGTTCAGAAAGAAACTGGTAATACTGCAAACATAATTATGGGAGTTGGTGAAGATCAAGAATTAGGGAACAATATTTCTGTAACTGTAATTGCAACTGGTTTTGCAGAAGATCAACAGAATAATTTAGTTAATTCTGAGACAAAGAAAGTTATTTATACTTTGGATGAGGATCAAACTATAGAAAAAAAATTAATTGAAGAAGAAGATAATATATCTGACAATGAGGTTGAAACAATTAGATATGATTCAAACTATAACATCTCTAAAGACAATCAAATGAAAATTGATAGTCAAATAAATGAAATTCTCAGAGACATAGAAGTTGAATACGAGCGAGTTGAATACGAAATGATTGATAATGAATTGATTAATGAAATTGAAGTGTTTGATATTGAGGAAGTTAGTTCAGGAAATATAGAAAACAATCAATCGAATGAAGATAAAATAACTGATGGATTATTTTCAGAGAAATTAGATTTAGAATCAGTATCAGAAAGTGTAGAGTTTGTTAAGTTAGATTTAGATGAAGAGGAAACTATTGAAAATGAAATTTCAGAAAATGAAGATGAAAGTATGAATAATGAAAATATCACTTTAGATCAAGACATTTCTATTGAAATTAATAATGAAAATAATCATGCATTTGAAAATCCTATAGATGTTGATCCATTAGATGAAAATAGATTACGAAGGGAAAGTCTTAAGAAATATAATTATGTTTTTAAGGATGGAAATTCTTCAGTTGAAGATCTTGAAAAAGAACCTGCATATAAAAGAATGGGGATACAAATCAAGAATAACATAAATAATCATGAAGTTGAATCAAAAACAGTGCTAAATGAAAATAATGAAATAGAATTTCCAGAACCAAATACATATTTACATGATAATGTTGATTAAATAATATAATTTTAATACTATGGGATTAGAAGATAAAATAACGGAGTCAATTATTTTAGCAATGAAAGCTAAAGATAAAATTAGGCTTGAGGCATTAAGGGCTGTAAAGTCAGCTATTTTGATAGAAAAAACTAAGACTGGCAATAAAGAAACCTTAGATGAAAATCAGATTATAAAGTTACTTCAAAAACTTGTTAAGCAAAGAAATGATAGTGCAAAAATCTATAAAGAACAAAATAGAGATGAATTAGCTGAAATTGAAGAAAGTCAATCCAAAATTATCTCTGAATTTTTACCTAAGCAACTTAGTGAGGGAGAATTGATTAGTATAATTGATGAAGTTATTACAGCAACAGGAGCAGAATCAATAAAGGATATGGGCAAAGTAATTGGTACAACAAACGCTAAGGTTTTAGGAAGGGCTGAAGGAAGAGTTATAGCTGATCTAGTGAAATCAAAACTAAATTCTTTTTAAATTAAAACGCTGAAATTTGTTATATTTATTATTAACAAATTAGGTTGTTAGGATGGAAAAAAGAAAGACAAGAAGATCATTTATTAAAAAATTGACATTGGGTACTTCCATTGTGTCTTCATTTCCCTATTTACTTTCAGGTGCTTACAACCAAAAATTAACGCTTGATCGTACTTATGCTTCGGAACCCTTTTCAGCAAATGATCAGATCAACTTAGCATTGATTGGATGTGGAATTCAAGGAATATATGACACAAATGCCGCTTTAAAAGTAGCTGGTGTAAAATTAGTTGCAGTTTGCGATCTGTATACTGGAAGATTGGATCGCGCTAAAGAACTTTGGGGTTACGATCTCTTTACGAGTCGTGATTATAGAATGTTATTGGAAAGAATGGATATCGATGCTGTAATTGTTGCTACCCCAGACCACTGGCATAAAAAAATCACTATTGAAGCCATGGAATGTGGAAAAGCGGTTTATTGTGAAAAACCTATGGTTCAAAATTTTGCTGAAGGTCATGAGGTCATCAAAGTGTACAATAAAACGGAAAGTGTGTGTCAAATTGGAAGTCAAGGTATGTCTTCCTTAGGAAATCAAAAAGCAAAACAATTATATGAAGACGGAGCTATTGGAGAAATTGTAATGTTAGACTTTTATAATGATCGATACTCTTCAGGAGGCGCCTGGCAATATGCAATACCACCAGATGCAACACCTAAAACCATCGATTTTGATCGTTTTTTGGGAAGTGCCCCTAAAGTTCCTTATGATCCAAAACGCTTTTTTCGATGGAGAAATTATCAAGATTATGGAACAGGAATTCCTGGAGATATGTTTGTCCATGCATTTTCAAGCTTAAATTATATCCTAAGTTCTAATGGACCAAAAAGAGCACTTTCAACAGGAGGGCTACGTTATTGGAAAGACGGCCGTGATGTTCCAGATATAAACATTTGTCTATACGATTACCCTGAAACAAAAACACATGCTGCATTTAACGCCTCTTTGAGGGTAAATTTTATTGCAGGATCAGGTGAAGGCGAGGGTTTTAAACTTATAGGTACTGAAGGTGCTATGGAAGTAAGTTCAAATTCCTGTAAACTCATCCGACCAAAGATGGGAACAATTCCAGGTGATTATTCAATGATTGCCTTTACAGAGAATACTCAAAAAAGAATAACTAAAAGTTATAATGATAAAAATATTAAAAAAAGAGCTGTGGCTTTGAATACTGGTGAATCGCTTTGGGAAGTTCCTGCAGATTACAAAGGTGGTCATTATGATCATTTTTATAATTTCTTTCAAGCAATCAGAGGAAAAGGAGAAATTATACAAGACCCCACTTTTGGTTTAAGAGCTGCAGGAGCTGCACTTTTAGCAAATAAAAGTTATTTTCAAAAAAGACCAGTGAATTGGAATCCTGAAACAATGATGTTGCTTTAGCGTCCCCAATAATCTTTTAAAAATAAGTTGTAATTAGGGTCATTTTAATATAGAGTTTATGTTACAGTTGGCTTTTCATTGTCATGATTCATATATTCTTTGTGCTTAACAATACCAAATAGCCTTTGAGTAAGATTATATATATCTTCAAAACTTGTATAAAGTGGTGTAAGTGAGATTCTAATAAACTTATTAGGTCTAAAATCAATTAAAATCTTTTTATCTCTACCTTTTGGAGAAATTAAACATTTTGAAATTCTCCAGGATTCTTTATGAGATATTGTTATATGAGAACCTCTATCACTATCTTTTGTTGGAGTTATTAGATTATACCCTTTATCACTTAAGTGAGAGTTGAAAATTTTTTTAAATAAGTTAAATAACTCAATTGATTTTTTTTCTAGTTTAATTGTACCTGCTTCAAGAATTATGTCAAGTCCTTTTTCAAGAGCACTTAATTGAATTATATTAGGAGATCCAGATTTAAACCTACTCATTGAATTACTTTCTTCATAATTGTTGGAAAAATCAAAAGGGGAGTTATGGCTAAACCAACCTCTAATAGGAGTTTTTAGAATATTTTGCTCCTTTTCATTAACATATATAAAAGCTTGAGAACCAGGACCTCCGTTAAGATATTTATAAGTACATCCTACTGCATATTTGGTGTTTGTATTATGGAAATCAATATCAATTGCTCCAATTGCATGACTTATATCCCAAATAACTATAGAATTATTATTCTCGCAATAATCGTTTATCTCTTTTATTGGATATTTATAGGATGATTTATATGAAACAAGAGAGAGAATTAATATACCATTATTGTTAGAAATAAATTCTTTTAACTTATCAATATTTGCCTCGGCTTCATTTCCGTAGTCCAGTAGTTTAAATCTGATATTTTCAAAGTCTTTAGATATCCCTTCTGCAATATAGATATCAGAAGGAAAATTTAAATTATCAGATATTATATAATTAATTTCCAAATTATTGATTAAAATGCTTTTAAGCAATTTGTAAAGATTCTCTGAAGTGGAAGCCCCAACATAAATTTCATCTTCATTGCATTTTAAAATTTTAGAAATTTTTTTTGATATTGTATTTTCGATACTTAGCCATTTTCGATTCCAACTAGAGATTAAATCTTTTCCCCAATCCATTTTCACAGTCTGATTAACATTATTTATTGTGTCTAAAGGGAGTTTTCCCAGTGAATTTCCAACTAGGTATATAAAATCATTAGAATTGTCAAATCTTTCTTTAAAATGGCTTAATTCATCTGATAAATCATATTTTTTAGCTATTTCCTTGTATTGTTCTATTTTACCCATAGTTTATATATTTTTTCAGCCCATTCTTTATACATTTCTCCACTAGGGTGTAAGCTGTCATTTGCGATGAGATCTTTTTCTGTAGAGGCTCGTCTCGAAATTCCAGTCACATCAACATAAAGTATATCATTTGTATTTGCAACATCTTTTATTACATTATTGAATTGATCTATCTCTTCCTTTATTCTATTTCTATCATATCTTTCTCCAAATGGTGTAACTCCCCAATCTGGTATTGAAATTAAAGCAACATTATCTCTTTTTTAGTATATCCAATAGACATGTCCAAAAGTTTTATTAAATCTAATCGAAATGTATCAATAGATTTTAAACTGTATTGATTATTAACACCAATCATTAGAGACACATAATCAAATTTTTTAATGAAATTTATTTTATTTAGTGTATCTATTAATTGTTTAGTTCTCCATCCTGTTTTAGCTATGATAATTGGTTGCTCAAAAAGAAGATCTTCATTTAATGCAATATTTATCATTTGATTAGGCCATCTTTGATTTTCTGAGACACTTTCTCCTATTGTATAGCTGTCTCCTAGGGCCAAAAAAGATAAATTGTTGGATTCTGTTAAAGACTGATTTGTATCATCTGATATATCAATTAAAAGTTCTTGATCATTTGAGATTAATTCATTTTGATTATTATCAATTAAATTATTCTCTTCTGAGCATGATAAAAAATAAATAATAGCAAGAAATAAAATTGATCTTCTCATTTGAATAAAGTTAAATAATATTAGATAAAAAAAAAGGGAGTTTTGCCCCCCCCTCTTTTTTTTTGTACTAATAATTAATTACTCAACTTGAGCTCTTTCTTGTTGATAAACATTAAGCATTTGAACTTTTCCATCAACAATCAATGCATCAATAACTTGATAAACTGTGATATCTTCACCGTCAACATTTAAAGTCACTTGATGACCTGAAGTAACATAGTCACCAACATCACCATTAGAGCTTTCACCTGTATTAGATATAGACCATAAAATATTCCATTTTGGGTTTTTTGTTTCAAACCATTGAGTTAAAAATTCTCTATGAGCATCATTTCCATCTACATATTCTCCAGCTGGTCCGTATGCACTAAATTCATCAGAATTAAGATTTGAAATTGCTTCCATATCTCTTTCGTTGTGAGCATCAATATACGCCTTCCATACTTCTGATGTTGATTCAGGCCCAGCAGTAACAGGTGTTTGAACTCCGTCTTGATTTACGCTATATCCAATTACTTGAGCTTCTTGTGGTGCATCACAAGAAAATGCAATAAATAATGATGATAGTAATATTAAATTTAATTTTTTCATTTGTATTTATTTTAGTTAATCTAACATAAGGTATTAATTATTCTTTTAATTTTTTAATTACCTCATTATAATCCTCAGAGTTGAAAATATAACTTCCTGCAACTAATACATCTGCACCAAGAGACCTTAGCTTCATATAATTATTAGCATTTACTCCTCCATCTACTTCAATTAATGTTTTTGCATTATTCGATTCAATCAAATTTTTTAATTCTATTAGTCTATCCAATGTTTTATCNATAAATTTTTGACCAGCAAATCCAGGATGAACACCCATTAGGCATACTAGGTCAATTTTAGANATGACATCTTTTAGGTCACCTATTTGAGTATCTGGATTAATTGCAATTCCAGCTTTAACATTTTTACTTTTAATTAGACTAATATTTTCTTCTAGTTTATTAGTAGCTTCTATATGAAATGATATAATATCAGATCCTAGGTCTATNAATTTTTCAATATATCTTTCGGGCTGAGTAATCATTAGNTGAACATCAAGAGGTTTAGATGTCATTTTTCTAATGGNTTTAACTATTGGCATTCCAAATGAAATATTTGGAACGAATATTCCATCCATAACATCAAGGTGGAACCAGTCTGCATCACTTTTATCAATTAAATCACATTCTNTTTCAATATTGCCAAAATCNGCGGCTAAAATTGATGGNGATACTTTAATTGACATTATTAACCAAGGTATGTTTTAAGAATTTTACTTCTTGAAGTATGTTTAAGTCGTCTAATAGCTTTTTCTTTGATTTGTCTAACTCTTTCTCTTGTTAAATCAAAGGTTTCTCCAATTTCTTCTAGTGTCATAGCATGTTGATTACCTAGTCCAAAATATAATCTAACAACATCAGCTTCTCTAGGAGTTAGAGTATCTAGAGCCCTTTCTATTTCTGTTCTTAGTGATTCATGTAATAATTGTCTATCAGGATTAGGAGATTCACCACTATTTAAAACATCATAAAGATTTGAGTCTTCACCTTCGACAAGTGGAGCATCCATAGAGACATGTCTTCCAGAATTTTTTAATGATTCTTTTACATCATTAACAGTCATATCAAGTTCTTTTGCTATCTCTTCAGNAGATGGAGCTCTTTCATGCGCTTGTTCAAGGAATGCGTATGTTTTATTTATTTTATTAATTGAGCCAATTTTATTTAGTGGAAGTCTAACAATTCTAGACTGTTCAGCTAAAGCTTGTAGAATTGATTGTCTTATCCACCATACAGCATAGGAAATAAATTTAAAACCACGCGTTTCATCAAATCTTTGTGCAGCTTTTATCAATCCTAAATTTCCTTCGTTAATTAAGTCAGGAAGAGTTAAGCCTTGATTTTGGTATTGTTTAGCAACGGAAACAACAAATCTTAGATTAGCTTTTGTAAGTTTTTCAAGTGCAAACTGATCTCCCTTCTTGATACGTTGAGCTAATTCGACTTCTTCTTCAGCAGTAATAAGGTCAACTTTACCAATTTCTTGAAGGTACTTATCAAGAGAGGCTGTTTCTCTATTAGTTACCTGTTTTGTAATTTTTAATTGTCTCATAGGTTATATATTGCCACAATAATTGTTCCAAAACCTCATATAAAGATGNTTTTTTTTAAAAGTTAATCACTTTTTTTCAACAATACTTTTCTCGAAATCTTAGGTTTCCTTGTTCTTGGGTCAGTTCCNAGATACTTTACTTCAATTTTATCACCAATATTTAGATAATCTGTTACTTTTTCAACTCTTTCCCAAGCGATTTCTGATACATGTAATAATGCTTCTTTACCAGGAACAAATTCAATTACAGCCCCAAAATCCAGAATTTTTAAAACTGTTACGTTGTATGTCTCTCCATTAACAGGTTCAAAAACTAAATACTTAACTCTCTGTATAGCGTTGTCAATTTTATCTTGATCAACACCAAGTATTTCTACAATACCTTTTTCATCTTCTTCATTTATCACAACTGTAGTATCAGTTTCTTTTTGAAGTTCTTGAATGTTTTTTCCTCCAGGACCAATTACTAAACCAATAAAATCTTTTTTAATTTCAATTTTAACCATTTTAGGTGCATGAGCCTTAACAGTCTCATTAGGATTAGAAATCTCCTCATTTAGTTTTTTAAGAATTTCTAGCCTTCCTTCCTTAGCTTGATTTAATGCCTCAACTAGAATTTCATGCTTTAATCCTTTTATTTTTATATCCATTTGACAAGCTGTAATTCCATCTTCTGTTCCAGTTACTTTAAAGTCCATATCTCCAAGATAATCTTCATCTCCTAAAATATCTGATAGCACAGCATGTTTGTCATTTTCTGTAATTAACCCCATTGCAATTCCAGAAACATTTTTTTTAATTTTAATACCTGCATCCATTAATGCTATAGAGCCAGCACAAACTGATGCCATTGAAGATGAGCCATTAGATTCTAAAATTTCAGAAACAATTCTAACAGTATAAGGGCAATCAATAGGCATTACTTTTTTTAAAGCTCTTTGTGCAAGATTACCATGACCTATTTCTCTTCTTGATGTNCCCATTAATCTTCTTACTTCACCAGTAGAAAATGGAGGAAAGTTATAATGTAGATAAAATGTTTCTTCTCCTTGATCAGTTGGAAGATCAATTATATTAGCTTCTCTACTTGTGCCAAGTGTCACAGATGCTAGTGCTTGAGTTTCACCTCTTGTAAAAATTGCAGATCCATGTGTTGATGGTAAGTAGTTTGTTTCAGTCCATATTGGTCTAATTTCAGAATATTTTCTTCCATCCAATCGAATACCTTCATTAAGAACCAAATCTCTAACAGCCTTTTTTTGAGTTTTTGAAAAATAGTTANTAATTAATTTTTCNTTTTCTTCAATTTCTTCCTCATTAAATGTTGAGAGTAATTCTTCTTTTAGATTATTAAATAGATCACTTCTTTCGCTTTTTGGTAATCCTTTTTTTGCTATTTCGTAACATTTATCATAACAGTCTTTCTCAACCCTCTCCTCTAAATCACTGTCTTCAATAGCTTTATTGTATTCTCTTTTTGTTTCAGGTATTCCAAGTTGTTTAGCTAAATCTTTTTGTGCTTTTATTTGCTTGATTATTTCTTCATGAGCAAATTTAATAGCCTGAGTCATTTCTTCTTCTGATATTTGATCAAATTCTCCTTCAACCATTATAACTGATTCTTCACTGGCTCCTACCATCATATCTATATCAGATACTTCTAATTGAGATTTAGAAGGATTTATAACAAAACTACCTTCAACTCTAGCTACTCTAGCTTCTGAAATTGGTCCATCAAATGGAATATCTGATAATGATAATACAGTTGATGCAGCTAGTCCAGCTAATGAGTCAGGCATCACGTTTTCATCATGAGACATTAGTTGAAGCATAACTTGAGTTTCAGTACAATAATCTTTTGGAAATAATGGCCTTAATACTCTGTCTACTATTCTCATAGTTAANACTTCTTCATTACTAGGNCTAGCTTCTCTTTTGAAGAAACCGCCGGGAAACCTTCCAGCTGNAGCAAATTTTTCTCTGTAATCTACAGTTAGGGGAAGAAAATTAAGAGAGCTTTCTTCATATGATGATACTACAGTAGCAAGAATCATACAGTTCCCCATTTTAATTACAGCTGACCCATGAGCTTGCTTTGCTAGTTTACCAGTTTCAATTATTATTTCTCTCCCATCTGAGAGTTTTATACTTTCTGAAAATACTTTTGGATTCATGTTTTTAGTTTTGGTTTATTCCTAATTTTTTNTGTTGTGTGATGAATAAAGGCAACCAAACTAAATTATTATTTTCTTATATCTAACTTCTTAATTATATCTCTATATTTTTCAATATCATTCTTTTTAAGATATTCTAGTAAATTCCTTCTTTTACCTACCATCTTAACTAGTGATCTTTCTGTATTATAATCTTTAGCATTATTTTTTAGATGATCAGATAATAACTTAATTCTAGATGAGAAAAGAGCTATTTGGCTTTCANTAGAACCACTGTCCTTTTTATTTTTGCCAAATTCTTTAAATATATCTTCTTTTTTCAGTAGTGACATTATTTCATATAATTTTAAAGCGATGCAAATATAATAGTTTTAAATTTAAAATTTAAACTAATTATATATAATTGCGAAGTGTATTGTTNTGGATTAAATCAATGTAATGATTAATATTTTTTTTAAGATTCTTTCTATGCGAAATAAAATCTAAGAAACCTTTTTCTAAAAGAAATTCACTTGTTTGAAACCCCTCAGGTAAATCTTGTCCAGTTGTGTCTTTAACGACTCTTGGTCCCGCAAATGCTATTAATGCTCCTGGTTCTGAAATATTAATATCACCAAGCATTGCAAATGATGCNGTTGTTCCTCCAGTAGTAGGGTCAGTACATAGAGANATATAAGGTATTTTAGCTTCTGATAATTCATTTAATTTTGCAGCTGTTTTTGCCATTTGCATAAGTGATGTTGCAGCTTCCATCATTCTAGCCCCTCCAGATTTAGAAATAACTAATAAGGGAATCTTTTTTTTAATGGAATGATCAATAGCTCTAACAATCTTCTCACCAACAACTGAACCCATTGATCCTCCAATAAATGCAAAATCCATACATGCTATAACTATATCATTGCCATAAGACTTTCCATGAGCAACTCTAATTGCATCTTTAAGACCAGTTTTATTTTGAGCTTCTTTAATTCTATCTNAATATTTCTTTTGATCAACAAAATTTAAGAAATCAATGGNATTTATTTTTGCANCTATTTCAGTATACGTATTATTATCAAAAAGAATTTCAAAATATTCTTTACTTCCTATGTGTACATGATAATNATCTTCAGGANTAACATATTNATTATCAGATAGTTCTTTTGTTTCAATAANCTTTCCAGNAGGAGTTTTATACCATAAACCTGCAGGTATATCCTTTTTCTCTTTTGTTTTAGTTTGAATTTTTTTACTTTTTCTTTTGAACCAAGCCATTTTGAGAAATTTTTACTTTAATGTATTTATATTGTTCAGATCTTTAAAAGACTTTAGTAACCTACTTTTCAAAGTAGATTCTCCCTCTCTTAGCCATATTCTTGGGTCGTAATACTTTTTGTTAGGAGTGTTTAGACCNTCAGGATTTCCAATTTGGGATAATAAATACTCTTTTTTTTCAAGAATATAGTCTCTTACACCTTCAGTAAAGGCATATTGAAGATCAGTATCAATATTGATCTTAATAACACCATAATCTATAGCCTCTCGAATNTCTTCTAATGATGATCCTGATCCACCATGAAAAACAAAATTTATTGAATTGTTAGGTAGTTGAAATTTTTTAGACACATACTCTTGAGAATTTTTTAAAATTTTTGGCGTTAAGCTAACATTACCAGGCTTATATACCCCATGAACATTTCCAAATGCTGCTGCAATTGTAAAATTATTACTGATTGAACTCAGCTCTGAATATGCATATGAAACTTCTTCAGGTTGAGTATATAGTTTTGTAGAATCAATGCCAGTATTATCAACACCATCTTCTTCACCCCCAGTTATTCCTAGCTCAATTTCTAAAGTCATCTCGAGATCTGTTAATTTTTTTAAATACTCTTTACATGTCTTTATATTTTCTTCTATTGGTTCATCAGATAAATCTATCATATGTGAGCTAAATAGAGGGTATCCGTTTTTATTATAAAAGTCATGACCATAATCTAAAAGCCCATCAATCCAAGGTAGAATTTTTCTTGAGCAATGATCGGTGTGAATTATGACTTCAGTTTTATAATTATCGCATACATTATGAATGTGATGAGCACCGGAAATAGCACCAGCAATTGATGCGTTAAGATTTGAATTATCAATACCATTTCCAGCAATAAATTGAGCTCCTCCTTTAGAGAACTGAATTATTACTGGACTATTAATTTCACTAGCAGTTTCAAGTACTGCATTTATTGTATTGGTTCCAGAAACATTTATAGCTGGTAAGGCAAATTTTTTTTCTTTTGCAAGCTTGAAAATTTCTTGCACTTTTTTTCCGTAAATGAATTTACTTTTCAAATTGAGTATATTATGACAAAAATATTAAACTTATTCTTAAAAAGGATAATTTATTCCAATATTAAATACTGCTTTATCTATATTATAATCATTTAACCATCTTGATCCTAATTTNTAGGCTGGATCATATGTTTTAAATCCTACATCTAGCCTTAAAACAAAGAAATTAAAGTCATATCTTAATCCAAATCCACTACCAATTGCTAATTCATTAAGATCTTTTAACCCATCAAACCTCATAGNATCGTCTTCTACATCATCAAGAACATTCCAGATATTTCCTATATCTATAAAAAGTGCCCCTTTAAATTTTCCAAATAATGCTGTTCTGTATTCTAAATTAAAAGCTAATTTAAAGTTAGCTTCATTAAATTCATTATAATTATCTGAGCTACCGGGTCCAAGCTTGTATGCTTTCCAGGCTCTATTGTCATTCGATCCGCCAGAATAATATGATCTTGAAAATGGTATATTATCTGAGTTTCCAAATGGAATNGCTATACCAGCAAATGCTCTAAATGCTATGACATCACCTTTAGTTAATGATAGATGTTTTATAAAGTTAAATTCAGATTTAAAGTATTGAGAAGGAGTAACACCAGATATTTCAACCTTTGAGTTTTTATTTAAATTATTTTTTCTTAAAAGTTCATTAAATATATTACCAACTGTTTCTATTTTCCAACGAAATTGATAGAAGTCTTCATCTAGTATGCCTTCTTGATTATTCATGTTATATATTAGAGATGANCCTACAATTATATTATTTTCAGTAAGTCTTTCTTTNCGTTCTAATATTCCCNTTACATCTCTATATATATCTGAATCATATTGAATGGTTGTTTGATTATTTATGACTGAATTAATAAATTCATTAGCTCCTTCAGGAATAATTAGATCACCTTCTCCATTAATTATATTTTGATTAATATTATAAATAGAAGAAATATAATTTAGTTTATCATAAGAGTTTCTGTATACACTAAAATAATTTGAAATATTATTATTATTTACAAATTCAAAATCAAAGATTCTAAGATTTATTTTACTCTTTTTGGAAGGAGACCATCCAATTTCATAGATTCCTGNATAATATTGCTTATCTAGACCTATGTTCTTTTGAACAGTAGTACCAATATTAATATTTGTAATAGGATTCATCTCTTTATTTATATATGAACTTAAATTTAAAGGGAATAATACTCTAGGAATTCTAAGATTTAAATTTCCTCCAAGTTCAAATAAGTTAAAGAATGAATCATTTGGAATTCCTATATCTTTTGATGCGCCTATAGAATTTTTTAAGTTTATGCTCAAGTTTTCAGTTCCTTGGAAGATATTTCTAATATTAAGAATTGAACCAACTNAAATCCCAAAGTCTTCAATGTTTGAATGAGTTAAATCAAGGTTAAATCCAAGAGAAAATCTTTTTCTTGGAATAAGATAAATTGAAGAATTAAGATCCTCTCCACTCTCTTCAAATAATATACTTGGATATTTAAAATTTCCAAGATTAGAAAAGTATCTAGATGTTAGGAACTTTTTCTTTTCACTATATATATCACCAATATTAAAGAATATAGGTTCGGTTAGAGATTTAAGAGAATATTTAAGACTTCCTTTGGAAAAAATATCTATTCCCTTATAAGATATTGAATCAGTATACGTGTTTATATTTGATAATTCATTGATTGACTCAACATAAATNTTTATTTTGTTAACTCTTTTTATAGAATACCTATTATTTGTTTCAGTACCTGAAGAATTTGNTATATCAGTTATATTAACTACTATTGGAATCTTTTTGTCTATTCCACTACTATCAATCAAGATTTTATAATTAAGNCTTCTTTGCTGAAAATTATAAACCCCATTGTTTCTAGATAAATCAATAATTCTATCTCTCTCATTAATTAATTTGGATATAGTAAATGGCTTATTAGTTTTTAAAAAGCTTTCTCCTTTTTTTGAATTTAATAGTGAATCTATTTCTTTAGGGAGAATATTATAAGTAACTGAATCAATTGTGTATATTGAGTCAGTGTCTATTTTATATAAAATCTCAGCTTTATTATCTTTTATGATAGAATCAATTTCAANTTTTACATCAAAATATCCATTATTCTTATAATACTGAATTAACCTATTAANATTATTCTCTATATCTGTCTTATTAAGAAATACCGGTTCTTCTCCTGTCGATTTTATCCAATTATTAAATAGCTTATTATATCTTTTTAGTTGGTTAACTTGTTTGTTTGAAATAAGTTTATTTAATCGATTAATNCTTTTGGGTTTTTTATATAGCCAATTGTCAAAAAGAGAATCAGGATTATNTTTTGCTTTATTATAAATAGATAATTCTAAAGGAACTCCAAAAAATTTTTTATTGGGTCTTGGTTCAAGCAATAATTCTAAAGGTTCATTACTCTTAATCTCACCGTTAATGCTTATTTTATTTCTNTCTAATAAAGGGGTNGAATAATTATCATAAATATTATTACTACAGCCAGTAATAATGAATAGAGAAAATATTATTTGAAGTAATATTATTTTATTAAAATGCAATTATATCCGTTTTGACAAAATTACATTATTTAATTTATAACCCTTTTTGTTTTATTATTTCAAAAATCATAACAGAGAAGGCAACAGAAACATTTAATGAATCTATTTTATTACTTATAGGGATATGTATTTTATCGTCAGAAATACTTAATAGTCCATTTGAAATACCCTTATTCTCAGAACCAAGTATAATTGCAATNGGTTTGTCNAATACTCTTTCATAGATTGANTTTTCAGCATTTTCAGTTAAGCTTATAATCTCAATATTTGATGCTTTTAGATGCATAATTGCATCTTTTAGGTTATTAACCTTACAAATAGGCATGTTAAATAGTGTGCCGGCAGAGGTTTTAACTACATCTGAATTTATAGGTGCGCTATTACTTTGTGAAATGATTATNCCAGCCACATTTGTTGCAACAGCAGTTCTTATTATTGCGCCAAAATTTCTAACATCAGTTATTCCATCTAATAAAATAAAAGTAGGGTTNCCATTTTTTTCTAAAGAATTATCAATTAATTCTTCAATANTTNTCAATTTAATAGGAGATAAGAAAGCTAATGCCCCTTGGTGATTTTTATTTTTTAATCTATCAAACCTCTGAATTGGAACAAAAGAATGAGATATATTATTTTTAATTATAAGATCTAATAAAGATTTTGTTAAGCTACTTCTAGAAGACTTTAACAATAATACTTTGTCTATATCTTGATTAGCTTTAATAGCTTCAATTATTGACCGAGCACCGTAAATCTCTAATTTTNCNNCCATAATATTAAAAAAAAAAGGAGGTTTAAAAAAACCTCCTTTNATTTAGTTTAAAAAACTGTTATTGACATACACTTAATGCATAGTAACCNGNAGNAGGGCTCGCTCCAACATTAGGAAGAGCAGTCTGCGAGTTTGATCCATCAAGTTTAGAGNAGACAATATTAAAGTCTACCTCTGAGTCCCAAGCTCCANNTACGAATTTGAATCCCATAGTGGCTGAGCCAGCAGGAACTTCAAATACAATTGTGTCAGCTGAACCACNGNNAAATGAAGTAGAATAATCAACTCCATCCAGTGTCATTACAACAGCAGCTCCATTCCATCCATCACCCCAACTATCAGTCATGTTTACGGTATATAAACCTGGAACAGCAGNAACAATTCCTGCGTCCATGAAACATGTAATAGTCTTACGATATTGGAAAGGAGATTTAAAATATGACTGAGTCAATGACCCGGAAACAGATTCAGTAGAAAAAGTTCTACCATCAGTTAGCTTTAATACCATTCTGTGGATAATAGTGTTTCCACCTTGATATCCGCCAACTAAACCACCTGCCTCTACAAGAGACATTGATATGTCCATTCTAGGAAGACCTACAGGACCATCATACATTTCACTTCTGGAAACAGTTCTAGCAAGAACTTCGTTATTTCCACCATTAGAAACATACCANTCAACACTTTCTGTTAACCCTCCACTTTCATGATCGTGAGTTTCAAGTGTAGCTGACCATAAAGAATTACCTGGATCAAAGAATCTATAAGATCCTNNTTCAGTAATTGTTCTTAGTGCAGCACCAACTTGATACTCTTTAAGCATGTAGTCAGTCAACATTTCATATCCNCCATATTCATCAGAAGAAAATTCTTTTGAACANGAGAAAGCCATCATGGCTAAACTTATTAAATATATATTTACTTTTTTCATAATTATTTAATTTTTAGTCGACCGNAGGTCCGCNTGNGTTCCAAAATACTCTTCCTGTCACATCAGATTTCTGAGTAACATTAGAGTTGTTCGCCGCATAATTCGCTGGGTACCACATTGATACCGGGAATGGNCCTGGATTAGTCTCCAACATAGGTTGAAGATTNTNAGGNTATCCATTTCTTCTATATGAATTATATGCGTCTATTCCATTACCTCTTTGAGTCGTCCAGAATTCCTCAGCCCATAATTCNNTCTTATCAGCAGCANNANCCCANTCTNCNNTGGAAGNNTGNTAAATAAGNATCTATTGAAGACTGAGCCATTGCTGGCGCTCCGGCAATATCATCCACTTTATTTAGTGAGTTTTCAATTCCAGCTAACGTGCTAGCAAGTACCAGCAGCAGTATTAACTCCTGCCACTTCAGCATCCANAAAATGCATCCATGAAGAAAGAACAATTGGAGTAATACCATTACCACCAAGTCCATCTCCTGCACCCATAGATGCGAATGTACCTGCATCAAATGCNCCACCCGCTGGGTATACACCCATTAGAGTTCTTTTGAATCCATCTGGTGGAATACCTTCATCATTACCGTGATCACGACCCCAGTAACCTTCNGTAAGGTAACAGTACATGCCGTAAGCAATAATGTGAGGTGGTTGATAATATCCAGGAAGACTACACTCTAGACTAATCTCATCTACTGGTCCATCTGTACCAGGAGTAAGAGCGATTTGTCTATAGTATTGATATAAAATTCTTGGATCTCTCATACCATNTCTNCCNNCCATCATTCTGTTCATCATCCAGTTTGATTGATAGTCACCAGCACCAGTGTTGGTGTAGTTATATCTGTAAATAGGATGTCTAACATCAGGATTTATAGCATTTGTTCCCCATTGGAACTGGAAATCATCAGCGTTANNAGTTATATAGTTTGTAATCGCACTATATGAACCANNATCGNNNANATTTAGATAAGCTCTCTTTTTAATACTATTAGCAGCTTTTATCCAACCAGCAGCGTTCCCNCCATAATACATATCGTATTGAGGCGCTGGACCACCACCACTNAAGTTAGAAATAGCTTGGTCTAATAGACNAAGNGCAGAGTTATAAACCGACTGACCAGAGTCAGCAGCTGGGTTTAAGTTTTCTGCACCTAGTAAAGCTTCTGTATATGGCACGTCTCCGAAGTAATCAACAAGAGTNANAAGAATATATGCTTGNATAACCTGTCCCATACCAATGTGATATGTAAGACCTTNTTCTGNAGCAATANNATTCATAACTCTTANATCNTCCATCATTCCTTGGTAGGCACTTGACCAAATACCTGAGAATGANNNTGGAGAGTANGCGTCTTGATACATTCTATCACCACTCAATTGAGCGATTCTAGTTAATCTAGCACCNGTATCACCTAANGAATTTACAAAATATGCAAAGTCTTCTTGAACATTATTGATGAACAATTCTACACTTGCATTTTCTGGACTTAATGCATTAGGGTTACTAGTTAAATCTAATTCTGTCGTCTCACAAGAGCTTAAAATGAATAAGCTTGTTAGAGCTAAAACTGAAAGTTTATTTAATTTTTTCATAATCTTTTTGTTTTTATAGATTTATTAAAATGTTAGTTTAACACTTACACCATATTTTCTTGCACTTACACCATTAAAGTATTCAAAACCAGAACCGTTACCAACACCAAGACCGGCGATGTTTGGATCATAGTTAATACCGNNAGGAGTATTATAGGCATCATACCAAAGGTTGNAACCTTGTGCAGAAANTGAAGCAGCTCCAAAAGGAGTTTTNTCTAACCATTTTGATGGCACATCATAAGNAAGTGATACTTCACTTAATCTTAATACACTCGCATCCCATACTCTTAACTCAGATGGACCTACAATTAGGTTACCAAAATAAGTAGTTGCGTTATCAATTTGGATTNNGTTAGGNGANCCATCAGCTAANACACCAGGAAGNANATANGGAAGNTCNCTATCAACTGTATCAGTTGTTTGNCCTCTACCAAGTAGTGTCATAATAAAGTTTGAATACATATCTCCTCCAATANTAGCATTAAACAANAAGNTAAANCTAACNTTNCCATAAGTAATCGTGTTACTTAGATTCGCAATAAAGTCAGGGTTTGAGTCACCAATTAATGNATATTTATTTGTCTTGTAGTTAGTATCATAGTTTCCTTGATAACTACCAGATGCATCAATTAGNGGTTGTCCCGCATCGTTTCTTCTAACTGAACCACCAANNANAGATGTTANNGGAAGTCCAGGAATTGCAACATTTCCTAAATNAGAAAATCCTGNATAAACGATTTGATCTGTGTCTTGACCTAAATCTTNAACGATTGCNTGAGATGTAGTATAGTTAACTGAAGTATTCCAGTTAAAGTTTTCACCTCTTAGCCAATCTAATGAAAGGTCAATCTCCCAACCAGTAGCTTNAATNTCACCAATGTTTGTACTTGTAGAAGTATAACCAGTTGATGGGTCTAANGGTTGNGNAATAATAAGGTCATTAGTNNNTCTCGTAAAGTAAGAAATCTCNGCTGNNNCTCTGTTATCNAANAGATTAGCTTCCAAACCAAATTCTAGCTCAGCTAACAACTCAGGCTTAAGCCCTGTGTTACCNANNNNAGAACCTGTTGTNTTAGTAATTACATCTNNGCCATCTANTCTAAAGTCTTTAGTATTAAGGCTTAATACAGATGCAATTGGATATCCTCCTGGATATGTTGCAGATGTACCATAACTAGCTCTAACCTTTAAGAAATCAACTGGTAGATTACCAAAGTCCAAAATTGAAGATGGTACGAAAGATATACTTGCAGATGGGTAAGTAATAGATCTATTTTCTTCTGATAGGTTAGATACCCAGTCAGTTCTAGATGCTAAAGTAAAATACAAGTAGTCTTGGTAATCAAGAGCCGCCTGACCATAAACACCAGTTACGTTTCTTCTTGATAAGTACTCAATTTCTTCTTGAGAGTTAAAGTTATAATGTCTTAATACGTTAAATACGTTTTGTCCGGTACTTCTTACACCATTTCTGTCATAATGTCTAGCATTTGAAGTTGCACCTACGTTAAAGGTTAAATCCCAATCGCTATCTAATTCGAAGTCACCGTTTAGAGATACTTGGTGGTCAATTCTTGATGAAGTGTTATTCCACTTTTCATACATTCCAGATTGAGTTTCTAGACTACCATCTTGTCCACCTTTGTTTTGATAACTTGTGTTGTCCTCACTATATATGTCATATCCATATCTATACTTAAGATTTAAGTTGTCAGATATATCATATTGAACAGAAGCTCCACCGTATACCCTTTGAACATTTTGTCCATCTCCAGTATTGTTAACAGTCCATAATGGGTGTTGAATACCGTTACTAGATCTATAGTAAATTGATGCACCTGTAATAGGGTGTGCATATGGTAATTGACCTATACCAACAGAACGTGGTGTATAGAATACGTTACCATAAAGTGAAGAGTCCGAAGCACCACTACTATATGCAGCAGCAATTGGAGGTGATTTAAACACAGTATTTGTATAGTTCATAGTACCGCTAACTGTAAATTTATTTGATAAAACAGCTCTACCACCAACACTTAGAGTATTTCTTCTAAGAGTATTTCCAGGTGTAAACCCTTTATCATCTAAATTACCGTAGTTAACATTATATGAAAACTTACCGTCATCACTTTGTCCTCTAAAGTTTATATTAGTATTTATAATATCTCCTGGTTGGAAAAGATCTCCAACACTGTCATAAGGTTTCCATTCCCAAAGAGAATCCATAGATAAACCTAATAAAGGTAAAAGATCTCTGGCAAGGAACCTTGCATTTAAGTTACTGTTATATGGGTGTTTCAAATATCCTGGTTGACCTGAAACTGTACCATTAATTGAATTTTGTTTACCCCATCCTGCAGGACCTTCTTTATCGAAGCTAGGACCCCAGTTAGAGTAGTACCATCCAAAGTTTTGGTTAAACCCATTACCATATTGATTCTGATAGTCAGGCTTCATAGCTAGCTCATTAACGAAATAAGATGTGTTAACAGTTATTTCATTTTTAGCAGCCCTAGCACCTGAAGAAGTAGAACCGGCTTTAGTTGTAATTAAAATTACACCGTTTCTACCTTGCGATCCATAAAGAGTTGACGCAGCCAATCCTTTAAGAACGTTAACAGATTCAATATTATTTGGATCTAAGTCCAAGAATCTTGACGAACCATTGTTTCCTGAGGTGAATCCTCCCATAGCGTTTGTATCACTTTGGAAAGGCACACCATCAACAACAAATAATGGTTGGTTTGATGAGCTAAAGGTACTCATACCTCTAATCATCACACTTGTTCCTGAACCAGATATACCACCTTGATTTGTAACTTGTACACCAGAGGCCTTACCAGCTAAAACACGTGCAACATCACCGGATGCTCTTTGTTCAATTTGACTTTCGTCAACTTCCGAAACAGCATAACCTAGCGCACGTTTTTCTCTTGTAATACCTAAACTGGTAACAATTACTTCTTCAAGTTGTGTTCCAAGGGAAAGCGAAATATTAATGACGTTGCCTGCACCTACAGTTACTACTGCAGTATCATAACCAACGAAACTGAATTCCAGAGACTGGCCTTCAGATACATTAATAGAAAAGTTTCCATCGAAATCAGTGGTTACACCAGTAGTTGTTCCTTGTACAAGGACGGTAGCTCCAGGAAGCGGAATTCCGTCACTATCAGAAACAACACCAGTTACAGCTTTCTGTGCCATAGCAACTTGTGCCGACAATAAGAAAACCACTAGTAATCTGAATAAGCT
Source organism: Flavobacteriaceae bacterium (assembly GCA_002729755.1). Taxonomy (GTDB): domain Bacteria; phylum Bacteroidota; class Bacteroidia; order Flavobacteriales; family Flavobacteriaceae; genus Marisimplicoccus. The sequence goes on from PBYT01000019.1 coordinate 137,447, forward strand.
TTTCATACTTAGTTATTTAGTTAAAATTAATTTTTGTTAAAAATTTCTTAAAATTTCGTAAGGGCTAATATATGTTAATAATTTCTTAAAAAAAAGGATCTTCTAACTTAAGAGAGGGTTTTTTTAAAAAAACTGCAATTTTTGCTATTATTTTAAGATTTTTACGAAAAATCAACAATTTTTTTATTAAAATATTGTTGATTATCTAGTAAAATTAAAGATTGTCTGCAAATTCAAAAATTCTAGCAATCGCTTTAGGGTCGTTTACTTTTAGTCTATTAGATTTAATAAATTTCCTTACCTGTTCAGAATTTTCTTTAAAAAATGAAATAACTGTCTTTTTCTTTGTTCTTAATGGANTTGGNGTGTCNCCATTTTNGCTAACATAAATCTTAACNTCATCAACAAATCTTGGTGGAAATGGATTCTCTAATCCAGTTCTAGCAANNACTTCNTCCATGAATACTTTTTTCNTTTTTATATAGACAGTATTCTTTTTNCCTTCATATAAAAGAATTAAATAACCTATATGGGCTCTACCATCTTCTAGTCTATGNGGTAGATATAAATATTTTTCCCCTGATATTACAGGAACAATATCCTTGCTTTGCATAAGAATTAAATCTGATTCATTTTGACTTGTTGTACTTGCCATTTCAATTTCATCTCTAAAAGCATTGTATCTCATAAAACCTTTATCATTTAGTTCTTTTCCAAAGTAATCAAGAGTTGCTACTTCAAAATCTTCATTAAAATAGTGAGTACCCTGTATGGTTTTAGGCTTTGGTTTTCTTGAGGATCTATTACCCAATTCTGTAAGGGCTTGTTGAGCTCTATCAACCATAACACCTAATCCTTGTTGAGAAAATAGCTCTGTTGAGAAAAAAAATGAGATAAATAATAAAAGATGAATTGGTTTCATAAGAAATATTTGAGCAAACTTAAATATAAATTTTCTAATTATTGCTTATATATATAGTTTAATTATTATCA
>PBYT01000020.1 GCA_002729755.1 Flavobacteriaceae bacterium
AATAATCTTTCTTTCTCAAGTATAGACATTTGTTCAGCGATATTTCTTAATTGCCTTATGTTTCCTCTCCATTCATTTTGACATAAAAGCTCTTCAGCTTTTTCATCAAGCCTTAAAGTAGGCATGTTATATTTTTGGGCAAAGTCTGATGCAAATTTTCTAAATAAAATTGGAATATCCTCTTTCCTTTCTCTTAAAGGAGGAATGTTTATAATTATTGTGCTTAATCTATAAAAAAGATCTTCTCGAAACTTTCCAGACCTTATTGCATCATCCATATTACTATTTGTAGCAGCAACTATTCTTACATTGGTTTTTTCTACTTTTGATGATCCTACTTTAATATATTCACCACTTTCTAAAACCCTTAATAATCTTACTTGAGTAGACAAAGGAAGTTCACCAACTTCATCTAAAAAAATAGTTCCTCCATCAGCAACTTCAAAATATCCACTCCTGTTACTAGTTGCACCTGTAAAAGCACCTTTTTTATGTCCAAATAATTCAGAGTCAATTGTTCCATCAGGAATTGCTCCACAGTTAACTGCAATATACTTAGCATGTTTTCTGTGAGAGTATTGATGAATTATTTTAGGAATACTCTCCTTACCAACACCACTCTCACCAGTTACGAGAACAGAAATATCAGAATTCGAGACTTGAATTGATTTTTCAAGTGCTCTATTTAGTTTATTATTATTTCCAATAATTCCAAATCTTTGTTTAACAGATTGAATAGATTCCATATTAAATAGCTAATGATTTCTTTTTTGCTTTACCGATTAATGTAGCTGAAGTAAAGTCTTCAATTGTTACCTGCACAATATCTCCAGGAGAGTAGTTTTCTTTTGGAAATACAACTACATTATTTTCACTAGTTCTGCCACTCCAAAAACCATCTGACTTTTTTGAAGATTTATCAATTAAAACAGGACATGTTAAATTCAAGAATCTTTGGTTTCTTTCTTTGCTATGTTTTTGTTGCAGATTAATAATTTCTTCTAACCTTCTTTGTTTAATCTCTTTTTTTATATCATCTCTAAAGTTTCTTGCAGCATAAGTTCCAGGTCTTTCAGAATAGGCAAACATATATCCAAAATCATATTTCACCTCTTCCATTAAAGTTAATGTGTCTTGATGGTCTTTCTCAGTTTCAGATGGAAAACCAGTCATTATATCGTGAGAAATTCCACAATTAGGGATTATCTCTCTTGTTTTTTTAATAAGCTCAAGATACTCTTGTCTTGTATGAAGTCTATTCATCTTTTTTAAAATTCTATCACTTCCTGATTGAATTGGTAAATGAATATAATTACAGATATTATTGTATTTAGCCATGGTCTCAAGAACATCAATAGTCATGTCCTGAGGATTAGATGTTGAAAATCTAATTCTAATTTGAGGAAAATTTGATGCAATTAAATCTAAGAGGTTAGAAAATCTTTTTGAATTTTTCTTTTGCTCATTAGAAGCTTTTATGAAATCTTTTTTTGGTCCACCACCATACCACAAGTAGCTGTCTACATTTTGCCCTAGAAGAGTAACTTCTCTATAACCTTTTTCTGATAGCTCATAAATTTCTCTAATTATACTTTCAGGACTTCTACTCCTCTCTCTTCCTCTAGTAAAAGGAACAACGCAAAAGGTACACATATTATCACATCCTCTAGTTATTGAAACAAATGCATTAATCCCATTATTATGAATTCTTACAGGAGAAATATCGCCATAAGTCTCCGACTTAGATAAAATAACATTTACAGCTTTTTGATTATGCTCAACTTCATTCAAAAGATTTGGCAAGTCTTTATATGAGTCAGGGCCAACTACTAAATCTACTACTTGTTCTTCTTCAATTAATTTTTCTTTTAATCTTTCAGCCATACATCCTAATAAACCTACTTTTAATTTATTATTCTGTTTTTTCAAAGAATTAAAATTTTTTAATTTATTTCTTACTGTTTGCTCAGCTTTATCTCTTATTGAACATGTATTAAGTAAAACAAGGTTTGCTTCTTTAGAATTATCAGTCAATTCATAACCTTCTTTTTTAAGAATTGAAGCAACAACTTCACTATCAGAAAAGTTCATCTGACAGCCATAGGTCTCTATATAAAGTTTATTTTCTTTAATAATTCTATAATTTGACTTGTAAAATTAATCAATTATATTAAATTATGCCAATTTGTCAGTTTATTAAAGCTTTAAACTAGCTTTTTTGATTGAATTGTATCCCCCTTTAACATTAGAAAAACTGTGAATGCCATTCTTTTTTAGTATTGAAGCTGCAATCATACTTCTATATCCACCTTGACAATGTATATAGAATATAGATTTAAAATTAATTTGATCAATAGATTTATTTATTGATTTTAAAGGAATATTTAAAGAATCTGATATTGATTCATTTTGATGTTCATCATGGCTTCTAACATCAAGTATAAGGTGTTTTGACTTATTCTCAAGATCTTTAAGAACAGATGCCTTAGAAGAATCTATAGAAGAGGTTACTTTTTCTTTTGATGTCCAATTTTCAATCCCTCCTTTTAGATATCCTAGAATATGGTCAAAACCTACTCTTGATAATCTAGTAATAACTTCTTCTTCTCTTCCATTAGGGACTACAAGTAGAATAGGAGTATTAATATCCTCTAAAATCTCCCCTACCCACGGAGCAAACCTTCCATCTAATCCAATAAAGATGGAATTAGGAATATGTGCTTTTGCAAAATCATCTTGATGTCTAACATCTAAAACAATTACATATCTTTTTGAAATTAAATCTTCAAATTTATCAGGATCAAGAGGGTTTAAATTTTTTTGTAGAACTTCTTTTGAATCATCATATCCATTTTTATTCATAGAAACATTAAAAGGAAAGTATTTTGGTGGTTTATCAAGCCCATCCAGGACTTCATCAATAAACTCACTTTTTGTCATATTTTCCCTTAGTGCATAGTTCGTTTTCTTTTGATTGCCTAGAGTTCCAATAGTCTCTGAGCTGAGGTTTTTTCCACATGAGGATCCTTCACCATGACCAGGATAGATTATGATTTCATCATCTAATGTCATAATTTTATTTCTTAAGCTATCATATAACAATCCAGCGAATAATTTAGCATCAACTTTAGTGTTTTGAGATAGATCTGGTCTTCCAACATCTCCTATAAATAGAGTGTCACCTGTAAAAATTGCATGATCATTTCCTGTCTCATCTTTTAATAAATATGTTGTGCTTTCAAGAGTATGTCCTGGTGTATGCAATGCAATTATTGTTAAATCACCAATTTTAAACTCTTGTCCATCTTTTGCAGATAATTTATTAAATGAAGTTTCTGTATTTGGTCCATAAACAATATCAGCTCCTGTTTTTTTTGCTAAAGTAATATGACCACTAATAAAATCAGCATGTAAATGGGTTTCAAAAATATATTTTATTTTGCTCCCCCTTTTATTAGCTTTTTCTAGATATGAATCTATTTCTCTAATAGGATCAATAATAGCTACTTCATCATTACTTTCAATATAATATGAACCTTGTGATAAGCAACTCGTATATATTTGCTCTACTATCATAAATTATATACAAAAGTAGTTTGTTTTTTTAAAAAATTACCAAAAAAAAATAAAGTAAAAATTGATAAAATTAAATTTTTATATTTTTAACAAAATAAATCTGTTTACTTTTAAGCCCAAATTTTTATTTGATGTCAAGAAATTTAGTTATCGTAGAGTCTGTTACAAAAGCAAAAACAATTGAAAAAATCTTAGGAGAAGATTTTAAGGTTGTTTCTTGTGTAGGCCATATATCTGATTTACCTGTAAGTGAAATAGGAGTTGATATACAGAATGATTTCAAACCAAAATATATTATCCCAGATGAAAAAAAACAGGTTGTTAAAGACCTGAAAAAATATGTAAAACAATCAGACAAAGTCTGGCTTGCCAGTGATGAAGATAGGGAAGGAGAAGCAATTGCTTGGCATTTATATGAAAACCTTAATCTAAATAATAAAGAATTTGATAGAATTGTTTTTCATGAAATTACAAAAAATGCTATTCTTAAGGCAATAGAAAACCCTAGATCTATTGACTATAATCTTGTTAATGCCCAACAAGCTAGAAGGGTCTTGGATAGACTTGTTGGATATGAACTATCTCCTGTGTTATGGAAAAAGGTAAAAACTGGTTTATCTGCTGGAAGAGTTCAATCAGTTTGTGTAAGAGTAATTGTAGAGAAAGAAAGAAAAATTCAAAAACACGAATTTCAAAATAGTTTTAAAACTATTGGTGTTTTTAATAATCTAGCAGGAGAGCAAATCAAATCTGAGCTTGATATTAGGTTTAAAACAGATGAAGAGGTGAAAAACTTTTTTATTCAAAATGAAAATGCAATTTTTCATATTGACTCGTTAGCTAAACAACCATTAAAGAGATCACCAACTCCTCCTTTTACTACTTCAACTCTTCAGCAAGAAGCATCAAGAAAACTTGGGTTTGGAGTTTCTAGGACTATGAGTACTGCTCAAAAGCTTTATGAAGCTGGGCTTATAACTTATATGAGAACTGATAGTGTTACTATTTCAGATGAGTCTAAAGATTCAATAATTAATAAGATAAAATCTAAATTTGGCGAAAAATTTGTTTTATCAAGAAATTTTCAAAATAAAAATAAATCTGCCCAAGAAGCTCATGAAGCTGTTAGGCCTACTAAAATAGATATTGAAGAAATAACATCTGACTATGATCAACAAAGGCTCTATAAATTAATTTGGCAAAGAACAATTTCATCTCAAATGGCAGATGCTGAGATTGAAAAAACTATAGTGAAAATAAAATCTGATAAATATGACAATAAATTTACGTCAACAGGTGAAGTAATAATATTTGAGGGTTTTCTTAAAGTTTATCTTGAAGGTACTGACGATGAAAATGAAGAAGAGAAGAGTGTATTACCAAAAATTCAAGAAGGCGAAGAGCTTAAACTTGATAAGATAACTTCAAAAGAAATGTTTTCAAGCCCTCCATCAAGATATACGGAAGCCTCTTTAGTTAAAAAAATGGAAGAACTTGGAATTGGTAGACCAGCTACATATGCTACAACAATTTCTACTATTCAGAAAAGAGGTTATATTGAAAAGGGAAGTAATGAAGGATCTGAAAGAGAGTATAAATTTCTTGAATTCTCAAATAATCAAATTTCAAATCAAATTTTGAAAGAAAGAACAGGCTCAAACAAGGGTAAATTAATTCCGACGGATATTGGAGTAATTGTTAATGATTTTTTAGTAAATAATTTTAGAAATATTCTTGATTATGGATTTACGGCAGAAGTAGAAAAGAATTTTGATCAAATTGCTTCAGGAAATGAAGAATGGTCAGAAATAATTAAACGATTTTATAAAGATTTCCATTCTAATGTTACTGAAGTTAATGAAACTGCTGAGAGACAATCAGGAGAAAAAATTTTAGGAAATGATCCTAAGTCAGGAAGGGTAGTAAAAGTTAGGCTAGGTAGATTTGGACCACTTGCACAGATTGGAAACACAGAAAATGAAGAAAAACCAATTTTTGCAAGTTTAACCAAAGATCAACAACTTGAGAATATAACTCTTGATGAAGCTCTGGACTTATTTAAGTTCCCAAAAGAACTAGGTGAGTATAAAAATGAGACTGTTACTGTTAATAATGGAAGATATGGAGCATATATTAAATTTTCATCAAAATCAATTTCAATCCCAGAAAACCATGATCCATTTACAATAGAGTTAAGTGAAGCTATTGTATTAATTGATCAAAAGCATAAGGCTGATGAACCAATTCACTTTTTTGATGACCTACCTGTAACAAAAGGAGTTGGTAGATTTGGACCTTATATAAAATGGAATGAAAGTTTTATAAATGTCAATAAGACATTTGATTTTGATAATCTAACTATTGAGAATATAGAAGAATTAATTAAAAACAAAATACAGAAGGACAAGGATAAGCTAATTAAAGAATGGCCTGATCAGGAAATAAAAATTGAGAAAGCTAGATGGGGAAGGTCTAAAATCTCCAGTGGAAATAGAAAAGTGGAAATTCCTAAAGAAATTGATCCAAAAAAGATTTCACTTGAAGAAGCTCAAAATTATCTAAAAACAAAAAAGAAGAAATGATCATTGAACTTCTCAAACCAATTAATGAAGAAGAATTTAATTCTTTAAAATCAAAAAAAAGTGGTTCAATAGGAGAAGAAATTCAAATTTATACAGAAAATTTAGGGTTTCCAAATCTAGATTCAACTGATATTGCAATCATAGGAATTAGTGAAACTAGGAATTCGTTTTTTGAATCAACACATTTTAATTTATCTAATCTTCGTAAAGAGTTTTATCAATTAAATCTTGGAAAGTGGAAAAAATCGATCTCTGATCTAGGGAATCTCCCTAATGGTGAAACAACAAACGATACATACCATGCAATTTCTGAATTATGTCTTTTTTTAAGAAAAAAAAAATATAATCACAATAATAGTTGGGGGAAGTAATGATATAATTTTTCCAATTTTTAAATCTTACAGTAATTTCAATAAAAAGGTTAATATAGTTTCAGTAGATAATCAATTTGACCTTCATCAGGAAGAAGATCTTTTATCAAGCAGATCATATATGAATAAAATAATTATTGATGATTCATCTAAATTAAATGATTTTACAAATTTAGGATATCAAAGACATCTTTGTTCTCCTGATGAGATAGATTTAATGGAGAAACTTTTTTTTGATTATATCTCATTAGGAGATTTAATTGGTGATCACAAAAGTGCAGAACCAATATTAAGAGATGCTCATATAATTGGTTTAGATATGAAAGCATTATCATGGATTTCTTCTGGAAATTTTGATAATGGTAATCCAAATGGTATTGATAGCAGGCTAATATGTATTTTATCTAGGTATTCTGGAATTAGCGATAAATCTAGATTTTTTGGTTTGTTTGAATTATTAAATAATTCTATTTCAAATAAACTTTATGCTCAAATAATTTGGTATTTTATTGAAGGTGTTAATTCTAGATTTCTTGAACCTTTATTTAATGATTCAACTGGTTTTATAAAATATAATGTATCAGTATCAGGAAGAGATTTGGTTTTTATAAAAAGCAAGAGAAGTGATAGATGGTGGTTAGAAATTATTTTATCTGACAATGATGAAAAAAGATATTTACCATGTTTAGAAACTGATTACAATTCTGCATTAAAGGATAATATTCCAGATAGATGGTTTAGGGCAATAAAAAGAAATTAAATTTCTTGTAAATATCTTTCAGCATCTAAAGCAGCCATACAACCAGTTCCAGCAGCAGTAATCGCTTGTCTGTATTCTTTGTCTTGAACATCTCCAGCAGCAAAAACTCCAGGTACATTTGTAATAGTAGATTTGGATTCAGTAATTATATATCCATTATTGTCCATCTTTATCTGACCTTTAAAAATTTCAGTATTAGGTATATGGCCAATGGCTAGAAATAGTCCAGTTATATTTATTTCACTCAATTCTTCAGTTAAATTGTTTGTTATTTTAATCCCTTGAACTACATCTTCTCCTATAACTTCCTTTACTTCATGATTGAACAAAACTGAAATATTATGATACTTATTAATTCTATGTTGCAAAGCCTTAGAAGCTCTCAGGTGATCTTTTCTAACAATCATAGTTACTTTTGAGCATATTTTAGCTAAATAAGTAGCTTCTTCAACTGCTGTATCTCCTCCACCTACAACAGCTACTTCTTGATTCTTGTAAAAAAATCCATCACAAACTGCACAAGCAGAAACACCTCCACCAATTAATTTTTGTTCACTTGGTAAACCTAAATATTTTGCTGAAGCGCCAGTACAGATAATAATTGTTTTGGCTTCAATTTTAGTTCCATCTTGAGAAAACACCTTATGAACCCCACCTCTTTCTGATGAGAATTCAACTTTAGATATAAAGTCAATTCTTACTTCAGTGCCAAATCTTTCAGCTTGTTCTTTTAATTCATGCATCATTGTTGGACCATCTATACCTTTTGGATAGCCAGGGAAATTATCTACATCTGTGGTTGTAGTCAATTGGCCTCCAGGTTCAAGACCTGTATAAATTATTGGTTTCAAGTCTGCTCGAGCTGCATATATTGCAGCTGTATAACCAGCGGGACCACTTCCAATAATTAATGTATTCATAAATTAAGCCATGAATATAAAAATTAAAAAAACAAAAGAATAATTTTAAATTAAAACATTATTAACTTTGTAGTTCCATATTATTGACAATGGGTAAAAAAAATATAAAATACCAATCTCCTGGAATTAATGAAGAAACGAGATTTGAGAAATTTCATACTGTATGTTTTGAAAATTCTGAAATTGCATCAAAGTTAATTGCTAGAGAGATTTGTGACTTGGTTAAATCAAAACAAGAAAAAAATAAAAATTGTGTCTTGGGTTTTGCAACTGGTTCATCACCTAGGATTATATATAAAGAAATAGTTAAGATTCATAAAGAAGAATCAATAAGTTTTAAGAATGTTATTTCTTTTAATCTTGATGAATATTATCCAATTAAAGTAAATGATAAAAATAGCTATCACAAGTTTATGAGTGAGAATTTATTTGATCATCTTGATATTCCAAAAGAAAATATAAATATACCATTAGGAGAGATTAAGCCTAAAGGAATAAAAAAATTCTGCGAATCATATGAGAAAAAAATTGAAGAGAGTGGAGGAATTGACATACAAATTTTAGGTATAGGGAGAACAGGTCATATAGGGTTTAATGAGCCAGGATCACATTTTAATTCTAAAACTAGACTAATTAATCTTGATGATACTACAAGGTTTGATGCAAGTAAGACTTTTGGTGGAAAAGAAAATGTTCCTAATACAGCAATTACTATGGGGGTTAGAACTATTTTTAATTCTAAAAGAATAATAGTTATGGCATGGGGTATTCATAAGAGTTTAATTGTAAAAAAGTCAGTTGAAGGAGATGTCACGCCTTTAGTTCCAGTATCATATCTTCAAAAACATAATAATACTACATTAGTATTAGATAATGAGTCTGCAAGTGAATTAATAAAATCTAAAACGCCATGGTTAGTTGACACTTGTAAATGGACTAATCTAATGAAGAGAAGAGCTGTTGTTTGGCTTACCGAGATTACAGGAAAATCTATACTTAAATTAACTGATGAAGATTATAACAAAAATGGACTTTCTGATTTATTAGTTCTAGAGGGATCTTCCTACGAATTAAACATTAAAATGTTTAATCATTTTCAAAATACAATAACTGGATGGCCAGGAGGAAAGCCAAATGCAGATGACAAAACTAGACCAGAAAGAAAATCTCCGAATCCTAAAAGGGTTATAATCTTTAGCCCACATCCAGATGATGATGTTGTCTCAATGGGAGGAACCTTTGATAGACTTGTATCTCAAGGTCATGATGTTCATGTTTCTTATCAGACTTCAGGAAATATTGCTGTATCTAATCATGATGCCTTAAAATTCCTTGAGGTTTCAAAAGATGTGAATGAAGTTAAGACTAATGATTTAAAAGTTTTAATTAAAGAGCTAAAAAATAAAAGAATTGATCAGATTGGTTCAAAACAAGTTAGAAAATTAAAAGGTCTTATAAGAAAAAGTGAAGCAATTGCAGCTACACGATATATTGGTATTCCAGATAAGAATACTCATTTCATGAATTTACCTTTTTATGAAACTGGTAAAATTCAAAAGAATCATCCTTCAGAAAAAGATATAGAAAAGACAGCTCTATTAATAAAAAAGATAAAACCTCATCAAATTTATGCTGCCGGAGATCTTGAAGATCCTCATGGAACACACCAAGTATGTCTAAATATAATTTTTGATGCATTGAAATCTATTAAAAAAGAAAGGTTTATTAAAGATTGTTGGTTATGGCTATATAGAGGAGCTTGGCTAGAGTGGGATATTCATGATATAGATATGGCTGTACCAATGAGTCCAAATCAAGTATTAAGAAAAAGAACATCAATTTTCTTTCACCAAACTCAAAAAGATGGCGTAATGTTTCAGGGTCAAGATCTAAGAGAGTTTTGGGNTAGAGCTGAAGAAAGGAATAAAGAAACTGCACTTAAATATAAAAAAATGGGCCTTGCAGATTATGCTGCAATAGAATCCTTTAAAAGATATCACTATTAAAAGATATTACTATATTTAAAAAAACTTACTAATAATTTAAAAAAACTTACTAATATGAGAAGGATAACTACATTAATTATTTCTGTCATGATTCTTTCAATAGGGATGAATCTTAATGCTCAGAAGAAATATTCAAATAAAAAAATTAAATCTTTAAAAAATACTGCAATTAATCTTGTTGAAGAGGATAAGAAAAAAACTCAGATTATGGTTGATAAAGTTTTTAGCTTTTCTGAATTAGGATTTCAAGAATTTGAAACTTCAAATTATTTAACNTCAATTTTAGAATCAAATGATTTTATAATAGAAAAGGGAGCGTCAAATGTGCCAACTGCTTGGTTTGCAACTTGGTCTAATGGAGATGGAGGCCCTACTATAGCTCTTGGTAGTGATATTGATGGTATTCCTAAAGCTTCTCAGTATCCTGGTGTAGCTTATCATAAACCCATTATAGAAGGAGCTCCAGGACATGGAGAAGGTCATAATTCAGGTCTACCTGTTGTGATTACAGCTGCCTTATCAGTTCAAAAAATTATGAAAGACAACAATATAGAAGGAACTTTAGTTTTATGGCCTGGTGTAGCAGAAGAACAAATTGGAACTAAAGCATGGTATGTGAGAGATGGATATTTTGACAATATAGACATGTGTATTTTTACTCATGTTAGTAGTAATTTAGGAGTTTCATGGGGGTTAGCAACTGGAACTGGGCTAATTTCAGTAGAGTATACATTTGATGGAGAAACGGCTCATTCTGCAGGAGCACCGTGGAGAGGAAGAAGTGCATTAGATGCTGCTGAATTAATGAATATTGCATGGAATTACAAACGTGAGCATCTTCATCCTTTAAAAAGATCACACTCAATTTTTACTGATGCTGGAGATCAACCAAATGTTGTTCCCTCAAAAGCATCAATTTGGTTTTACTTCAGAGATATTAAATATGAAGGAATAATGGACATGTATGGTACTGCAAATAAAATAGCAGAAGGGGCGGCTTTAATGACTAATACTTCATTTACATCTAGGATTCTAGGAACTGCTTGGCCAAGACATTTTAATAAAGTTATTGCTGAAGAGATGTATGAGAATATTAATAACATAGGTCTTCCTGACTGGTCTGAAAATGATCAAAAATTAGCAATAGCAGTTCAAAAAGAAGTTAATTCTTCAAATACTTCAGGACTGGCAACTAAAATAAATAAAATTGGATCACCCCTCCCTATATTCATNAGCGGTGGTTCTGATGATATTGGTGATATTTCTTGGAAAGTTCCAACAGTAACTTTGAGATTCCCNTCAAATATTCCAGGACTTCAGGGACACCACTGGTCTAATTCAATAGCTATGGCAACTCCTATTGCTCATAAAGGTGCAAATGCTGGNGCNAAGGTATTAGCTATGACAATTTTAGACTTTTTGTTAAAACCTGANAAACTAACTCAAGCTAAAGACTATTTCGAAAATGTTCAGAAGGAAGAAACAGAATATAGACCCATGATCTCAGAAAATGATCCTCCTGCTACTTTTTTAAATAAAGATATAATGGAACAATATAAATCAAGATTGAAGGAATTCTATTTTGATGAAACAAAATATGAAACTTATCTTCAGCAACTTGGGATTGATTACCCCGTAATTAAAGATTAAGTTAATTATTACCATTATATGATATCAAAAAAAACATTAGGGCTCATTTTAGGACCATTGATGTTTGTTTTAATATTTTTCTTTTTCAATTTTGAAGGTTTATCAAGTGAAGGAAAAAGTATATTAGCATCTACAATTTGGATTGCAATTTGGTGGGTAACAGAAGCAATTCCAATTGCAGCCACTTCATTACTTCCACTTATTCTTTTTCCATTAACTGGAGGATTAAGTATTGAGCTAACTTCAGCTTCTTATGGGGATAAATATATATTCTTATATCTTGGAGGATTCTTAATCGCAATTGCAATTGAGAAGTGGAATCTTCATAAACGAATTGCTTTAAATATCATTCTATGGGTTGGCTCTAGTTTAAACAGAATTATTTTAGGATGTATGATCGCAACAGCATCATTATCGATGTTCATATCAAATACAGCAACTTCTGTAATGATGCTTCCAATTGCTATAGCTATAGTAAGTCAAATTAAAGAAGGAAAAAAAGATAATATCTTTGGTAAAATAATTATGCTTGCAGTTGCATATAGTGCCTCAATAGGTGGTGTAGCAACAATAATCGGAACTCCTCCTAATACTGTTTTAGTTGGTATAATACATAATATGTATGGTTATGAAATAGATTTTTTTGAATGGTTCGTTTTTGGATTTCCTGTATCAATAATATTGTTATCCCTATGCTACTTTTATTTAACTAGGGTTGCATATAAGCGTGAATTAAGTAGCTATGATATTAAAATAAATAAAATAAGAGAGCTTAAAGATAAACTGGGAAAAATTTCTTATGAAGAGAAAAGAGTACTGATTGTTTTTGCTTTAACAGCATTATGTTGGATTCTGAAAAAAGTTTTAGAAATTTTTATACCATTTATCGATGACACTATAATTGCAATATTCTTTGCGACTCTTTTATTCATTATTCCGTCAAATAAAAAAGGAAGACTTATAAATTGGGATGATTCAGTTGGTGTGCCTTGGGGGATTCTAATATTATTTGGAGGAGGATTGGCTATAGCAAAGGCATTTCAGGAAAGTGGTTTAGCTCTCTGGCTTGGTGGTCAAATGGAATCATTTGAAGTTTTACCATTCTTTTTTATAATCCTATTTACTGTTGCTATGATTAATTTCTTAACTGAAATTACATCTAATCTTGCTACTACTGCCATGATACTTCCTATTTTGGCACCTTTATCTTTAGGTTTAAATGTTCATCCATTTGGCTTAATGGTTGCTGCAGCAGTTGCAGCATCTTGTGCATTTATGTTACCTGTAGCTACTCCGCCGAATGCAGTAGTCTTTGGATCAGGATATTTAAAGATATCAGATATGTTTAATAAAGGTTTTTTAATGAATATAATATCAATTATAATTATAACATTAATGGTTTATTTCATGTTACCGCTAATTTGGGGAATAGATCTAAATTCCTATCCAACTAATTTATAAAGCACAAGACATGTCTTCTCCACAACACATTGGAGATTTTATTTTTCCCTCACATTTTGGACAATATGAAACTTGAACTTTCTCGCCATTATCAAGCTCAATTGTGTTATTTAATAAAGGTTCATCACATTTAGCACATTGACTATTTACTGACATCCCACATTTACTACAAGTGTATGTTGTTTCCATTTTTCTGTTTATAATATAAAGTTAGTAAATAAGTGTTTTTTTTTCTATCTTTTAAGACTAATAAAATTAACAAAAAAGGATATGAAACAAATATTTACAACATTATTTCTGTTAAGCTCACTAATTGTTTTTGGGCAAGGGGAAATAAGCGGAATTGTTCTTGATGAGAACGGAGGTCCACTCCCAGGGGCTAATGTGATTATTGAGAACACTAGTACTGGGGTTTCAACAGATTTCGACGGAAATTTTACAATTAGCGCTAGTTCAGGAGATGTTTTAGTGATTAGTTATATTGGATATACGAGTGAATTTGTCACTGTTAGTAACCAAGATAGTATTTCTGTATCACTTCAACTTGACAATGAATTAGAAGAAGTTGTAGTTACTGCACTTGGTTTTGCAGCAGTCCGAGATCAACAAGGATCAACTTCATCTGTTATTGCAACTGATGATGTTGTAAGATCTGCAGAAACTACAGTAGTCAATGCTTTAAGTGGAAAAGCTTCAGGTGTTAGAATTACTCGATCTAATGGTGACCCAGGAGCTGGGAGTACAATTAGAATCCGTGGTGCCAATACAATAGCTGGTTCAATACAACCTCTTATAATTGTTGATGGGGTTCCAATGGATAATACAACTTCTTATTCTGGNGGTAACCTTATNACTGGTGGTAATGGAGGTGTAACACAAGGATCTCGTTTGAATGATATTAACCCTAATGACATAGAATCTGTACAGGTTTTAAAAGGAGCATCAGCTGGTGCTTTATATGGAAGTAAAGCTGCAAACGGAGTTGTTGTAATAACAACAAAAAAAGGTTCAAGAGGAGAAGCGAAAATTACATTTAAATCTTCTTATTCATTTGATGAAATATCAGAAAGAATACCAATGCAAGATACTTGGGGACAAGGTCGTAGCGGAGTATTTGGAACAAACAGAGCTGAGTCATGGGGTGATTGGATTCCTGGTAGATCTGGTCTTATGGACACATATTCATCAGGAGCATTTTTCACAGCTGACAATGGAACTATATACAAAAATATTGATGATAAAAATTCACAAGAAACTTTTGTTGATGAAAACTGGAATTCAGTATTTGGAACTGGTCATTCTTTACAAAATGATTTAACTATAAGTGGAGGTGGAGACAATAGTAACTATTTCTTTAGTTTAGGTCACTTGGATCAGGATGGAATCATAAAAAATTCTAGTTATGAAAGGACAAATGTTCGTTTGAACTATGAGGCGAGATTAAATGATAAAATAACCTTATCAAGTAAAATGGCTTATACTTATACTAATTCAAATAGAATTCAGCAAAGTTCAAATGTATCAGGACTAATGCTTGGACTTCTTAGGACTGCACCTGATTTTGATGGAAGAGATTATAAGGGTACATACACTAGTTCTAGTGGAGTAGAATATGTTAACAGAGGTAGATCTTATAGAAAACCAATTGGTAGAAGTGAAAATCAGACTTATACAAATCCTCTTTGGACAGTTAATGAACAAACAGCAAATACAAAAGTAAATAGGATAACAGTTACACCTCAATTAACTATTAAACCAACTAACTGGTTTTCAATTATTACAAGAGGAAATGTAGATGTTGCAGACGATAAAAGAACATATTTCTTTCCAATTGGGGATGCTAGTTCTAGAGCACAAGGTCAATTCCAAGAGGATGTAATTGATATTAGAAACTCAACACTAGATATTATTGGAAAAGCAAACTTTAATCTTGCTGATAATATTAATTTAACTGCAACAGCAGGTTGGAGTTATAATGATAGAAAGTATAACAGAATTTCTGGAAACATTACAGGTTTTCTTGTAAATTCATCAAAACAGACAACAGCATTAAATACTTCAGCTGAGGCGTCAAGTTTTTCTAACTATAGATCCTTTAGAAGATCAAATAGAGGTTATGGTATACTAAACTTTGATGTTAATGACGAGTTATTCGTTAATGTATCAGGTGCGCTAGAAGCATCATCAACAATTAATGGAACATTTTTCTATCCTGCTGCTGATGTAGCATGGGTGGTTACTGAAAAAATGGCAGGAGGTGATTTATTCTCTTTTGCAAAGTTAAGAGCTTCATGGGGTCAGGTAGGTGTTCAGCCATCTGCTCATAAATTTGAGACTTTAGCTGAAGGAGGTTTTGGATATTCAACTTATAGTGATCCACTAGATAGTAACTTATTTGGAGGTGGATTTAGGTTGGATAATAACCTAGGTAACCCTAATCTAGAACCTGAGATTAAAACAGAGTGGGAANTTGGAGGAGACTTTAGATTCAATGATGATAAAGTATCTTTATCATTTACTTATTATGATAACATAATAGAAGGAATTCTTTTAGATGTTACATTATCTCCTTCTTCAGGTTTCTCAACTCAATATGGGAATTATGGAGAAATGACAAATAAAGGAATGGAACTAGATCTTGGACTTAATTTAATTGATGAGTCTGATTTTGGTCTTTCTACTGCTTTAAACTGGTCTACTAATGAAAATGAGGTAACAGATTTATATGGAACAGAAACTATTAACTTGTCTCCTGGTGCTTCTGTTAGTTCAAGAGCAATTGTTGGTCATCCTTTAGGTACTCTATATGGAACAGGTTCAAAAACTGATGGAGCTGGAAATCTTGATTTAAATTCAAATGGATTCCCTCAAATTACATCTAGTCCAATTGTTCTTGGAGATCCAAATCCAGACTGGAGAGCTGGTGTCTCACTTAATATGAGNTATAAGAAATGGAGACTTAATGCAGTTCTTGAACATTCAGAGGGTGGTGAATTTTCACCAAGAACTCTATGGGTGTTACGTAGATTTGGAACTACAGCAGAAACAGCAAATAGGATTACATTAGATCAGCCTTTAGTTAACTTTAAAGGAAACACAATTGCTNCTGGTACAACTGTAAGAGGTAACATAAAAGATTTTGGAGCTGGTCCAGTTCTTTTAGATGAAAATTGGTATAGAACCGGAATCGGTGGAGGATTTGGTGATAACCAAGCATATAACTTTTCTATTNNTGATGCAACATGGACAAAGTTAAGAGACTTGTCTCTGAGTTATGTCTTAGATAATTCACGTATTAAATCACTTGGTTTGAATGATGTGATTTTAACTTTTACAGGAAGAGATTTAATTAACATCAATNAAGTTGATGGTATCGATCCTGAGATAAATACGAAAGGTGTTAGTGTTGCACAGGGTATTGAATACTTTACAAATCCTCAGACAACTGGTTTTCTGTTTAGTCTAACTATAAATTATTAAAAAAATGAAAAAATTATACACAAAATCAATATTAGCTTTAATTCTTATATTCTCGTTCTCTTGTGAGGACTTAAATGAAGATATTAATGCAAANCCTAATGATATTCTAATATCAGATGTTGAGGACAAGCTATTTTTAACAGGTTCACAGTTAGCAAATATCCAACTTCAACTTGGACATTTAAACAGAATCAGTGGAATGTATTCTGGACAATTGATAGGTTTTAGTTCTCTATACTCAAACATATATGGTTATAACTTGTCAACTGTAGAAGCAAACGGTTCGTGGAATGCACTTTATGTTGGTGTTTTAACTAATATGAGAAATTTGCAAGAAAACTCATCTAATTCTCTTTTAGTTGGTATAGCACATATTATTGAAGGTCATGCTTTTGGAACAGCTGCTTCCCTTTGGGGAGATGTTCCATATAGTGAAGCTGGAAATCCTGAAATTGAAGATCCTGTTTTTGATGGTCAAGTTTCAGTTTATAATGCTGCAATATCTAAATTAGACCAGGGTATTCAAACATTATCAGCTGCTGGATCAGGAGGTTTATCTCAAGACATCATTTATGGTGGAGATAAAAGTAAATGGATAGCTGCTGCATATACCTTAAAAGCACGTTTTAGTCTTCATAAGAAAGATTATAGTGGTGCAGTTTCTGCTGCTAACAATGGAATTAGTTCTTCATCTGGTGATATGACTTATAATCCACCAGCATCTCAGAGTTCAGGTGATGTAAACCTTTTCGCTACTATTCTTAATGGATCAAGAGCGGGAGATCTTGGNAATTCATCTGGAGGATCTGAAAGTTATTTATTACAACTGTTAAGCAATTCTTATTCAATTAATAGAAATCATTCTAAAACAGATGAGACTGCTAGATATGGTTATTATAAAATTAATTCAGCAAGTGGATCTGCAAANACTGGTGTAATTGCAGAAACTGAACCTCAAAATATGGCTACTTATTTTGAAAATGAATTAATTCTTGCAGAAGCTAAAGGAAGATCAGGGGGGGTATCTAGTGGATTGCCTCACCTTAATAATGTCAGATCTTGGCTAAACTCAGGAGGAAGTTTAAATGATAATCACATTACTGATTCGTATAATTATGCTGCTTTTGATGCAGCAGATTTTAATTCTGGAGGAATTGAAAATACGGATGGTATCGATCCAAAATCAGCTTTTTTAAGAGAAGTTATTGAGGAAAGATATGTAAGTGGATTTGGAATGCATATGCCTTTTAATGATGCTAGAAGACTAAGAGCATCTGACAGTGCTATAAGTGTTCCATTTGTTCTTGTAGATGGTCCTGGAGCTCCTTATCCGGAGAGAATGCCATATTCTTATAATGAATTAAATTCAAATTCAAATGCACCNGCAGAAGATCCAGGTATTTTTACTAAAACTCAAGTAAATCAATAATTATTATTATTAAAAAAGGGCTTATTTAAATAAGCCCTTTTTTTATTTCTATGACTTTATTTAAAAATATATTTATTTACGTAAGCGTATGTTTACTAACTATAGGATGTAGTGTTAAAAATCAACATAAGAATGATATAATATCAGCACCTCATCCTCTAGCAGCTCAAGCTGGAAAAGCAATCTTCTCAATTGGAGGTAATGCGTTTGATGCTGCTGTAGCATCTGCATTTACATTATCTGTTGTTGAACCAAGTATGAGTGGAATAGGAGGAAGACTTCAGTCAATTTATAAAACTGCAGATGGAAATATAGCAGGAGTNGATGCAACCACACAAATTCCATTAAGTTATAATAGTGAGAATAGTTCGTCGGAAAGCTATGGTTATAAAACTATTGGTATTCCAGGGGTAGTTGCTGGGCTTATAAAACTACATGAAGAACATGGTGTTCTTGATTTAAAAACTGTAATGACNCCATCAATTAGATATGCTGAAGAAGGATATATGATATTAACTGGTGAAGCAAAAAGGCAAGCAAGCGTTAAGAACATAATTGAAAGTTTTGATGGTACTAAGCTTTATTTTCTAAACTCTGAAGGAGATTCATTTATGCCTGGAGATATTGTATTCCAAAAAGATTTAGCAAATACTTTAAGAAGTATTTCTGAAAATGGTAAAGCAGGGTTTTATGAAGGAGAGGTAGCTGAAAAAATTGTTAATGACATCCAATCAAATGGAGGACTTATCACATTAGAGGATTTAAAAAATTATTCAGCACTTGATTCAAAAGTTTTAACAGGAAATTTTAAGGGTTACGATATTCATTCATTATATCTTCCCTCATATGGAGCTATAACTATTCAAATTCTNCAGATTCTTGATAATTTAAAAATAGAGTCTGAAAAGGAATGGGCAATTAAAATTTCTACTGCTTCTAAACGAGCNTTTGAATATCGTTATCATCAAAATAATCCTGACTCATTAAAAAGCATATTATCTTATGATAATGCAATGCAAATAGCTAATGAAATAAATAATGATAATTCATTATTTGCCTTAAAAAACAAATCTGATGAAACCTTATCTTCAGATCTTGCCATTGGACACACTACCCATCTAACTGCTGCTGATCAAGATGGCAATGTAGTTGCAATTACTCAAACTTTAGGACCAAATATGGGTTCAAAAGTTGCAACAAAAGGGTTAGGTTTTTTATATAATGTAACAATGGGTCCATACCTGGGAGGATATCTAGGTGAAGATAAACCAGGAGATAGAGTTTCTTCTCATATTTCACCTACCTTATTTACGAATGGAGATGAAGTAGTTTTAGCCCTTGGCGCAGCTGGTGGTCAGAGAATTATAACTGCTATTACTCAAGTTGCATACAGATATCTTGCACAAAAGATTCCTTTAAGTGATGCTCTTTTCCTTCCAAGGTATTATAAAGATGACGGTACTCTTTATATAGAAGATCATCTTGGTCTTAATAGAATTAATGCACAGTTCTTTCCAACTATGTATAATGTTGAAAGGATACCTCATAAAGCTTATTTTGGAAGAGTTCATGCTGTAGCTCTTGATTCATTAAAAAAGTTATGGACTGGTTCTGCAGATCCTGACTGGGAAGGTACAGTTTCAAGTTATTATAAAAGATAAAGCCCACTATATATAGTGGACCTTACGGTCCTAATTACGAACTGTTTTAAAAAATTTTTGAGTAAGTTTGATTTATGAAAAGAACATTACAAGTATTTGTAATTTCTTTGACTTTAGCAATATCATTCTCTACATGAAAAATAGTAAAATAGTATTTTTTGATGGTGTATGTAATTTTTGTAATGTGACTGTAGACTTTGTTTGGAAGCATAATAAAAGAAGAAATTTATATTATACCTCTTTACAATCTGATATTGCAAAAGAAAAACTATTAAAAAGAGGAGTTAATGATATTAAACTAAGAACGATTTATTATTATGATGGATACAGAGTCTACCAAAAGTCACAAGCAATATTTAAGATATTAACAAACCTGGATGGCATCTTCTACCCTTTATTAGGAAAAATTGCTCTTATTATCCCAAGAATTATTTCAGATTATCTTTATGATATTATTTCAAAAAATCGATATAGTATTATGGGTAAGAGAGATTCATGTCGCATTCCAAGCATAGAAGAGAAAGAATATTTCCTTTAATTAACTTTAGGAGGTTTTTATTTTTCTTACATTTAATCAACTAAAAACCTTGTAATAAATGTTAAAATTCAACACATCTATTCTTCTCCTTATTCATTTATTCTTATGTAGCTGCCAACAAAATAATTATTCAAATAACTCGAAAATTGCACCTCAATCAATCCCATCTTTTGAAATAGCTCCAGGATTTAAAATTGAATTAGTTGTTTCTGAACCTCTAATTTCTGATCCAGTAGCAATGACCATAGATGAATATGGCAACTGGTATGTAGTTGAAATGCATGGTTATCCTACAGATAAAAGCAGAACTGGGAAAGTGATGTTTCTGGAAGATACTGATAAGGATGGCTTACCAGATAAAAGTACGGTATTTGCTGAGGGACTTACATTGCCAACTGGAATAATGAGATGGAAAAAAGGTGTAATTATTACCGATTCTCCAGATGTGATTTACTTAGAAGATACGGATGGTGACCATAAAGCAGATAAGAAAGAAATACAGCTCACAGGATTT
>PBYT01000021.1 GCA_002729755.1 Flavobacteriaceae bacterium
TATGAAGAGGCAAAAGAATTAGATAGGATTAATAAAGAGAAACAGTTGGTTTTTGCTGTTACCTATACCTATACAGGTTATCCAATGGTAAGGCAAATGAAAAATATGATAGAATCAGGTGAGATAGGTGATATTCAAAAAGTAGATCTTCAATATTATCAAGGTTGGATAAATCCAATTATTCATGATGATAAAAAAAGGGCTGAAACCTGGAGACTTCAACCAGATAAATCTGGAATAAGTTGTTGTATAGGTGATATTGGAACCCATGCATTTGATATGCTTGAATATGTATCTGGTATGCAGGTAAATCAAATTCTGGCAGATCTAAATTATATCTACCCNGANAATAAGATGGATGTTGATGGCACAATACTGATTAAGTTNTCTGAAAATATTAAAGGNGTNATTAGGGCNAGNCAAATAGCTACNGGTGAAGAAAANAATTTTTCTGTNNCAATATATGGGAAAAAAGGATCATTNAAATGGGAACAGGAGAANCCAAATTATTTATANCATTTAAGNGAAGATTCTCCNNTAAAAGTATTAAAACCNGNNCATGANTATAANTCNGANTTTTCNTTAGCTGCTTCAAAACTNCCTCCNGGNCANCCNGAAGGNNTTTTTGATTCTATGGCTAATATTTATAATGGNNTTGCNAATAAAATAAATAANANNANTANTTTTNANGATGAATACCCNACACTTAACGATGGTCTTAGAGGAATGCTATTTATTGAAAAGGCTGTAGAATCTCATAGTAAAGGTAATATTTGGGTTAAACTAAATTCTAANTAGCTATGAAAACAATTAAAGGNCCNGCAATATTTTTAGCACAATTTGTNGATAAAAAAGCACCTTTCAANTCNCTTGAAGGAATGTGTAAATGGGCAGCTGATNTNGGNTATAAAGGNATCCAAATCCCAACTTGGGAATCCTTTTTAATCGATTTAGATAAAGCAGCTGAAAGTCAAGATTATTGTGATGAGCTTCTTGGNACTGTTAAATCCTTTGGTCTAGAAATCACTGAACTTTCAACTCATCTTCAAGGTCAACTTGTTGCTGTTCACCCCGCATATGATTTAATGTTTGATAATTTTGCTCCAGATAAAGTAAAAAACAATCCAAAAGCTAGAACTGAATGGGCAGTTGAAACAGTTAAAAAAGCTGCTATTGCAAGTAAAAGGCTTGGCTTAAAAACTCATGCTACGTTTTCAGGAGCACTTCTGTGGCATACATGGCATCCTTGGCCTCAAGCTCCAAAAGGACTAGTTGAACTTGGATTTAGTGAACTTGCAAAAAGATGGACTCCAATTCTGAATCTATTTGATGAAAATGGTGTTGATGTTTGTTATGAAATTCATCCTGGAGAAGATCTACATGATGGTATTACATTTGAAAGATTTCTTGAAGCAACAAATAATCATAAGAGAGTCAAGATTTTATATGACCCTAGTCATTTTATATTACAGCAGTTAGATTATATAACATACATAGACCACTATCATGAATTTATTAAATCTTTTCATGTAAAAGATGCAGAATTTAATCCCAATGGTAAAAAAGGAGTTTATGGAGGGTACCTAGACTGGGCAGATAGAGCGGGAAGATATAGATCTCCTGGTGATGGGCAAATTGATTTTAAAACAATTTTTTCAAAACTTACTCAATACGGTTGTGATTTATGGGCTGTTATGGAATGGGAATGTTGTATAAAAAGTCCAGAACAAGGAGCTCTAGAAGGAGTGCAATTTATTAAAGATTTAATTATATCTTGTACTGATAAAAAGTTTGATGATTTTGCTGGTAGAGATTTAAGTGAAGATGATTTAAAAAACATATTAAATATATAACTATGAGAATAAAAACTTTATTAATTACATTAATATTTATTGTTGGGTGCAATAGCCAAAATAATCAATGGGTTGATTTATTTGATGGCACTAGCATGAATGGTTGGCATGTTTATAATTCAGATAATACTGGAAAACAATGGTCAGCAAAAGATGGACAATTAGTTTTTAAAAATAAACTACTTGTCACAAATGAAGACCTGGTTACAGATAAAGAATATACAAATTTTGAACTTTCATTAGAATGGAATATTTCTAAAGGAGGAAATAGTGGAATATTTTTTGGTGTACAAGAAATTGATGAGTTTGATCAAGCATATAAAACTGGTCCTGAAATTCAAGTTTTGGATAATGATAACTATGCTGCTACAGAAAATCATAAAGCTTCCGCATTGTATGACCTTATCTCTGTTAAAGGTGTTAAGCCTAAACCTCATGGAGAGTGGAACCATGTTATAATTAAAATTGATCATAATAATAATATAGGTAATGTAACATTTAATGGTGAAGATTTATACTCTTTTCCTCTTGCAGGTCCTGAATGGGATAATCTAGTTAGTGGCTCAAAATTCAGCTCTGATGATTATTATTTAAAAATAGATCATCCTGATACAGTTTATACTCCAATGTTTGGGAAATTTAAAACTGGCAAAATAGGATTACAAGATCATGGTCACGATGTAAAATTTAGAAATATAAAAATTCGTGAATTTTAATTAGTGTTACTTTCAGCCTCTACTTTGGACATGAAAGAAAAAAGCAATGAATAAAGGAAAACTAATTGTATTCTCAGCTCCATCGGGAAGCGGTAAGACCACTCTTGTTCAGTATTTGTTAAATGAAAAGCTAAATCTTGCTTTTTCGATTTCTGCTACTTCAAGACAACCAAGAGAAAATGAAAAAAATGGTAAAGATTACTTTTTTCTATCTAATGAGGATTTCATAATTAAAATCAATGATGGAAAATTTTTGGAGTACGAAGAAGTATATGATGGAACATTTTATGGAACTCTTAAAGATGAGGTTGAAAAAAATTGGCAAAACGGAAAACATGTAATTTTTGATATTGATGTAGTAGGTGGTATTAATATAAAAAAACTATTTCCTGAAAGAACTCTTGCAATTTTTGTTAAACCCCCTAGTATAAAAGTTTTAGAAGAAAGACTTACTAATAGAGGGGGCAATTCACAAGAAGACATTAAGAAAAGAGTTCAAAAAGCAATCAAAGAAATGGAGTACTCTTCTGATTTTGATAAAATCATATTGAATGATGAACTTGAAGAATCAAAAAGAATTGCTTTTGATTATGTAAATAAATTTTTGAATCAATAAATGAAAAAAATTGGTTTATATCTAGGAACTTTTAATCCTATCCATCATGGTCATATAACTCTTGCTAATTATTTTGCAAATAATACAGACTTGGATGAAGTATGGGTTGTATTGACTCCTCAAAATCCTTTTAAAAAAAATTATAATTTAATTGAAGATAATCATAGGCTTGAAATGGCAAATAATACATTTAATCATTTAAAAAATATTAAAGTTTCTGATATTGAATTTAAACTTGATAAACCTAATTATACGATTGATACTATTAATAGATTGTCAGAGGATTTTCCTAACAAACAATTCACACTACTAATAGGGGAAGATAACCTTGCTAATTTTCATCATTGGAAAGATTATAGTAAGATTTTGGATCTTGTGGGAGTTTATGTGTATCCAAGAAAAACAGATATTAATATAGATCAAGAATTAATTACTAATAACAAGATTAATATCCTTGATGCGCCTAAAATTGAGATATCAAGTGATCAAATAAGAAAAAGAATGAAGGAAGGAGATGATATTAAAAGTTATTTACCTAAAGAAATATATAAATATATAATTGAAAAAAAATTGTATAAATAATTCTAAATTTCACTAAGAATAATAGCTAATTTTTTAGTAAGATTTAACCTTGAATACTCATCTATATTATTTGGAATTTTTTCTTTAAACTCTCCTTTAAACCAATTAATGTATCTTTTAGATATATAACTAACTATTTTATCTAGATCATGTTGTGAAGCTGTAACTGAATCTTCTGATAATGAAATAAGAGACTCTGATTCTGAATTAGTATGTGATATATTAATAATAGGAGACCCAGTAGCAAGATACTCTATAAGCTTACCAGAAATCATGTCTGGTTTATTGGTTCCCTGATAATTAAAATTAACTAACAAATGAGAAGATTTCATGAATGAAATGGCTTCATTGTGAGATAAATATCCTGCTGATTTTGTTTTAACAAAATTTGAAAACGAATTAATAATGTCCTTCTCAATATTACCTGCTAGATTAAATTTAATGTTTAAATTATTCTTAATTGGATCTAATGTTTTAATTGCTTTTAAAAAAATTTCATAATTATTATTTTCTGAAAGCACACCAGTAAAAACTATGTTAAAATAATCAGGTCTTGTTGATTTTACTTTATCAAATTCTTGTTTGTCATAACCATTATAAATTGAAAAGAAATTTTGATTAACAAGGATCTTATTCTTAAGAATATTATGATATTTTTCACCAACTGTTGTTATTATTGCATTAGCAGAACTTAGAACTTTTTTTTCTAACCTTAAATCAAGCTTTTTAATATAATTAAACCTAAAGAAGTTCTTTAAGTAAAATATCTCTTGCCAAGGGTCTCTAAAATCAGCTAACCATTTAACGCCTGTTATTTGTTTAACTTTTAAACCTATTAAATGCGTTGAATGAGGAGGTCCAGTTGTAATAATGTATTTTATTCTCTGATCTCTTACAATTTTTAATGCCTTTTTTAAAGCGAAAGGATTCCATCCAATTCTAGCATCAGGTATAAAGAAATTTAATCTTATAAAGGCCAAAAAAATATCAAAAATTGTTTTTTTTGGAATTATAGATTGCGGGATTCCTTTGTTAGATTTAAATAGCGAATAAAACTTTAATGGTTCTAATGAGAAAGTTTTATAGGACTCTATATTAGAAACTCCATTTTCTAAGGTTTTATCAATAGATGAATATGATGCATATGTTGGGTTAACTGATAAAATTATCGGTTGGAAATTAAATTGTGATAGATATTTAGAAAAGTGCATCCACCTTTGAACACCAGAACCTCCTGCTGGAGGCCAGTAATATGAAATAATCAATATTTTCTCAGTTTTCTGCAATTTTAATTTAATTTAAGCTGAACCCCAATTCCTATAATTTCCCTAATTTGAAGTCTCGCGATTGAATTATCATCATATATAAATTGCATAATTAACTGCGTAGATAAAAAAGAATTGACATCAAGATCAATTTCTACTAAATAGTCTAAATCTACATTTGCAAGATTATCAAGATAATTTGAAAATAATTTCAAATCTTGTTTATAGTTNACATTTTCTAATAATTTTCCTTCNGAGTGAAAAGTCAAATTTGCACCCAATTCATACCTTNAGCCTTTATCTTTTGAAANCCCATAATATGATTCTCCATCTTTTAAATTATTAGTAAACTTTTTACTAACAAAAATAAGCCTTGATGCAATAGGAGAATAATTGANCCATAATTTTTTATCTTTTTTCCAAAGAAAACCTNTACCCAATTGAAAATAAGATGGAGATAAAATTCTAGTTTTTAACTCTCTAGTTTCATTATTTTGATTATCCTTAGAATACTTGTATCCATTACCTATCTGAGAATTGAAATTAAAAAATGCAGAAAAAGACAAATTCTTTGAAAACTTATTACCAACTATTGACTGTATTAATATCCTATCATCAATTTTTCTTGCAAAAGGTGCATTTTTAAATTTTGCCATACCATATGCTGATTCAATATTTGTTAGCCAATCCCAACCTAANTATCTATATCTCAATTCATAGTCAAATTTTATAGTCCCTGAAAAATTATTAGTCCCTCCACCTANCCAATCACTAAAACCTNNTTGATTTAAAAGCACTCCTACTTTACCTCGTTTTGTCCATAATGAATCTAATGTTTCTGATTCTTGAGAAAACAAAGTTTGTGAAAATATAAATGCAGAAATTAATAATATAGACCTCATTAAGTTAATTTCAATTTTCTTACATAAAGCCAAGCTCTAGCTTAGCTTCATCACTCATTAGATTTTTAGTCCAAGGAGGATCAAATGTTATTTCAACTTCAGCATCTTTTACCTCGTCAAGAGATTTAACCTTGTCTTCAACTTCTTTTGGAAGACTCTCTGCAACTGGACAATTTGGAGACGTTAATGTCATTAAAATTTTTACCTCATTATCCTCATTAATAAAAACATCATATATAAGACCTAATTCATAAACATCAACTGGAATCTCAGGATCATAAACTTGTTTTAATTCATTGACTATTTTTTCTCCTAGAAGATTTGGATCAATTTTATTTTCACTCATAATTTACTTTTTAGAATCATATGCCACAGCATATATTTTTATTTGTTTAACCATCGCTAATAAACCATTTGCTCTTGTTTGGGATAAATGATTACTCAATCCTATTTTCTCTATAAAATCAATTTTAGCTGTAATTATATCCTCTGGCTTTTGACCAGAAAAAACAGATATTAGTATTGATATAATTCCTTTAGAAATAATTGCATCACTATCTGCTGTATAGAATATTTTATCATTAATAATTTCTGCATGAAGCCAAACATTACTTTGACATCCTTTAACTAGATTTTCATCAACTCTATTTATTTCATTAAAAGTTGGTAAGTTTTTACCTAAATCAATTAAATATTGATATTTCTCAGACCAATCATCAAAAAAATCAAATTCATTGATAATCTCTTGTTGTATAGATTCAATATTTTCCACATTCAAAAATAGTGAATTATCCCAACATGTTTGACGCTTTCTCTAAAGCATCAATAAATAAATCAATTTCACTTTTTGTATTATAGAATGAAAGAGAGACTCTGACAGTACCAGGTATATTATAATAATCCATAACGGGTTGAGTACAATGTTGCCCCGTCCTAACAGCAATTCCAAACTGATCTAGAATAGAACCTATATCCGATGGATGATGATTAGATAAATTAAAAGATATTACGGAAATTTTATTTCCTGGGTTTCCATAAATTTTTATTCCTGATATTTCTTTTAACCTATCTGTTGCGTATTTTAAAAGTTCTTGCTCATAAGATTCAATATTATCAAAGCCAATATCGTTCATATAGTCGATAGCTGCACCAAAACCAATTACTCCTGAAATATTTGGTGTTCCCGCCTCAAATTTATAAGGTAAATCAGCATATTCAGTTTTTTTAAATGTCACACTTGAAATCATTTCTCCACCACCTTGATAAGAGGGTAGAGCTTCTAGTAACTCCGATTTTCCATAAAGAAATCCAACACCTGTTGGACCACAAAGTTTATGTGCAGAGGCAACATAATAATCTACATTTATTTCTGATAAATTAATTTTAAAGTGAGCTGCTCCCTGGGCTCCATCTAGTAAAACTTTTGAGTTATTCTTATGTGCTAGTTCTATTATTTCTTCAATTGGATTTATTGTACCTAAAGAATTTGAAACATGATTTATAGAAACAAACTTTACATTCTTATTCAACATAGTCTTGAAAGTATCAATATCAAGTGAGCCTTCTTTATTAATAGGAATTACTTTTAATTTTGCATCTGTTTTTTCACAAAGAATCTGCCAAGGAACAATATTTGAATGATGTTCCATTTCAGATACAATTAATTCATCTGAACTATTAATTTGGGATTCTAAACCTGAAGAAACAATGTTTATCCCATGTGTTGTCCCAGAAGTAAATATTACTTCATGATTGTTCTTAATCCCAAAATGTTTTTGAATTATTTTTCTTGATAGTTCATATTGATTTGTAGCATCTGTGCTTAAAGAATGAAGCCCTCTATGAATATTCGAATTATATTGTTCATAATAATCTACAATTTTTTGTATAACTTGTTTTGGTGTCTGAGAGGTTGCAGCATTGTCAAAATAAACTAGATCAGTGCCATTGATCTTTTTATTTAAGATTGGAAAGTCTTCCCTTATTTTATAGATATTTTTCATTTATAAGTCAAATCCCAAATTAACCCCAAGTTTAGAGGCAATTAATTTTTTTATTCTTTTATTTAGATTTGGGATTCTTACACTTTCAAGAACATTATTTGCAAAACCATATGTTAGCAATGCTTTTGCTTCCTTTTCTGGAATACCTCTTGAATTGAGATAAAATAGAACCTGTTTATCTAATTGCCCAACTGTACAACCATGAGAACACTTAACATCATCTGCAAAAATTTCTAATTGAGGTTTTGTGTTAATCTTTGATTTATCACTGATTAAAATATTATTATTCTGTTGAAAAGCATTAGTTTTTTGCGCTTCTTTTTCAACTATTATCCTTCCATTAAAAACTCCAACTGAGCTATCAGAAAAAATACCCTTATAATCTTGATGACTCTCACAATTAGGTTTTGCATGATTTACAAGAGTATTGTGATCAACATGTTGCCTAGACTCTAAAATAGTTAAACCTTTTAATGTTGAAGAAATATTTGATCCTTTATGATAAAACCTTAAATTATTTCTTGTAAGATTACCTCCAAAAGAAAAAGTGTGAACACTTACATTACTATCTTTGTCCTGACTAATAAATGTATTATCAATTAGAGAAGAACTTAGTAAATCATTTTGAATTTTATAGTAATCAATAAATGAATTGCTCTCTGCATAAATTTCAGTTACACTATTTGTCACAACTTTATGTTCTGATAAGGATTGATGTCTTTCAATAATTTGAACATTTGAATTACTCTCAGTTATAATTAAATTTCTAGGTTGTAACCATATTGAATTCTGGACTCCAGTTGAAAAATGCAAAATTTGAATTGGATCTTCTGGTTCAACATTCTTAGGAATTAATATATAAGCACCTTCTTTTGTATAGGATGTATTTAATGAAGATAAGCTATCATTCTCTGGAACAATTTTATTGAAATATTTTTTTACAGTTTGTTTATATTTTGACTTAGAAATAGCAGCAGACAAAACACAGATATCCATCCCATCATGAGTAGTTTTTGAAAGAAAAGGACTATAAACACCATCAATAAATACTAATTTAAATGAATCTATATCATTTAAAAAATACCTTTTAATGTCCTTTAATTCAACATTACTATCTGAAATTGGGCTAAGATGATAATCCTTCTGAACTATTGAAGCAAGTGATGTATACTTCCATAATTCATCANTTTTATTAGGGAAGCCGTCTTTNTCAAATCTTTTTAAAGCATTCTTTCGATATTTATGNATAGGATGTAATAAATCAACATCTTGTTCAAAAGCTAAATGAGAATCTAATAATTTTTCTTTAAAATCCATCTTTTATTTTNTCTCTTTTTTTAACCAATCGTATCCTTTATCCTCAATCCTCTTTGCTAAGGATTGGTCTCCTGACTTAATAACTTTCCCATCTAAAATCACATGAACAAAGTCAGGTACTATATAATCAAGCAGTCTTTGGTAATGAGTTATAACTAAGACTGCATTATTATCATTACTATACTTAATTACACCATTTGCAACAATTTTAAGCATATCAATATCTAAACCTGAATCTGTTTCATCTAAAACAGCAAGTTCTGGCTCCANCATTGCCATCTGAAAAATTTCATTTCTCTTTTTCTCTCCACCTGAAAAGCCTTCATTAAGCGATCGTGATAATAATTTTGAATCAATATCAAGAAGTGAAGATTTTTCTCTTATTTTTTTTAGCATTTCTCTTGAACTCATTTCATCAAGTCCTTTTGCTTTTCTAGATTCGTTTATTGCAGTTTTAATAAAATTTGTAACTGTTAATCCAGGTATTTCAACAGGGTATTGAAAAGACATAAAAATTCCCTCATGAGCTCTTTCAGAAGCACTTAACTCATTAATTTCATTAGATTTAAAATAGATATTACCTTTNGTTATCTCATAATCTTCATGCCCTGNAATNACATTAGCCAATGTGCTTTTCCCAGAACCGTTTGGCCCCATAAGTGCATGGATTTCTCCCTTATTAACTTTTAAATTAATCCCNTTTAAGATTGATTTTCCCTCAATTTCACAATGTAAATTATTTATTTCTAACATAATAGATTTTTTATCCTACTGAACCTTCTAATGAAATTTCTAGAAGTTTTTTTGCTTCAACTGCAAATTCCATTGGTAACTTATTTAAAACCTCAGCACTAAAGCCCTTAACAATTAAAGCAATTGCCTTCTCAGTATCAATTCCTCTTTGATTACAATAAAATATTTGATCCTCTCCTATTNTACTTGTTGTTGCTTCATGTTCAATTTGAGCTGTTTTATTTTGAGCCTCAATGTATGGGTATGTATGAGATCCACAATTATTTCCCATTAATAGAGAATCACATTGTGAAAAGTTTCTAGCATTTTCTGCACGGGGTGAAATTTTTACAAGTCCCCTATAACTTGCTTGTGATTTTCCTGCACATATACCTTTTGAAATAATAGTACTCTTAGTGTTTTTTCCAAGATGAATCATCTTTGTTCCTGTATCTGCTTGCTGAAAGTTATTTGTAACTGCAATAGAATAAAATTCTCCAACAGAATCATTCCCTTTTAATATACAAGAAGGATACTTCCAAGTAACAGCTGAGCCTGTTTCAACTTGGGTCCATGATATTTTTGCTCTATCATGGCAAATTCCTCTTTTAGTTACAAAATTATAGACTCCCCCTCTTCCTTTNTTATCTCCAGGGTACCAGTTTTGTACCGTAGAATATTTTATCTCTGCATCATCATGAGCAATCAACTCAACNACTGCTGCATGTAATTGATTTTCATCTCTAGATGGTGCTGTACAGCCCTCTAGATAACTCACATAACTTCCCTTATCAGCAATTAAAAGAGTTCGCTCAAACTGTCCAGTTCCTGCTTGATTAATTCTAAAATAAGTTGACAGCTCCATTGGACACTTAACTCCTTTTGGTATATAACAAAACGACCCGTCAGAAAAGACAGCAGAGTTTAAAGCTGCATAATAATTGTCTTTTTGAGGGACAACTGTTCCTATATATTTCCTTACTAATTCAGGATGATTTTGGATTGCCTCAGAAATTGAACAAAAAATAATTCCTTTTTCTGATAAAGTGTCTTTAAATGAAGTTGCAACTGAAACAGAATCAANAANCACATCCATTGCTACTCCACTTAGTTTCTTTTGTTCATCAATAGAGATNCCAAGTTTATTAAATGTTTTAATAANTTCAGGATCCACATCATCTAATGATTTTAAGTTTTGTTTNTTCTTAGGNGCAGAATAATAAGAGATGTTTTGAAAATTNGGTTTTTCATATTTCAAACTTGACCANTCAGGTTCTACCATATCTTTCCATGACTTATATGATTCAAGACGCCATTCTGTCATCCANTTTGGTTCNTTTTTCTTTTCAGANATTTTTCTAACTACCTCTTCATTAAGTCCAATAGGAAATGTTTCAGAGTCAATCTTTGTATAAAAACCATATTCATACTCTTTAGTCTCTAAANTTTTCTTTAATTCTTCTTCTGTATAAGCCATTATATTAATACTTAATTCTAGTTGCAAATATACAACATATCAAGACTTTTTAGAGTATTTTTGAATATGGAAAAAGAAGAAGNAAANNNAGAAAATGAACTTTCTAATATTGGAGAAACTGCTTTAATAAAAAAAATAACNAAATCTTTTAAACTATCTAATAAATCTAGTATTCTTGGGATAGGAGATGATGCAGCCCTAATTAATTTTGATCAAAAAGAAATTGTTGTTTCTAAAGATATACTGGTAGAAGGGGTACATTTTGATTTAAGCTATATGCCTTTAAAACACTTGGGATATAAATCTATTGTTGTCAATGTATCAGATATACTATCTATGAACGCAAACCCTTCACAAGTATTAGTATCAATTGCAGCTTCAAACAGATTTAAGGTAGACGCAATGGAAGCAATTTATGATGGTATCAATGCTGCATGTTCTGAATATAATCTGGATTTAGTTGGAGGAGATACAACATCAAGTAATAAAGGACTTATAATATCCGTTACTTGCATAGGAAGTGTTGACAAAAAGAAAGCAGTAAAAAGATCTGGTGCTTCAGATGGAGATGTTATTGTTATTAGCGGTAATCTTGGTGGGTCATACATGGGACTGCAAATTTTAGAAAGAGAAAAGTCAGTCTTTGAGGTTAACCCTAATTCTCAACCTAATTTATCAGAATACACATATTGTATTCAAAGACAACTAAAACCAGAAGCAAGAAAAGATGTAATCAAGGTATTAGATGAACTAAATATTATCCCTACATCTATGATTGATATTAGTGATGGCTTATCCACAGAAATCCATCACTTGTCTAATTCTTCAAACATATCAATTCATATTCATGAAGAGAAAATTCCTATCTCTGATGATACTAAAAATGTTTGCAATGAATTTAAAATAAATCCTACGGTAGCTGCTTTAAATGGAGGTGAAGATTATGAATTATTATTCACCCTTTCAGAAAAAAATTCACAAAAAATAAAAGACAATCCCTTATTAACAATTTTAGGGAGTTGCACTAAGAAGAAAAATGACAACTGTATGATTACTAGTATTGGTCAAAAGATTAATATCGGTAGTGAAGGTTGGGATCCATTTAATAAAAAATAAATGCTATCCAAGCGCTACATCTAAAGACATCATTATAATAAACCCTCCAATAAATCCTAAAGTGGCAATATCTGTATATTTATCTAGCTGCGTCTCGGGTATAACTTCTTCTACAACTACAAAGATCATTGCGCCAGCCGCAAAAGCAAGTGCATAAGGAAGAAGAGGTGTAAAAAAAGTAACTGCAACGGCACCTATTACTCCGGCTATTGGCTCTACAATTGCAGATAGCTGACCATACCAAAAACTTTTTAACTTAGACACCCCTGACCTTCTTAATGGCATTGCTACTGCAATTCCTTCTGGAAAATTTTGTAACCCAATACCAAATGCTAGAACTACTGCACCAGCAATTGATGCTTCTGGGATACCAGATGCTACTCCACCAAACAAAACTCCAATAGCAAGTCCTTCTGGAATATTATGAAGAGTAATTGCTAAAACTAATAATGTTGTTCTTCTCCAAGGTGTCTTAATACCCTCACTTTTTTTAAAATTTATATGGATATGAGGAAGGATTTTGTCGAGTCCAAAAATAAATAATGCTCCAAGACCAAATCCAATTGCAGATGGCATAACTTTAACAAATCCCTCTCCAGCACTCATTTCAATAGCCGGAGATAATAAACTCCAAAAACTTGCTGCTACCATAACACCCCCTGTAAAACCCAACATTCCATCTAATGTCATTCTGCTCATTGATTTAAAAAGGAATACTGAGGAGGCACCAAGTCCAGTAATCCCCCAAGTAAAAAGGGTAGCATATAAAGCTCCTTGAATTGGATCTAATTGTGAAAAATATTCAATAATTTCATTCATATTTGTAAAAAATCAACAAGTTCTTATTACTTTGAAATTTATTAGTTTGCTAAATTAAGCTAATTCATCAATACTCACAATAGGGTTTTTAAGAAACCCTATTAATTAATGAAGAACAGTAATCTTTTAAAACACTTTTTTTATTTTTTTCTAAGTCTAGATCATTAATCAAGTTAATTGAAATGTCATGGTACTTTTTGATGTAATCTTCTAGGATTTTTTTCGAACCTGATGATATATAAAAAGTTTTGATCTTGTCAATTCTTTCCTCTTTGCTTATCTCTAAAGAATTAAATGTATTTAGAAATAATTCTTTTTGCTCTCCTTCTAGATTTTCTTTTGATAATATATATAAAAGGGTTTTCTTCTTCTCTATGATATCACCTCCTATTTTTTTCCCAAAATCTTTTGATTGACCAAACGAATCTAAATAGTCATCTTCAAGCTGAAAAGCTATTCCTAAATTTTTACCAATTTCATATAAGGTTTGAACATTATTCTCTGAAGCTTCTGAAACTATTCCTCCAAATTTGAAACTACATGCTATAAGCTCTGCAGTTTTTAATTCAATCATTTTAAAATAGTGCTTAATTTGAATATTATTTTGAGCAGAAAAGTCTATATCATATCGTTGTCCTTCACAAACAAGTCTTGCTGTTTTATTTAACTCTTTTGATAAATCAATATATGTTTGATCTTTGTAATTACTTAATAAATCATAGGACAAGATTAACATTACATCTCCTGATAGAATTGCTGTATTGTTATTCCATTTATCATTTATTGTTTTGGCACCTCTTCTGATTATTGCATTATCCATTATATCGTCATGGACAAGAGTGAAGTTATGAAAGATCTCAATAGAAGCTGCTGCAGGAAGAGCCTTATCTATTTTACCAGAAAAAAGTTCAGATATAAAAAGTGTAAATACTGGCCTGACCCTTTTACCTCCATTTTGTAAAATATACTTAACTGGGTCATATAAATTCTTGGGATCATCAAATGATAAATTTTTATCAATATATTCATTTAAATGGTTGATATAATTCTTGAATTTGCCCATGTTACTATTTAGTAAAAATACATTATTTTTCAATTGATGTTAAGGCTTTCTTTAATACTACTCCTGTTGACTGAGACAGCTTTCAGTCAGAATGATTTGATTAGTTTATCTATTGACGAGGCTGCAGAAGCAGGAAGAGCATTAATTATGTTTTCTGTAAAAAGATCTGAAACAAACAATGTTATAAGAGGTCTTAGTCTTTTACCTCCTGAATCCAATATATATTTTACTGGATCATACAGGCTTTTTGGATTATTGTAATCTATTTCTTTTTTTAGAAATTCATTAAAGATTTTTATATAGTTTGTCATTCCCATTAATTCAAAAATAATCATACTATTTAATTTATTGTTAATTTTTTACTAATCATTTGTTTAATTCATCTGTTTAACTTTACTTTGCACTATAAACACAAGGGTTGGAAGCTAAATATTCAAATACCGGAATAAAAATCAAAGATGCAGCTAAATGTCTTTTCTTAAAAAAAGGATATAGTGCAACTACAACTAGAGAGATTGCAAAAGAATCAAGTATAAATCTGGCCCTACTAAATTATTACTTCACGAGTAAAAGAAAGCTTTTTGAAATCATAATGCTTGAAGCGATTCGTGATTTTATGAGTAAAATGGTTGAAGTTTATAATGATGAAAAAACTACACTTGAGGAAAAACTTAAGTTAACAAGCTCAAAATATATTGATATGATAATTGCAGAGCCTCACCTGCCAATGTTTGTAGTAAATGAATTAAAAAACAACCCTTCTTCTGTCCTAAAAATTATAAGAGGAAAGATGATTATGGAATCTAAACTAGTTGATCAATATAATGATGGTGTGAAAAAAGGACTTTATAAAAAAGGAGATCCCATTCATTTTGTAACAAATATTTTAAGCTTAATTGTCTTTCCATTTATAAGTAGTCCAATAATAATTAAAATGAAAAAATTGAGTAGAAAAGAATTTAATGAAATGATGAATGAGCGTAAAAAATTAATTCCAAAATGGGTAATACAAATGATTAAAAAATGAAAAAAATATTATTATTTATTGCATTCACAAGTTATGGTTTTTCACAAGGCGAAATAACTAGCTTAAGCATAGATGAGGCTATTGAGTATGGTATAAAAAATAATCGAAATCTCTTGAATGCTGAACGAGAAATTTTAATGGCATATAATGAAAAATGGAAAACAATTGCAACTGGGTTACCTCAAATAACAGCAAAATTAGACTATTCAAATTATATTGAATTACCCACTTCTCTTATCCCTTTAGAAAAATTTGGAGGACCCCCTGGGGAGTTTTCAGAAGTTCAATTTGGACTTGAGCAAACGGCTTTTGGCTTAATGAGAATGGAACAGCAAATTTTTGATGGATCATGGATAGTGGGTCTTCAAGCAACTAAAGTTTATCTTGAAACATCAAAAAACTTTTATGAAAAAACACTTCTCGAAGTTAAAGAAGGGGTAATTAAATTATACAGTCTTGTTTCAATTTTAAAAGAAGGTGTTAGTTTGTTAGAAAATAATGTTGAAAATTTCAAAAAAGATTTTTATGAGATCTCCGAACTTTATAATAATGGATTTGAAGAAATTGAAAATGTCGAACAAATTAAAATCACACTAGCGCAATCTGCATTTTTACTAAAGCAAACAGAGAAAACATACGATAATCAATTGGACTTATTAAAATTAATTCTTGGAATAAAAATTGAAGATCAATTAGTATTGACAACAAACTTTGAAGAACTTATATCTGGTGATATTATCTTTAATAAATCTATAGTTGACTTTATACCAGAGAATAATATTGAAATAAAAATTTCAAAAAACACCTTTGATACAAAGAAACTTGAATATAAGTTAGAGCAATCAAAAAGATTACCAAAGATTACAGGGTTTTATNGTAATTCTTTTACAGGATATAATGACGATTTTAAATTTTTGCAAAGTGACCAAAAATGGTTTGGCTCATCTCTATTTGGAATTAATCTTAAAGTTCCAATATTTTCATCTCTAGGATTAAGAGCTTCCTCTCAAAAGGCTAAGTATGCAATGAACCAGGCTGAGACAAGTTATGTTGATCAAAAAGAAAGAATATATGCTCTGGTTAAGCAAAAACTTAATGATTATCTGTTAGCTTTGGATTCCTATAATATTGATAAGGAAAACATGTTACTGTCCCAATCTATCGAAGAAAAAAATTCTATAAAATTTTTTGAAGGAATGGTCTCTTCATTTGAATTAAGACAAGCACAAAATCAACTTTTAAATGCTCAACAAAAATATCTAAACTCAGTAATCAATTTAATCTCTATTAATGCTGAGCTAGAAACTCTATTTAATAAACCTACTACAGTAAAATGAAAAAATTAATAATAACTCTTTCTCTAATCTTCCTTCTTGGATGTAACTCTTCTCGAAACTCTTCAATTGATGATCTTATTAATAAAGGGGATCTTGAAACCTTAAGAAAAAAGAAAAAAGAATATGTTGATATAATGAATGATTTGAGATTAGACTTAAATCAAATTAATAATGGCATAACATTATTAGATGAGAATGAACAAATCCAAGTAATTTCAAAATTTAATGTTATTGAAAAAGAATTTAAAACCTATGTTAAATTACAAGCAACCCTTAAGACCAGAAAAAACGTTGTAATACTTTCAGAATTTCAAGGTCAATTAAAAAATTTATTTGTTATAGAAGGTCAACTTGTTAAAAAGGGTGCGCTTCTTGCAGAAATTAATGATTCTGGATTAGAAGAACAGTTAGATCAAATGTTAATTCAAGCAAATTTTACAAAAGACAATTTCGATAGAGTAAAAAGGTTATGGGAGAAAAACATCGGGTCAGAAATGCAGTTTTTAAAAGCGAAAAGTGACTTTGAAAAAAGTAAGAAGATGGTTGATCAGATTAGAGATCAGCTTTCAAAAACAAAGATTTACGCTCCTTTTAATGGAGAAATTGATGAAATCATATCAAATTTAGGATCTAACCTTGTGCCTGGCTCTCCAATACTTAGAGTAGTCAATCTTGACATAATATATGCAGAAGCTCAAGTCCCTGAAAAATATGTTTCGTCAATCTCTCTAGGGACAGAAGCTATAGTATCTATTCCTCTTTTGAATAAAGAAGTGACTTCAAAAATTGTACAAACTGGAAACTTTATTAATCCTAATAATAGAACATTTAGAATTGAAGCTCCTGTTGAAAATAAGGACAAGAGAATAAAACAAAATCTTAACGCTAGAATTAAAATAAAAAATTATAGCAATTCTAAAGCCAAAGTTGTTCCTCTTAGAGTTCTAAGAGAAGATGCTTCTGGGAAACCATATCTGTACAAATTAGTTACAACTGATAAAAAAGACATTTTTCTAACAGTCAAAAGTTTTGTGGAAATAGGGAATAGTTATAATGAAGAAATTGAGATAACCACCGGGTTATCTTTAGGAGATGTTATAGTTCTTGAAGGTGCTAATAATGTTGAAGATAATCAAAGAGTTAGAGTTATAGAATAAGTTGGTATAATGAATGTAAAAAATAAAGAGTTCTTNCTTTCNAGNTGGGCAATAAATAATAAAACTATTATTTATGTCATAATGGTATTATTCTTATTATCAGGGATTACTGCATATAAAACTATGCCTAGAGAACTTTTTCCTGAAGTTAATTCAACTAATATTTTTGTAACAACAATATTCCCAGGTAATACTGCTGAAGAAATTGAGAAACTAATAACTGACCCTCTTGAAGAAGAATTACGAGGTGTTAAAGATTTAAATGAAATAAAATCAAGTTCTAGTGAAGGAATTTCTGTAATAAATATTGAATTTGATGATGANATAACTACTGANCTGGCTAGACAAAGAACTAAAGATTTAGTAGACAATGTAATTGTTAAAGCAGATTGGCCAATATATAATAATGCAAAAATAGATCCTAGTATTTTTGAATTTGATGTAGCAGAAAGATATCCTGTTCTTAATATTAGTATGGTTGGAGATTTTCCTGTTGAGGATTTCAAAAATTATGCTGAGTATCTAGAAAAAAGAATTGAACAATTACCTCAAATCAAAACAGTAGAAATACGGGGGATACAAACTTTCGAAGTTGAAGTTGCTGTAGATCCATATAGAATGGCAGCTTCAAGAACAAGCTTTAAAAATATTATTGATGCTATTTCTGCTGAAAATATAACCATCTCTGCGGGTAGCTTAATTACTGATGGCCAAAGAAGAAATCTTAAAGTAATTGGTGAAGTTAATGACCCTGAAAAATTAAGAAAGTTTATTGTAAACCGAGATAATGGTCCAGTCTATCTTGAGGATGTTGCAAAAGTATCTTTCAGGGAAAAAGAAGCTACTTCTTTTACCAGATCATTCGAAGAGAAAACAGTAATGCTTGAGGTTACTAAAAGAGGAGGAGAAAATGCAATTTTTGCATCAAATTCAATTCAAGAGATAATTAGTGAAGCTCAAGAAAAAGTCTTTCCAAAAAGCCTTCAAGTAATAATTCAAAATGATCAATCTGATTATACAATTAATGCTGTAAATGATTTAATGAATAATTTAATTTTTGGAATCATTTTAGTTGTCACTGTCTTAACATTTTTCTTAGGACTTAGAAATGCTCTTTTTGTAGGGTTTGCAATACCAATGTCAATGTTTATGTCATTAATGATTCTCTCTTACTTTGGATTTACATTAAATAGGATGGTTTTATTTGGTCTTGTTATGGGATTAGGTCTATTGGTTGATAACGGGATAGTTGTTGTAGAGAACATATACAGACTAATGGCAAAAGAAGGGATGTCAAGAATTCAAGCTGCAAAAGCTGGAGTAGGAGAAGTTGCTATGCCAATTATAGTATCAACTGCAACTACAATAGCAGCATTTATTCCCCTAGGTGGATGGCCGGGAATGATAGGTGAATTCATGATTTTTTTCCCAATAACATTATCAGCAATTCTAGGGTCATCATTGATTGTTGCAATATTTTTTAATTCCATGCTAGTATCAAGTTTTATGGATCTTAGTGAGAAAGAGATTAGCAGAAGAAATTTAATCAGGATGACATATATTTTAGGTGGATTTGCATTAGTATTTGTGGTATTCAAAGACACAAGAGCAATTGGATCTTTATTAATATTTATTTGCGGGTTGTTTTGGTTATATAAATATCTAATTAAAGAGCTTGCATTAAATTTTCAAAATACATTTCTAGTTAAACTTGAAAATTTATATGATGGGTTTTTAAAGTATGCGCTATCAGGTATAAAACCATATCTTTTCTTAGGGGGAACTGTTTTAATGTTATTTTTCTCATTACTATTATTAAATATTTTTCCTCCTATAGTAGAATTCTTTCCTGATAATGAGCCAAGACAGATATTAGTTTATGTAGAATATCCTGAAGGAACTGATATTAATAAAACAAATAGTACTTCTATATTAATTGAAGATGAAATTTATAAGGTTGTTAATGATGATAAATATCTAGATTCTGGNTATAATTTTATGATAGAATCTTCAATAGCTCAAGTAGGAGAAGGAGCTGGTAACCCACAAACANCTGCTGGAGGTACAGGGGAAATCCCACATAAAGCTTTAATTACTTTAACTGCGAGAGAATTCAAATACAGAAGAGGACTCTCCAGTGAGGATTTAAGAAAAGATATACAGGTTCAACTTTTAGAAAAATTTCCTGGAATAGCACTTTCTGTTGAAAAAATTCAAGAAGGGCCACCAACAGGGTACCCAGTTAATATTGAACTCTATGGGGAAGACTATGAGGAACTTGTAGAATCAGCTATATCAATGAGAAATTTCTTGAATGAAGAGAACATTGAAGGAATCGAGCAATTAAAAATAAATGTCACAAAAAGTAAACCAGGAATTGAGTTTTTAGTAGACAGAGAAAAAGCTGGCGAGCTTGGTATTCCAACTGGTTTAGTTGGACAAACTTTAAGAAATTCAATTATTGGTACAAAAGCGGGAATCTATAAAGAAAAAGGAGAGGATTACGATATAAATNTCCGTTTCAGTGAAGAATATAAAAATGATATTAATGCATTAATAAACCAAAATATTGTTTTTANAGATCAGTCTAATGGAAAAATAAAAGAGATTCCAATTGNTTCTGTAGTTGANAAAAAAAATACTACTTCATTTAATGCAATTAAACATATTGATCTTGAAAGGGTTGTAACATTATATTCATCNATTTTAGCTGGGTCTAATGCTCAGCAGGTAGTAAANANTANAANAATTNCACTAACTGGANATGAAACATCTNANGGTGTTAACTATANATTTACNGGAGAAATTNAANANCAAGCTGAGAATCANTCTTTTTTATCAAGAGCNTTAATTACTGCATTAGGTTTTATTGTTTTATTACTTGTTTTTCAATTCNGNTCAATATCAAAACCTATGATTGTT
Source organism: Flavobacteriaceae bacterium (assembly GCA_002729755.1). GTDB lineage: Bacteria > Bacteroidota > Bacteroidia > Flavobacteriales > Flavobacteriaceae > Marisimplicoccus. The sequence continues at coordinate 20,905 of PBYT01000021.1, forward strand.
TTAATTTCAATNATATTAAGTTTNACAGGAGTTCTTTTAGGCATAGTAATATTTAATATGAAGTTTAGTATTCTTATGACAATGCTTGGAATAATTTCACTAGCAGGTGTAATAGTTAATAATGCTGTTGTTCTTATAGACTATACTCAACTACTGTTTGATAGAAAAAAACTGGATTTAAATCTATCTAANAACACTTTATTAGATAAAGAAACAGCTNTTANTCTNNTAGTTCAAGCTGGTGGNGCAAGATTAAAACCAGTGTTATTAACAGCAATCACAACTATTTTTGGNCTAATACCTCTAGCCACTGGACTAAATATTGATTTCTTTAGTCTATTTGGATCATGGGATCCTAATATTTATATTGGAGGAGATAATGTTATATTTTGGGGTCCTCTTGCATGGACTGTNATATTTGGATTATCCTTTGCGACTTTCCTTACTCTAATTGTTGTCCCATCTATATACTACATAGTTCATTGTCTAAAGTTAAAACTTAAGAATATCTAGTTATATTTATAATAATTTAATATGTATAGAACAAACAATTGTGGTGAGTTAAACTCAAGTTTTGTTGATCAAGAGGTTAAGCTTTCAGGATGGGTTAATAAAATTCGAACAAAAGGTTTCATTATATGGATTGACCTAAGAGATAGATATGGAATCACTCAACTAGTTTTTGATAAAGAAAGAACAGATACATCAGTTTTTGAAGCTGCAAATAAACTGGGCAGAGAATTTGTTATTGAAGTTGATGGAAAAGTTATAAAAAGAAAAGACTTTAATAAAAATATAAGCACAGGAGAAATTGAAATATTAGTGTCAAATCTTAAAATTTTAAACTCGTCAATTACACCCCCATTTACATTAGAAGATCAAACAGATGGAGGTGATGAATTAAGAATGAAATTTAGATATCTTGATCTTAGGAGAGAACCAATTAAAGCAAATTTGATTTTTAGAAATAAGCTTTCATTAGAAGTGCGAAATTATTTATCTGATAATGGTTTTCTTGATATTGAAACACCTTATTTAATAAAATCTACACCAGAAGGAGCTAGAGATTTTGTTGTTCCTTCAAGAATGCATCCTGAACACTACTATGCTCTTCCTCAATCTCCACAAATATTCAAGCAACTTATAATGATTGGTGGACTTGATAAATATTATCAAATTGTAAAATGTTTTAGAGATGAAGACCTAAGAGCTGATAGACAGCCTGAGTTTACCCAAATTGACTGTGAAATGTCTTTTGTTAATGAGTCTGATGTTTTAAAGCAATTTGAAGGTTTAATTTTACATTTATTAAAAAAGTTTGGAAAACCAGTAAATAATAGTTTTCCAAAACTTACATATAAAGATGCTCTAGAGAATTACGGTTCAGATAAACCTGATTTAAGATTTGATATCAAAATCAATGAAATTACAGATACTGTCAAGGGTAAAAATTTTAACATATTTGATAATGCTGAATATATAGGATGTCTAGTCTTACCTGAAAAGGCTGAATTATCAAGAAAAGAGATTGACAACCTTACTGAATGGGTTAAAAGACCACAAATTGGAGCCAATGGTATTTTATGGATTAAAAATAGTGGTGATAATTCTATTAAGTCATCTTTTGATAAATTTTTCACATCTGATGATTTAAAAAGCTTAATTAAAAATCTTGGAAGCAAATCAGGAGATCTTATACTGATAATGGCAGGAACCAAAAAAGAAACTCTTGAACATCTTGGAACTCTCAGATTAGAAATAGGTAAGAGATATGATTATATTAACTATGATTTGTTTTGTCCAGCTTGGATAACCGCCTTTCCACTTTTTGAATATGATGATGAAGAAAAGAAGTTTAAATCAACGCATCATCCTTTTACATCTCCAAACGAGGAAAGTCTAGAGTTATTAAATTCAAATCCAGAAAATGTTATTGCAAATGCATACGATCTAGTTTTAAATGGGAATGAAATTGGTGGTGGTTCAATTAGGATTCATGATTATAATATCCAAATGAAAATATTTGAAATTCTTGGAATGTCAAAAAAAGAATATGAAAGTCAATTTGGATTTTTAATTGAAGCTCTTAAATATGGAGCACCTCCTCATGGGGGAATTGCATTTGGACTAGATAGATTAGCTGCTGTTCTTAATAATAAAGATGTAATAAGAGATTTTATTGCTTTCCCGAAAAATAATAGTGGAAAAGATCTAATGATTGATGCTCCTGCAAGACTTACTAAAGATCAACTTAAGGATATGACAAAAAAATAATGGGACTTTACAGTAAAAAAAAAATAATAAAGATACTTTCTATTATACTTTTTGGCGGAATATTGTTTGGTGTTTACTATAGAGAAATAATTGAAACTTCTATAGGGGATAAAATTATAGGGTTCTTTGTAATTTTTGGAGCATTTATCTTCATGCCTTTATTTTTAGTTTATAGGCTTAAAGGGAAAAAATTCGAAGATTATACTTTAAGTGATAAGAATCTTAAAAAGATGAGGAAAAAGTCTGGTAAGAATTAATTTCTTAATTTCTTAAAAAACTTATCAATCAAATCCTTTGATTCTAATTCTAAAACACCTGATTTTTCTTGAATTTTTTTATCTAACTGTATTTTTTGACTCTTATATCCTTTTTCAGGGTCATCTACAGCATAAACAATCCTAGAAATTTTTGACCAGTAAATAGCTCCATAACACATTATACAAGGTTCTAGTGTGGTATATAAAGTACACCCCTGTAGATATTTAGAATTAAGATAGTCGCTAGCTGATGTTATTGCTAATATTTCAGCATGAGCTGTAGAATCATTTAATAACTCTACCATATTATACGCTCTTGAAATTATATTATTTTCGTAAACAACTACAGCCCCAACAGGAACCTCATTGTTTTCTTTTGCTAATTTAGCTTGAGACAAAGCAAACTTCATAAAATAAGTGTCATTCTTAACCATATTTACTAAATTACAAAAAGACTCTATTAAATAAACGAAGTTATATATTTGTATGATTCTGTTAAGTTTATTTATGTTGACATTATAAACTAAAATGCTGAAAAATGAGCGATAAAAAAAAGCTATTTTTATTAGATGCTTATGCTTTAATCTATAGGGGATATTATGCATTTATAAAAAATCCTAGAATTAATTCTAAAGGACTTGATACTTCAGCTATTCTTGGTTTTATGAATTCCTTATTTGAAATAATCCGATCTCAAAAACCTGATTATATAGGTGTTGCTTTTGATAAAGGTGGTTCAGTTTCTAGATCAGAAATGTTTACTGAATATAAAAGTAATAGAGACAAAACTCCTGAACCAATAATAATGGCAATTCCTTATATAAAAAATATACTTGATGGAATGAATATTCCTATTCTTGAACAAGAAGGGTTTGAAGCTGATGACATTATTGGAACAGTTGCAAAAAAAGCTGAGAAAAAGAATTTTAAAGTATTTATGGTAACTCCTGACAAAGATTTTTCTCAGTTAGTATCAGAAAATATATTCTTATGCAAACCTGCACGAATGGGGAATGGAATGGAAATTTTGGGGACTAAAGAGGTAAACGAAAAGTTTGAGGTTGATTCACCTGAACAAGTTATAGACTTTCTTGGAATGATGGGGGACTCTGTTGATAATATTCCTGGTTTACCCGGTGTAGGTGAAAAAACAGCAAAAAAATTTTTAAAGGAATATGGATCTCTGGAAAATCTCTTATCAAATTCTCACTTAATTCCTGGGAAACTTGGTGAAAAAATTACAAACAATAAAGAGCTGGGAATAATTTCTAAAGAGCTAGCAAAAATAATACTAGATGTCCCTATAAATTATAATTTAAAGGACTTCAAACTTACAGAACCTAATAAGGAAAAGGTGCTTGAAGTATTTGATGAATTAGAGTTTAGAAGAATTAAAGAAACTTTTTTTAAAATTTATGGCACTGAAAGACAGACTGATAATTCAGCAGATAAGCAAGTCTCAATTCAAACAAATCTTTTTGATCAAAATAACTATAATCAAGATTCATATACTAAATCAAACTTAAGTTCTTTAAATAGTCAATATCAGTTTATTGATAATGTTGAAGAATTAAAGTTGTTTACAAATAAAGTAATGAAGCAAAGTATTGTTTCTTTTGACACAGAGACTGAAAATTTAAATTCATTAGAAACAAAACTTGTTGGAATCTCTTTTTCATGGGAGAAACATACTGGATATTTTGTTTCATTTAGTAATGAAAAAGAGAAAAACACTGAATTTATAGAATTATTAAAACCTTTTTTTGAAAGCAATAAGATTGAAAAAGTAGGACACAACTTAAAGTTTGATATTAAGGTTCTATTTAAATATGGTGTCAATGTTTGTGCTCCAATATATGATACAATGATAGCTCATTATATAATTAATCCAGATATGAGACATAATCTTGATTCTCTCTCCGAATCTTATCTTAATTATTCTCCAATATCAATTGAAGACTTGATTGGCAAAAGGGGGAAAAATCAAAAAAACATAAGAAATATCTCTATTGAAGAAATTACTAGATACTCTGTTGAAGATCCTGATTTATGTCTCCAACTAAAAGAAATTTTTGACAAAGAAATTAAAACTAATAATCTGAATGAAATTTTTTCTGAAATAGAACTCCCAATCATAGAAGTCTTGTCATTTATGGAGAAGGAAGGAATCAAAATAGATAAAAAATATTTAAAAAGTCTCGAGGATGATTTTCAAAATGAATTGACTGTCTTGGAAAATAAAATATTTAAGGAATCTGGAGAGAATTTTAATTTAAATTCTCCAAAACAATTAGGTGAAATCCTCTTTAATAAATTAAAGCTTGTTAGTAATCCTAAAAAAACAAAAACAGGTCAATTTTCAACCTCTGAGGAAATATTATCAGCATTAGCTAAAGATCATCAAATTATATCAAATATTCTTGAGTGGAGATCATTAGATAAACTCCTTAGCACATACGTTAAAGCCTTGCCTAATGAGATAAATTCAAATACTGGAAGAATTCATACAAAATTTAATCAAGCAGTTGCCTCAACTGGAAGATTAAGCAGTAATAACCCAAATCTTCAAAATATTCCAATTAGAACTGAAAATGGTCAAAAAATAAGAAAAGCATTTACCCCTAGAGATAAAGACTTTATCCTAATGTGCGCTGATTACTCTCAAATTGAATTAAGAATAATAGCCTCATTAAGTGGAGATGTTAATATGATTGATGCATTTAATAAGGGTGAGGATATCCACACATCGACAGCTTCAAGAATCTTTAATGTCCCGCATAATGAAGTGACTAGAGAGCAAAGGAGTAATGCTAAGACTGTTAATTTTGGTATCATATACGGTATCTCTGCGTTTGGACTAAGCCAGCAAACAAATTTAAATAGAAAAGAATCTAAAATCCTAATTGATAATTACTATGAAAATTATCCAACTCTTAAAGAATATATGTCAAAACAGATAGATTTTGCAAGAGAAAATGGATATGTTGAAACATTAATGGGTAGGAGAAGATATTTAACCAATATTAATTCACAAAATGGTATGATTAGAAGTGCTGATGAGAGAAATGCAATAAATGCCCCGATTCAAGGAAGCGCAGCTGATATTATTAAAATTGCGATGAAAAATATCTTCAATATTTTTAATGAAAAACAATTTAAATCTAAAATGATTCTTCAAGTTCATGATGAGTTAGTATTTGATGTTCACCTATCAGAATTAGATAAAATCAAAAAAGTAGTTAAAAACAGTATGGAAAACGCTGTAGCCCTTGATATTCCTCTAAAAGTAGACATAGGAACTGGCAAAAACTGGTTAGAAGCGCATTAATTGTAAAAAAGTTTTTATAAAATTTTTTATAAATGTATATTTGCACGCCGAGATTTGGCAAAACGTTAATATATATGGGTAAACTAAGTTATAAAACAATTTCTGCTAATAGGAAAACAGTCACTAAAGAGTGGGTGCTTATTGATGCCTCCGATATTTCTTTAGGAAGAACAGCTTCAGTAGTTGCAGGCCTGTTAAGAGGAAAACATAAAAGTAACTTTACCCCTCATGTTGATTGTGGAGATAATGTAGTTGTAATTAATGCTGATAAGATTAAATTAACGGGATATAAATGGTCTCAAAAGGAATATATAAGTCACTCTGGCTACCCTGGCGGGCAAAAAATTATTACCGCAGATAAATTACATAAAAAAAGCAATATTAAACTTGTTGAAAATGCTGTTAAAGGTATGCTTCCAAAAAACAAACTTGGAGCTGAATTATTTAGAAATTTAAAGGTATTTCCTCAAACTGACCACAATTATAAAGCTCAAAAACCAAAATTAATCGATTTAAATGCTAAAATATAATGAATGTAATTCATAAGATAGGCAGAAGAAAAACTTCAGTAGCTAGAATCTATATGTCTAAAGGGAAAGGGGCAATTACAGTTAATAAAAAGCCTTATTCTGAATTTTTTGACACTTCTTCTCTTCAATATAAAGTCTTACAACCTTTTGCATTAACTAATACCAAAGATCAATTCGACTTATCAGTTACAGTTAAAGGAGGAGGAATTAATGGGCAAGCAGAAGCAATTAGACTAGCTATTTCTAGAGCTCTTTGTGAAATTGATGAAGAGTTTAAAGGTTTACTTAAAAAAGAAGGACTTTTAACTAGAGACCCCAGAATGGTTGAAAGAAAAAAATTCGGACAAAAGAAAGCAAGAAAAAAATTCCAATTCTCTAAAAGATAAATTATGGCTAAAACAGATGTTAAAGAACTTTTGGATGCTGGTGTACATTTTGGACACTTAACTAGGAAATGGAATCCGAATATGGCTCCATACATATATATGGAAAGAGATGGGATTCACATAATTAATCTATATAAAACAGCTGCCAAACTTGAAGAGGCAGTAAATGCTTTAAAGAAAATTGTTATAAGTGGTAGAAAAATCTTGTTTGTTGCTACAAAGAAACAAGCAAAAGATATTGTTGCTGAAAAAGCTAAAAGTGTTGATATGCCATATATTACTGAAAGATGGCCTGGAGGAATGCTTACTAATTTTGTTACTATTCGTAAAGCCGTTAAAAAAATGGTTGCAATTGACAGAATGAAACAAGATGGAACTTTTGAAACTTTATCTAAAAAAGAGAAATTACAGGTAGATCGTCTCAGAGGGAAACTGGAGAAAAACTTAGGATCAATATCAGATATGTCCAGATTACCTGGAGCAATATTTGTTGTAGATACACTTAATGAAAAAATATCAGTTCAAGAAGCACAAAAATTAAAAATTCCAATTTTTGCAATGGTAGATACAAATTCTGATCCAGGTGAAGTAGATTTTATTATCCCTTCAAATGATGATGCTTCAAAATCTATTGAAAAGATTTTAAGTATAGTGTGTAAAGCGATACAAGAAGGATTAGATGAAAGAAAACAAGAAAAAGAAGCTGCAAGTGAAGGTTCATCTGAGAGTACTGAACCTGAAAAGACCAAATCTAAAAAAATTGATGCTAAATCATCAAAAAAATAATCTGACCTAAATTATTCAAATTGAAAATAACTGCCTCTGATGTTAACAAGTTAAGACAATCTACTGGTGCTGGAATGATGGATTGTAAAAAAGCTCTGGAAGAATCTAATGGAGATTTTGAAAAAGCTGTAGATATACTAAGAAAAAAGGGGCAAAAAGTGGCAGCTAATAGAGCTGATAGAGATTCCTCAGAAGGAGCAGTAATTGCTAAGGTTAGTTCTGATAATTCTTTTGGAGTTATAATCTCTCTTAATTGTGAAACTGATTTTGTTGCAAAAAATCAAGATTATATTGATCTTGCTAATCAACTTGCAGATCATGCTTTAAATTATAAAGACCTAGATCGCTTTATAAATTCTGATTTCAACAATATGAAAGTCTCAGATAAACTTCTTGAACAAACAGGAATTATTGGGGAAAAAATAGAATTAGGTGCATTTAAATATCTTTCTGCAACTTTTGTTGGATCTTATATTCATCCAGGCAATAAAATAGCTGCCTTAACTGGTCTTTCAGAAAAGTTTGAAAAATCAGCTGAAGTTGCAAAAAATATCTCGATGCAAATAGCTGCGATGAATCCAATTGCATTAAATGAAGATGGAGTTAGTCAAGAAATAATTAAGAAAGAAATCGAAATTGCAAAGGATCAACTTAGGCAAGAGGGAAAGCCAGAAGAAATGCTTGAAAATATTGCTAAAGGTAAAATGAAAAAATTCTTCAAAGAAAACACCTTATTAAACCAACAATATATTAAGGATAGTAAGCAAAGTATAACTGATTATATTAACTCTGAACATAAGGGACTTGATGTAAAAGACTTTGCTAGAGTTAGTTTAGGTTAATTAAAAAGGGAGATCATCTTCTGTTAAATCTTGAGATTCATCTTTTGAATCAATAGCTGGAAGATCCTCCGGAAGATCATCCGAAACTTGTTCATCTATGGATTCAATTCTCCATCCTTGTATGGAATTAAAAAACTTGGTTTCTCCTTCAGGGTTCACCCATTCTCTCCCTCGAATATTAATACCAATTCTAACAATTTCTCCTATTTGAAAATTGTCTAATAGCTCACAATTATTTTGTACAAATTCAATTAATATGTGCTGAGGATATTGCTCTTCTGTAGTAAGAACAAGTTCTCTTTTTCTAAAACCTTTTTCTCCATATGTTTTAACCTCTCCGATTATTTTTATTTTGCCTAGTAGTTCCATTATAAATATGATTTAATTTGATTTACAATATTTATAAACTCTTCATTTGACAATTTAACTTTATTGTTAAAATACATGTCCTCAATTTTATTAATCGGTATTAGATGAACATGAGCATGAGGAACTTCAAAACCCACAACGCTAACTCCAATTCTTTGACAATCTAGTGCTTTTTTCATTGCAGTAGCTACTTTTTTTGAGAAATTCATAAGACCAATATATAACTCATCATCCAAATCAAAAATTTTATCTATTTCTTTTTTTGGAACACACAAAGTATGACCAATTGTATTTGGATTAATGTCTAGAAAAGCTATAAAATTATCATCTTCAAGAATCTTATAGGATGGTATTTCTCCGTTAATTATTTTTGTAAAAATACTTGGCATTAACGATTGATTTCTAGTATTTCAAATTTAACAGTTCCGTTTGGTACTGAAATTTCAGTAGTATCTCCAACTTTTTTTCCTAAAAGGCCTTTTCCAATTGGAGAATCAACAGAAATTTTTCCCTTAGCAAGATCAGCTTCACTTTGAGCAACAAGCTTATACGATAAAACAGCATTATTCGAAGTGTTCTTTATTTTAACTGTAGATAATACTAGTACTTTAGAATTATCTAGTTTAGATTCATCAATTATTCTAGCATTTGCTACAGTTTCTTCAAACTTGGAGATTTCTAATTCTAAAAGGCCTTGGGCTTCTTTTGCTGCATCATATTCTGCATTTTCACTAAGATCTCCCTTGTCCCTTGCTTCTGCAATTGCTCGCGATGCAAGAGGTCTTTGAACATCTTTTAAATGATCAAGCTTCTTCTTTAGCTTTTTTAAGCCTTTTTCGGTATAATATGAAACGTTACTCATAATTAACAGAAAAATCCCCAGAAAACTAGGGGATATTTTCTTCAAATTTACAAAAAATTATTTTTTTAAAACTTTATATCTAATGCTAATAAAAAATTAGTCCCAGCCTGAGGATAATAAATAGTCCCTTCATAGGTCTTAGTTCTTCCGTTTTCCATCTCATCATATGTATAATAACCTCCATGATTTGAATATTTTACATCAAAGATATTATTAGCTAAAACTTTAAGCTTCACATCGTCCGAGAGACCGGGTATTGACATATCGTAAACAATATTTAGATCATTAATGAAAAATGAATCTAGCTTTGAAATTGGTGAATTAATCTGGGCAAAATATTGCTCTCCAATATAGTTAGACCTTAAGGAGATTAGCAAATTCTGATTTGGATTAAAATTCAAAATATTGTTTGCAATAATTGATGGTGAATAAGCCAAATCAGTGTTTCCGAAACCTCTTAACTGATCATCAAAATTATAGTAAAAATCTTTGTTTTTATTCTCACTAATTGTAAAGTTAGTCTCTAGGTTCCATTTTGAATTAATAAATAATTTTGTATCTATTTCTAAACCTAATCTGTGTGATTCTCCCACGTTCTTCCTTATTTGGTTACCCAGATTATCTCTCTGACCTGTAAGAACAAGTTGATTGTCATATAGCATATAGAAAGCATTGGCATTAATTAAGAAATTAGAAAATTTCCCCTTCCAACCAAGCTCAAAATCATCAAGTTTCTCTGGATAAGGATTCCCATTTGCAAAATCTGTTCTTGTTGGTTCTTTTTGAGCTCTTGCATAAGATAAATAGAAATCATTATTTGGATTCAGATTATAAAAGAAGCCAAACTTAGGATTAAAAAAATCATATTTTTTATCTATC
>PBYT01000022.1 GCA_002729755.1 Flavobacteriaceae bacterium
ATTCTAAATCCGATTAGCATTCCAATCCCATATGTTGCAAGAGTAATTAACCCTTGGGCAGAATTTTTATATTTTTCCCCTGCTTTAAAGTCAGTATATATTTGACCAGAAACAAAAAAGAAATCATAACATATTCCATGGAGAATAATTCCAAAAATTAACATCCAAATATTTGATCCTGTATCTCCAAATGCAAATAATACATATCTTAAACTCCAGGCTAGCATACCAACAACGAAAGTCTTCTTAATACCATATTTATTAAGGAAAATAGGTAATAGAAGAATGAATAGTGCTTCAGATATTTGTCCTAGTGTCATAACACCAGCTGCATTTGCCATATTCAACTCATTTAAAAAAAGATTTGCGTCTTGATAATAAAAAGCTAAAGGAATACATATCAAAATCGATGAAATAAAAAACACTAAATATTTAGTGTCATTCAATAATCTTAAAGCGTCCAAACCTAAAATTTCTTTAATATTTGGGCTTTCATTTTTAGCTTTAGGAGGAGTCTTAGGTAAGGAAAAGCTAAAAAGACCAAGAGCTACAGAAACTATTGCTGCTAAATAAAATGTATATTCTAGTGTTTTTTCTGCCTCCCAGCCAACACCATAGCTTATTACTAGGCCAGCTACTATCCAGCCTATTGTTCCCCAAACTCTAACTTTTGGGAATTGTTTGGAAGGATCTTGCATTTGTCTGAATGCAATAGAATTAACTAGTGCAAGGGTAGGCATATATAAAATCATATAAATTAATATATATGGATAGAATTTTTCAAATCCTAAAGCAATTGAGCACATAAAAAGTAATCCCCCTCCAATTATATGTATAACTGCTAGAATTTTTTCAGCATCGAAATATCTATCCGCAATTAATCCAATAATAAAAGGAGCAATAATAGCACCCCATGATTGAGTTTCATATGCAGCAGAAAGTTGGACTCCAGAAGCACTAAATGCTTGAGATAAAAAAGTTCCCATTGTAACAAACCAACATCCCCAGATAAAAAACTCTAAGAACATCATTATACTTAACTTAGATTTTATAGGGCCATTCATTCTTTTTTTTATTTAGATTGATTTGCCAGTTTTAATTAATAGGTCTCTAGTAGCTTTAATACCTTCAACCTCAGATAATCTATTTCCTTCATATTCAACACCAATATATCCGTTATAACCAAAACTCTTAACAATTTGTAACATTCTTTGATAATCAATTGTTGTTTCATTACCTTGATTATCAAAATCATTTGATTTAGCACTAACGGCTAATGCTTTAGGCATCATTTCTTCAACACCTTGATAAGGATCATAAACTTCTTCACATGTTCCATCAAAAATTGACCCGTAACCTTCATCTGCCATACAGAAATTCCCAAAGTCTGGAAGTGTTCCACAATTGTCCATGTTAACAGAATTAATAACATTCATAAGCGCAGGAATGTTTGAGGTTATCCTCCCATGATTTTCCACGGTAACATTAATATTATGACCAACTGCGAATTCAGACAATTTACTTAAACTATCTATTGAAAGTTGTGTCCATGTATTTACGTCCTTAGACCCATAAAGATTTAATCTTACTGTACTACAATTCATCTCAGCTGCGGTTTCTATCCACCTTTTGTGATTGTCAATAGCTTTAGGTCTGGCATCATTATTTTCATCTGCAAGATTACCTTCTGAATCAATCATTATTAAAACATTTTCAATTCCATTGTCCATAGCTAATTCATTATTTTTTTTGATAAAGTTTTTGAGAGCATCACTTTTATTTTCTACTTTCATTACATCATCATAAAGAGCATTAACATATTCAATTCCATCAAAGCCTAGAGTTTTTGCATTTTGGGCAAAAGTGTATGGAGACATGATCCCGTTTTGAATAGCTCTGTGGAAGGACCATTGTGCTAGAGAAAGTTTAAAAAAAATTTCTTTTTCTTTCTCACATGATAAATAGCCTAGGGAAGACACTCCAATGGCTCCACTTGCCGCTATTTTTAAAAATTCTTTTCTTTTCATCTTATAATTTTTTATGATTTATACTTTATAAATTTAATTAAATTAATGCGATATTAAACCCAATAATATTATATTTAATTAAGGTATAAAAAAAATGAATAATAATTTTGATGCTATTGTAGTTGGAACAGGTATAAGTGGTGGATGGGCTGCAAAAGAACTTACAGAGAAAGGTCTTAAGACTTTAGTCCTTGAGAGAGGTCGAATGATTAAGCACATTGATGATTATCACACATCAAATATGGATCCATGGGACTTTAAAGGAGGTGACACTATTACTCAAGATGCCCGCAAAAGACAACCAAAACAAAGTAGAACGGGTTATGTTAATAGAGAATCTTCTAGACATTTTTTTGTTGATGATCTAGAACATCCATATAATGATGATGAAAATAAATTTAATTGGATAAGAGGATACAATGTTGGAGGAAGATCACTTACATGGGGTAGACATACATATAGATTAAGTGAATTCGATTTTGAAGCTAATCTAAAAGATGGAATTGCTGTCGATTGGCCAATTAGATATAAAGATATAGCACCATGGTATGACTATGTGGAACAATATATTGGAGTTCAAGGAAGGTATGAGGGATTACCTCAGTTTCCTGATGGAAAATTTCTAAAACCATTTGAGCTAAATGTTTTGGAAAATCATATGAGAGAAAGTATAGCTAAAAACTTTAATGATGGAAGAGTACTCTCAAATGCAAGAACAGCTCATATTACAGAAGGAACCAAACCTGGTTTAGGAAGAGTTACCTGTCAATATAGAAATAGGTGTATGAGAGGATGTCCTTATGGCGCATACTTTAGTAGTAATTCATCAACTTTGCCAGCAGCTGAGGCAACTGGTAATATGACTTTAATGCCAAATTCTATTGTTCATGAAATTATTTACGATGATGATAAAAAAAGAGCAACAGGTGTTAGAGTAATTGATGCAGAAAACAATCAGTCTTATGAATATTATGCAAAAGTAATTTTCTTATGCTCATCTACTGTTGCATCAACCTCTATTTTAATGCAATCAAAATCAAATAGATTTCCAAATGGAATGGGGAATGACTCAGGAGAATTGGGTCATAACTTAATGGATCATCATTTTGAAACTGGAGCTAATGGGACTTTTGAGGGATTTAAAAATAAAAAAACTTATGGTAGAAAACCTGCAGGCTTTTATATTCCAAGATTTAGAAATATAGGTGGTATAACTAATAGAAAAGATTTTATTAGAGGTTATGGCTACCAAGGTGGAGCAAGAAGAGGTTCTATGAGCATAGCTAATAGTAAAGAGGAACTTGCTGCATATGGAAAAAGATTCAAAGAAATAATTGTACAAGATGGTGAGTGGTCTGGATCGATGGGAGCATTTGGTGAAATTCTACCATATCACGATAATCAGATGACTCTAGATTATAATAAACTTGATAAGTGGGGTCTTCCAACTGTAACATTCAATGCAACAATAAGAGAGAACGAAATTGCTATGAGAAAAGACATGAAACAACAAGCAATTGAAATGCTTGAAAGATCAGGTTTTAAAAATGTAACTGGTACAGGATCTGATGATAATTATGTTTTTGGAAATGGAATTCATGAGATGGGAACAGTAAGAATGGGAAGAAATCCAAAGACTTCAGTTCTTAATGGTAATAATCAAATTCATAGTGTCAAAAATGTTTATGTAACAGATGGTGCTTGTATGACATCATCAGGAAATCAAAATCCATCCATAACATATATGGCATTAACTGCAAGAGCTGTAAACCATACAGTAGATGAATTAAATAAGCAAAACATCTAATTATGAATAGAAGAAAAGCATTAAAAAATATTGGAATTTCATTTGGATCAATAACCTTTTCAACGAGTATCCTATCTATTCTTCAATCATGTCAAGCTAATGAACTTGATTGGTCTCCTGATTTTTTTACAACAAAGCAAATAAGTTTCATAGACAGGATGTTTGAAATTATTATTCCAGAAACTGATACTCCTGGTGCTATATCATTAAACTTATCAAAATTTGTAGATGCATATATTTTTAAAAATACTCCATCAGATAATCAGTCTGAATTAAATCAAGAAATAGAGGAATTTATAAATGTGATATTAAGTAATGAAAATCAAAAATCTATAGAAGAAGTTGATAACATTAAACTAGAGAAATATTTATCAAATCATTTAGATTCAAGTGATTTCACTGAATCTAATGGAAAAAATTATTCTGAGATATGTGGTTTATTTAGGCAAATGGCAGTTAGATCATATAAGTTGACAGAATATGTGCTTACAAATAAATTAGGTTACATTCCAATTCCTGGATACTATGATGGGAATGTTGATATATAGTTCTTTTTCGATACCATATAAACACCTAGAAAAACTAAAAGACAAGCAAATACTTTTGTAAAATCTAATGAATCATTTCCAGTTGCAAGAGCAAAAATTATTGTAATTATGGGTTGTAAATAGATGAAAGATCCAACAGTTGTAGGTGATAAGGTTTTTAAAGCATATGTATTAAATAAATAAGTAAAAAAAGTTGTTCCAACAACTACATATGTCATTCTCCAAATTGCAAACCATGGAAGAGAGTTCCACTCAACAGAATTAAATTCACTAATTGTTAGAGGAGTTGATAAAATTAATCCAAATAAAAATGTCCATTTCATAAGTGTAAAAACATTATATTTTTTTGTTAAGGGTTTAATAATTACTAGATATCCTGCAAATGCAGAAGCATTTAAAAGAAAAAGAGAATTTCCAACAGGAATATTTGGTGAATTTATTCCAGTTTTAGCAGAATTAAAAATTAAAAATAGTGCACCTGAAAACCCAATTAATATTCCAGAAAGTTTGATAAATGTTATTTTCTCTTTTAAAAATATATATGATAGAATTAGTACTATTACAGGAGCTATTGTTATTATAACTCCACTATTGATAGGAGTGGAAAGTTCTAGCCCTCTAAAAAATGCTAGCATATTTATACACATACCAAGGATTGAAGCAATAATCATAATTATGAAGTCTTTTTTATCTACTTTTTCCTTTGGCGTAAAACAACTAATTATCCAAAAAAGTGCTGTTGCCCCAAGAAGCCTTAACATTATAAATCCAAATGAACCAATATATATTGGCATAACTTCTTTAGCTATAGTATGATTTATACCATATATGGTTGTTGCTGCAAATGCTGCTAATAAAGCTAAATATCTAAAGTTCATCAGTCATAAAAGAGATAAGAATTTTACCACACAAAGAAATATCATTTTATTCTAAAAAAAGAGTAAATACTTAAAAATCCAATATCTTTATGGAATACTATAATTGATTTTACAATGAAAAAGAAAATGAAATTTAACACAAAAACAATTCATGGAGGACAGATATTAGATCCTGCGTATAATTCTGTAATGACTCCTATTTATCAGACTTCTACGTATGCTCAGTCCTCACCTGGGAAACATAAAGGATATACATATAGTAGAACGCACAATCCAACAAGAACAAACCTTGAAAATTCTATAGCTTCTTTAGAAAATGGAAAATATGGATTAGCTTTTTCATCTGGATTAGCTGCAACAGATGCGCTTTTAAAAACCTTAAATCCTGGAGATGAAGTAATTTCTACAATTGATCTTTATGGAGGAAGTTATAGGTTATTTAAAACAATATTTCAGAAATATGACATTAAATTTCATTTTGTTAACATGGAGGATATAAAAAATATTGAAGATAAAATCACAAAAAACACTCGACTTATATGGATTGAAACACCAACAAACCCAATGATGAATATTATCGATATTAAGTCTCTTGCAAAACTTTCAAAAAAAAATAAAATTCTTTTGTGTGTTGATAACACATTTGCCTCTCCTTATCTTCAAAGACCATTAGAATTGGGAGCTGATATAATAATTCATTCAGCAACAAAATATATAGCAGGACACAGTGATGTTATAATTGGTGCAATTGTAATTAATAATAAAAGGTTATATGAAAGATTATCATTTATTCAAAATGCATCGGGTGCTACTCCTGGTCCTATGGATTCTTTTTTGACATTAAGAGGGATTAAAACACTTCATCTTAGAATGCAAAGACATTCTGAAAATGCAAAGAAGATTGCTTATTTTTTAAAGAGAAACCCTAAAATAGGGAAAGTATATTGGCCTGGGTTCTCAGATCATACAAATCACAAAATTGCAAAAAAACAAATGAAAGATTTTGGAGGAATCGTTTCATTTATCCCAAAACAATCAAATTTTAAAACTGCAAAAAAAATTACAGAAAATTTAAAACTATTCACTGTAGCTGTATCTTTAGGTGGGGTAGAGAGTTTATGTTGTCACCCTGCTAGCATGACACATGCTTCAATATCACCAGAGGATAGGAAAAAATCGGGTCTGGTAGATTCTCTTTTAAGACTAAGTATTGGAATTGAAGATGTAGATGATTTAATTGATGATTTAAAACAAGCAATAGGCTGATACATGGATATTTCAAAAGACAAAAAAATTTACTTTGCTTCAGACAACCACCTTGGAGCTCCTTCAAATAAAGAAAGTCGAATAAGAGAAAAGAAATTTGTTAAGTGGCTTGATAGTATAAAAGAAGATGCTGAAATAATTTTTCTATTAGGGGATTTGTTTGATTTCTGGTTTGAATATAAACACTCTGTTCCCAAAGGTTTTACAAGAACACTTGGTAAGTTAGCTGAACTATCTGATCAGGGAATAAAAATTTATTTTTTTGTTGGTAATCATGATTATTGGATGAATGATTATTTTAAAAAGGAACTAGGGATTAAAGTTTTTAAAAACCCTGAAGTTTTTGTTTTTAATTCTAAATCCTTTTTTATAGGACATGGAGATGGGTTAGGCCCTGATGATAAAGGATACAAAAGAATGAAGCTTATATTGTCAAATCCTTTTTTCATATGGTTATTCAGACTTATACATCCAGATATTGGAATTTCTCTTGGAAAATACTTTTCTCAAAAAAACAAGCTTATTTCTGGAGAAAAGGATGTTGCCTTTAAAGGAGAAGATAATGAATGGCTAATTAGATATTCCAAAAAGAAATTAACTGAGGATCATATTGATTATTTTATTTTTGGCCATAGGCATTTTCCAATTGTACATCAACTTAAATCTAAATCCAAGTATATTAACTTAGGTGATTGGATTACTCATTTTACATTTGGTGTTTTTGATGGAAAGACATTTAATTTAAGAGATTATCTAAAGAAAAATGATTGAATCAAAAAAATCAAATTTTGAGAGAACTGTCCTAGTTGGTATAATTAATAATTTACAAAATGAAGAAAAATTAAATGAATTTCTTGAGGAGTTAGACTTTCTATCATTAACTGCGGGAGGTAAAGTTGTAAGAAAATTTAAACAGAAAATAAATACTCCAAACCCAAAGACATTTATAGGAAAAGGGAAAATTGATGAAATTCAAAAATATATCAAGAACAATGATGTATCAATAGTTGTTTTTGATGATGAACTATCGCCTACTCAACAATCAAATATAGAGAGACTTCTGAAATGTAAAATACTTGATAGAACAGCATTAATACTTGATATTTTTGCCCAGAGAGCGAAAACAAGTTATGCTAAAACTCAAGTTGAATTGGCTCAATATGAATATCTATTACCTAGGTTAAAAGGATTATGGACACACCTTGAAAGACAAAGAGGGGGAATTGGAATGAGAGGTCCTGGTGAAACTGAGATTGAAACTGATAGAAGAATAGTTAGAAATAAAATTTCATTATTGAAAAAGAAGTTGTCAGTTATTGATAAGCAAATGAAAGTCCAAAGAGGGAATAGGGGTTCATTAGTTAAAGTTGCTTTAGTAGGTTATACAAATGTTGGTAAATCAACAATCATGAACCTAATATCAAAAACGAATGTTTTTGCTGAAGATAAACTTTTTGCAACATTAGACACGACTGTTAGAAAAGTTGTTATTAATACCTTGCCATTCCTTTTAACAGATACTGTTGGATTTATAAGAAAATTACCTACTCAATTAATTGAGTCATTTAAAA
Source organism: Flavobacteriaceae bacterium (assembly GCA_002729755.1). Classification (GTDB taxonomy): domain Bacteria; phylum Bacteroidota; class Bacteroidia; order Flavobacteriales; family Flavobacteriaceae; genus Marisimplicoccus. The sequence continues at coordinate 8,098 of PBYT01000022.1, forward strand.
GTACTCTTCAGGAAGTTAAAGATGCAGACATACTTCTTCATGTGGTGGATATATCTCATACTAGTTTTGAAGAACATATAAATTCAGTTGATAAAATATTATGTGAGATCAATTGCCACAATAAGTATACTTTCATGGTATTTAATAAAATAGATAATTATAATAATGAAAGTTTTATAGACAAGAGCAAAAGAGTTGAGTCTAATGGAGATAATATATCATTAATAAAGTGGAAAAATACTTGGATGAATAAAACCGGAGGTAAAGCCTTATTTATTTTGGCAACAAGGAAACTTAATATAGAAAATTTTAAAAAACAAATTTATCAAATTATAAGAGAAGTGGATATGAGTCATTATCCAAAAAATGATTATTTATATCCCGAATATTTTTCAAAGGGATAGTTTTGTAATGACTGTAAATAATGATATTTTAACCAATTCTTAACAGATATAGTTTAAATATTTTTTGAAATTTGTGCTCATTAATTAATTTAAAGATGAAAGAGAAAATAGATTTAAGTAAGAAAGATGAAAAAATAAAAAAAGAGAGTGCTTTTATAGATCTTCTTACAATGGAGATAAATAAAAAAATTATTGGTCAGAATAAAATGATCGAGAGACTCTTAGTAGGATTATTAGGGAGAGGACATGTTCTTTTAGAGGGAGTCCCGGGATTAGCTAAAACATTAGCCATTAATAGTCTTAGTGATGCAGTAAAGGGAACTTTTCATCGTATACAGTTTACTCCTGATTTACTTCCTGCAGATGTAATAGGAACAATGATATATAATATGAAACAGGGAGACTTTTCAATAAAAAAAGGTCCTGTTTTTGCAAATTTTGTTTTGGCTGATGAAATTAATAGAGCCCCAGCAAAAGTTCAGTCTGCTCTTCTTGAAGCTATGCAAGAGAAACAGGTGACTATTGGAGATAAGACTTTTAAGCTTTCTGAGCCTTTTTTAGTTATGGCTACTCAAAATCCTATTGAACAAGAAGGTACATATCCTCTACCAGAGGCCCAGATAGACAGGTTTATGATTAAGGTTATTGTGGATTATCCAGAAATTGAAGAAGAACAAAAAATAATTAATTTAAATCTTAGTAGATTTCAAGAGAAAATAAAACCAGTAGTATCTACAAAACAAATTTTAACTGCTCAAGAATCTATTCATGAAGTTTATATGGATGAGAAGATTGAAAAATATATTTTAGATTTAATTTTTTGTACTAGATATCCTGATAAATATAAACTTGAGGATATCGCACCATTAATTTCATTTGGTGCCTCTCCTAGAGGAAGTATAAACCTTGCTCTTGCTTCAAAATGTTATGCATTTATCAAACATCGAGGATATGTAATACCAGAGGATGTTAGAGAGGTCATTCATGATGTTCTTAGACATAGAATAGGACTTACTTATGAAGCTGAAGCAGAAAATGTTTCCACAGAAGACTTAATTACAAAAATTATAAATACCATAGAGGTCCCATAATTGCATTTATGGATACAAAAGAACTACTTAAGAAAGTAAGAAAAATTGAAATCAAGAGTAGGCGCTTAAGTGACAACCTTTTTGGTGGGGAGTATTTAAGCACCTTCAAAGGGAGAGGTATGACTTTTAGTGAAGTTAGAAAGTATGAGTTTGGAGATGACATAAGATCAATCGATTGGAATGTAACTGCAAGATACAATGAACCATTTATAAAAATTTTTGAAGAAGAAAGAGAATTAACAGTAATGCTACTTGTTGATGTTAGTGGTTCTGAAGCATTTGCAACAAAGAATAAATTAAAAAAAGAAATAATTACTGAAATAGCAGCAACACTTGCTTTTTCTGCTTTAAAAAATAATGATAAGGTTGGAGCAATACTATTCTCTGATAAAGTAGAACTATTTATCCCCCCTAATAAAGGAAAAACGCGTATTTTAAGAATTATTAGAGAGCTGATTGAATTTACACCAAATAGTATAAAAACTAATATTGACTCATCTTTAAGATTTCTTTTAAATGTAATCCAGAAAAAAGCAATTGTCTTTATGCTATCTGATTTTATTGATGATAATTATGAAAAATCGCTAAAACTTGCATCAAAGAAATTTGATCTAACTGGGATTAGAATTTATGATATAAAAGAAACTGAAATACCCAAAATAGGAATAGTGCCAATTATTGATGCTGAATCAGGAAAACTGGAATGGGTTGATACTAATTCTAAAAAGGTAAGACATAATTATAAAACTAATTATGACAGGAATATTAAGCAATTTCATAGTCTATTTAAAAAAAATGGAGCTGGTATAATTGATTGTAGGGTTGATGAGAGTTATGTAAAAAAACTTTTAGGCTATTTTAAATTAAGAGCGTAGTGAAAAAATTATTTTTCATATTAGTCTTTAACTGTGCAGTTTTATTTGGTCAATCAGCAAGCTTTGATAATAATATAGAGATAAATGCAGAGGTTGATTCGACAAGTTTTAAAATTGGAGAGAAAATAGACTATTATATAAAAATATCTCTCGACAATAATTATAATATAAAATTTTCTGAAAAACCTAATTTCTTGCCTTTTGAGGTTTTAGAATCTTTTAAAACAGATACTCTAAATGAGAGTGATAAATTTTCAATTGTAAAGAAATATTCTTTAATTAATTTTGAGCCTGGTGAATTTTGGATTCCTCCTCAAAGAATATTATTTAATAATTCAATTAAGTATTCTGATTCGTTACTTGTTGTTATTAATGATGTTGAAGTTGATACGATTAAACAGAATTTATATAATATTAAACCAATTATACCAGTTAAAAGAAATTACACCAATGTTGTAACATTTATATCTGTCCTGTTATTTATATTATTTATTATCTGGTACTATATGATTTATAGATTAAAGGGGAATAGAGAAAATATTTTTAATGAAAATGAATCATACTATGAAATTGCAATAAAAAAAATTAATCAATTAAAGACCATAACACCAAAAAATCAAAATGAGTTTAAAGAATTTTATACTAATTTGGTAGACTCTTTAAGAGAATATCTTGAATTCCAATTTCAAATTCCTGCGCTTGAAAGCACATCAAGCGAACTCCTTATAAGAATTAAAGTATTTACAAATAATAAGAAATATGAAATTGCAAATAAAAATTTTAAAGATATTGAAAAGTTATTCTCAAAGTCAGATTTAATTAAATTCGCAAAGTCTTTACCTTCAAAAAATGAATTATCTATTGATATAGAAACTATTTCTAGTTTTATAGAAAAAGTTAATGATTTATATATAAAAGAACTTGAGTTAGAAATTGAATCTCAGGATCTTACTGGTTATAATAAAGAAGAAAAAAATACTTTTCAATTAAAAAAGGTAGCCTATTTATTTATTGGTTCAATTTTATCAATTCTATTATTCTCATTTCTAATTTTTGGATACTATCCAGTAAGGGATACACTATTGCTTCACCCAACAAGAAAATTATATAAGAAAAACTGGTATTCAAGTCAATATGGATCTCCTCCAGTTGAGATTCAAACACCTGAAATATTGTTTAGATCGGAAGATACTTTAGGAATAACTAAATTTAATTTTGGAGATTTTGGAAATCCCTTTTTTATTGAATTAAAATTTAATGATGTAATAAAAGGGAAACAAGTTTCTAATTTAAATATACTATTAAATAATTCTCTTGAAAAATTACAAGGTTTAGGGGCAAAAAACATTTTAATGAATGATGAAACATTTACAATCAAATCTGGGGATACGGGCTATAAGTTTTTCGGAAGTCTTGATTTTAGCGAAAACAATAATCTTATAAGGTCAAGTTTTACATCTATTGTTTTCCCGTATGATCAAGTCACTATATCTCTAACTATTATATATGTTAAAGAAGATAGGTACTCAGATAAAGTAGAAGAAAGAATCTTGGAAAGTTTAAATATAATTAAAGAACTATGATGTTTACAGATTTTTATTTTGCAAATCCTAGATATCTATTATTGTTAATATTAGTTCCAATTATAGTCTATTATTTAGTTATTATTTCAAAGCAACTTCAAGCTACTCTTAAATTTCCATCAACAGATGTACTAAAACAAAATAGAACGAATTTTACCAAGATAAGACCAATTATATATGTTTTTAGGTTATTGGCAATTATTTTAATTATTATTTCTTTAGCTAGGCCTCAAACTAAAGAAACTTCAACTAGAATAAAAACAACTAGAGGAATCGATATTGTTATGGTTATCGATATTTCATCTAGTATGTTAGCAAAAGATTTAAAACCAAATAGACTCTCTGCATTAAAGAATGTTGCAGCAAATTTTGTCGATAATAGACCTAACGACAGAATAGGTCTTGTTGTATATGCTGCAGAGAGTTATACTAAAACACCTGTAACTAGTGATAAAAAAATAATTAAACAAGTGCTTTCTGAGATTAATTATGACCCTATTCTAGAAGATGGGACAGCAATTGGCATGGGACTATCTACTGCTGTTAATAGATTAAAAGGTAGTATAGCAAAAAGTAAGGTAATCATCCTGTTAACTGATGGAGTCAATAATTCAGGTTTTATTGATCCAAGAATTGCTGCAGAATTAGCTGCAGAGTATGAAATAAAAACTTATACAATAGGTATAGGAAGNAATGGAAGAGCTCTTGCACCTGTTTCTATTTTACCAAATGGAAATTTTCAATTTAGCTTAACTAATGTAGAAATAGATGAAGATTTATTAAGAGATATTTCTGAGAGAACATCTGGTAAATATTTCAGAGCTACAGACAATCTAGAACTTGCAAATATCTATGAAGAGATAAACAAATTAGAAAAAACTGAAATAAACGAAACAGTTTATACAAATTATAATGAGAAATATCGATTATATTCTATTATAGCCCTTATTNTCTTATCAATTGAATTNATATCAAGAAAAACTATATACAAAAGCTTTATTTAATTATGTATCAATTAGATTCTCCATATTATTTATATCTATTAATAATCATTCCGATTTTATTAATGATTAATATTATTTATATGGTTTGGAGAAAAAAAACTCANGAAAATTTTTCTTCAAGAGAATTATTAGAAAAATTAAGTCCAAATCGTTCAAATTTTAAGATAAAATTAAAAATGCTTTTTGAAATATTGGCGATTTTTCTACTTATAATAGCTCTTGTAAATCCTAAAATTGGGACTGAATTAAAAACTGTAAAAAGAGAAGGAGTAGATATAGTATTTGCTCTTGATATATCTAAGAGTATGCTAGCAGAAGATGTTGCACCAAATAGACTTCAAAAATCGAAACGTTTAATTTCTGAGATTATTAATTCTTTAGGTAGTGATAGGGTAGGAATTCTNGTTTATGCTGAACAAGCTGTCCCACAAGTTCCTTTAACAACAGATTTNGCATCAGTAAAAAACTTTTTGCNAATGATAGATACAGATATTTTATCATCACAAGGCACATCNATTGATTCAGCTNTAAATCTTTCAATAAATTATTTTGATAAAGATTCTGATACTAATAGAGTATTAATTATACTTTCTGATGGAGAAGATCATGATGATATTTCTCAAAAAATTGTAGAGTCAATACCTGCTGAANGTATCAATCTATTAGCAGTTGGTATCGGAGATGATAATGGTTCAACTATTCCTCTAAGAATTAATGGANTAATTGATTCATACAAAAAAGATAATAATGGTCAAGTTGTCATAACAAAGAGAAATTCAGAAATTTTACAGAAATTGGCTAAAGNTTCTAATGGCATATATCTTGATGGTAATGATACAGAGATNGTTCTGGATAANATAAAAACTAAATTGAATGAAATTGATAAGACAGAATTTGAAACCAATAAATTTGTAGACTATAGACAAAGGTTNCAATTTTTTCTTTCACTTTCTTTATTTTTTATTATAGCTGACGTATTTTTATTTGAAACTAAGACAAAATGGATACAAAAATTAAATTTATTTAATGAAAAATAGAATTTTAAAATATATAATATGTTCCTTTCTGGCAATCTCAGGATTATACTCTCAGAGTACAAGAGATAATAGCACATTTAAGGGAAATAAAAATGTAATTAGCAAGAAGTATAATAAAGCTGAAGTAAACTATAGAAAGGCGCTTTCTGAATCTGAAAANGAAACTAGAGCATCTCATAATTTAGGAAATGTTTTATTTGAGAATAATAATTATGATGAGGCAATACAAGAATATTTTAAAACACAAAAAAACTCAGAGATTGATCTAGAGAAGCATTCNGCATTTCACAATCTTGGAAATTCATATATGAAAAAAAAGGATTATGCTCAAGCCGTTGATTCTTATAAAAATGCATTGAGAAATAATCCTGAAGATAATGANACNAGATATAATTATGCTATTGCAAAAAAGTTTCTTGAAGGAGATAAAAGAAATAAATCACAAAACAATAATAAAGAGTCTGAAGAATCAAAANANGATAAATCNGAANAAAAGGATAATAATAAAGAAAAAGAAAACAATAACGAAGAGAAGCAAGAGTCTGAAAATCAAAAGCCAAANGATCAAAAAGATCAAAAAGAAAAAGGAGGAGGNTTATCAAAACAACANATGGAAAATTTATTAGANGCAATAAACAATATTGAAAATGATGTAAATAAAAAANTNAATGCAAATAAGAAGAAGGTNAAAACGTCTAAAAAGTCAGAAAAGGATTGGTGAAAACATTANTTAAACATATANGNCTTTATGCTCTNNTACTTAATAGNAGTTTAATTATTGCCCAAGTTAACTTTGAAGCAACGCTTAGTAAGAANAAATTNGGACTTAATGAAAGGTTAAGAATAGATTTTGTAATGAATAAGAATGGGGATAATTTCACACCTCCAAATTTTGAAAATTTCCAAATAATAGGTGGNCCNAACCAATCAATNAAGACTTCATATCTTAATGGTGAGCAAANCTTCATAANAAAAACTTTTTCTTATTTTTTNAAGCCTTTAAAAAANGGAAAATTANTTATATATCAAGCCACTGTTACAATTGATGGNCAAGAATATAAATCATTGCCTGTGGAGGTTAATGTGACCAATTCTGTAAAAGGGGCTAATTCAAACTCCGATGANGAATATTTTGATGATGATAATATTGAGCTAATTGCTTNTGTTTCAAAAAGCTCTCCATATATTAATGAACCTATAACTATTGTATACAAACTATATTATAAAAGTCCTATAAATGTTTCAAATGCAANTGAATCAGAAGCACCAAAATATAAAGACTTTTTTACTCAAAANATTAAAATCCCTCAATTAAAAGTTNACAGAGAAACTTATAAAGGTCAAATTTATAACGTTGTTGACTGGANAAAAGTAGTTTTGTATCCTCAAAGAGATGGTAATCTTGAAATTAGTCCTTTATCTTTAAATTTAGTTCTAGANTTTCCTACAAATAAAAGAGATTTCTTTGGTAATATAATANNTGACCANGCNTCTAAGATTATTACTACTGGTAGTAAAATTATTACAGTTAGAAAATTNCCAGATAATGGAAAACCTAAAAATTTTTCTGGTGCAGTAGGTCAATTCGAGTTCGATNTAATTCTTAACAAGAATTCCTTAAAAGCTTCTGAATCATTTCAAGCTAAAGTTAAAGTTACGGGTCAAGGAAATCTTAANCTATTTGATTTGCCTAATTTGATGGTTCCTGCTTCAATGGAGCTTTATGAACCTGAAAGAAAAGAAAATGTAAAAACTAATTTATCAGGAATGTCTGGAACAATTGAGAATATATATACTATTGTTCCTAAATNTCAAGGAAAATTCCCTATACAAGAGTTAGAATTTTCATATTTTGATCCATTAGAAAAAACATATAAGACTNTAAAATCTCAAAAATTGAATATTGATGTTTTTGAAGGGCCAACTTTATCTTCAAATANTAATGAGAACATANTATTGCCTGTTAGTGAGTCTTTTANGTTCATAAAAAAAGAAAACAATTTTACAANAATTAATAAAGAACAATTCTCAAATACAAGCACTTTTTATATTCTTTTATCAATTCCNNTATTATCTCTTTTATCTTTTATAATTTTTTATAGTCTTCCGAAAAGAAGGGAATTAAATAATTATGAAAAGATAAAAAAGGTGTATAAGCAAATTAAAATAAATCTAAATAATGCTGAAAAATCAATAGGAAATAAAGATAAATTTTATGATTTAGTTGAAAAGGCCATTTATAATTGTTTAAAAGCAAGATTCTCTATTGAAACTAATAAGTTGAATAAGGAATCTATTAAAAAACAAATGATTTTGGATGGTATTTCTNTTGATAAGATAGAAATAATTTTGAANTTGGTTGAAAGTTGTGAAAGAGCAAGATATTCTAATTCGTCAGATTANGAGATGACTAATGATCTNAATANTGCACGTAAAATATTTGATGAAATATTAAAAAAATAACAAATGGGGTTAAATATAATTTANATATTATTTTATTTTTCTGTTTTTTTCCAATCTAATGGTCANATATTTGAATCAGCAAATAATTATTATAGTAACGGAGATTATAATGGCGCAATCAATCTTTATCTCCAAATTNTTGATTCAGGATATGAAAGCCATTCTCTTTACTTCAATCTAGGGAATTCATATTATAAATTAAATAATATAGCTGAAAGTAATTATTATTTTGAGATGGCAAAAAAGTTATCTCCAAATGATTCAGATACAAGTATTAACTTATCTTTTGCGCAAAATATGAGAATTGATAAAATTGAGAAACTTCCAATTTCTCAACTTGAAAGCATTCGGGGTTCAATAATAAAGTTATTTTCAGTAAATACTTGGAAAATAATTTTTCTAATATTNATTTGGCTGCTCTGTATATCTATAATTTTATACATATACTATGCTGATCCTTTTAAGAAGAAACTTTTTTTTAATATTTCAATTGCATTAGTTATAGTCTCTTCTTTGATATATTGGATTAGTTATGAAAAAGAAATAGAGACTGAGAAAGTTTATGGAATAGTTTATCCTAAAGAAATTGAAGTTTGGGGTGAACCCAATAAATTATCTGAACTTAAATTTTTGTTGCATGAAGGTACCAGAGTTGAATTGATAGATAAAGTTCAAGATTGGTTAAATATTAGACTTCAGAATGGAACAACTGGTTGGCTATATTCAGATTCGATAAAATCGATTAAGTAAATTTTTGTAAAAACACCTCATCCTCATTCTCGATTATATTAAAAAGAATTTCAGATAAATCAAGAAGAAATCCATACATAAAAGAGTTTGTAATTATGTTAAGATTAACAGGTTCAATAGAATGAACTATCCAAACAAAAACGATGAATAATAAGGACCATTTAATTAAACCAAAAATACCACCAAAGACACTATTGAATAATCCAAGATTAACAACTTTGATAAATTTTGTTACAGATTTTGCAAACAGGGTAACTAAACTGTAGATAATAAAAAAGGTTATTAAAAAAACAAATATTTTTAATGAACTGAAATTAAGATTAAAAGAATTATATAAAAAATTTGAGATTAAATCATCAAAATTTATTGCTATTGAAAATCCTAGAAAAATAGCTAATAAACTTGATATTTCAACTATTAAACCTTTGGAGAAACCTCTAAAAGATCCATAAGCAATTAAGCCAATTGAAATTAAATCAAATAAATTCATTAAACTTGAATTATATTTGCAATATACATAACCTTAATCTTAGGCTTTAATTATTAAGAGATTATTTAAATAGAATTTGTCAACACTTAAATAAAATGAAGAAAGAGTTACTTAATCATTTGGATTACATAAGAAAATTTAATTCTCATGAAATTGAGAAAATAGAGAATTTTAAAATAAAATACCTAGGAAGAAAAGGAATTATTAACGATTTGTTTTCAAAGTTTAAAGATGTTCCAGCAGAAGAGAAAAGAGAAATTGGACTTAAGATCAATGAATTAAAGAATTCAGTTCAAAATAAATATGATGATTTAATTAATAAAACTGAAAGTAATCAAGGGATAGTATCAAATGAAGATATATCTAGGCCTGGTTTCCCAATTAGCTCTGGATCATTGCATCCCATAACAATTATTAAAAATAAAGTTATTGACATTTTTTCTCAAGTAGGATTTGATTTATCTGATGGTCCTGAAGTAGAAGATGATTGGCATAATTTTACTGCCTTAAATCTTCCAAAAAACCATCCTGCTAGAGATATGCAAGACACATTTTTTATTCAAACTGACCCAGATATTTTACTTAGAACTCATACTTCATCTGTTCAAGTAAGGTATATGGAAAACAATGCCCCTCCTATTAATATAATCTCACCTGGAAGAGTATATAGAAACGAGGCTATCTCTGCAAGGTCACATTGTCTTTTTCATCAGGTAGAAGGAATAGTAGTTGATGAGAATATTTCTTTTGCAGATCTCAAACAAATGATCTTATATTTTTCAAAAGCAATGTTTGGAAAATCTAAATTGAGATTTAGACCATCTTTTTTCCCNTTTACTGAACCAAGTGCAGAAGTAGATATNTANTGGGGANTAGANTCNGAGACAGATTANAGNNTAACNAANGGNACTGGTTGGTTAGAAATTATGGGTTGNGGAATGGTAGATCCNAAAGTTCTAGAGAATTGTAATATAGATCCAGAGAAGTACTCAGGTTATGCTTTTGGGCTTGGAATAGAAAGGATTGCAATGTTAATNTATGAGATACCAGATATTAGATTATTTTTTGAAAATGATGTNAGGTTTTTAGANCANTTCAAATCTTAATTTTATAAATNAAATTTGATNCCNTGAGCNANAGGAAGTTCTGGAGAAAAGTTNATTGTATTTGTTTGTCTTCTCATGTANACTTTCCANGCATCTGATCCACTTTCTCTCCCACCTCCNGTTTCTTTTTCTCCTCCAAANGCACCACCAATTTCTGCTCCNGATGTTCCTATNTTTACATTTGNAATTCCACANTCACTTCCCCAATGNGATAGAAANACATTCAGCNTCTTNTANNTTATTTGTCATAATTGCTGAAGANAATCCTTGNTTAACTTCATTTTGTATTTCAATTGCAGANTCNACACCACCTGAATATTTAATTAAATACAAAATTGGAGCAAATGTCTCTTCTTGAACAATATTTTTTGCGTGATCAATTTCAGCAATTACAGGTTTTACATAACAACCACTATTATATTCTTCACCACTCAAAACTCCACCTGGAACTAGAAAACTCCCNCCTTGTTCTTCTATCGTATTTAATGCATTTAAATAATTATTAACAGCTCCTTGATCAATTAAAGGTCCAACATGATTCTCAGAATTAAGAGGATCACCTATTTTAATTTGTTCATATGCTTCTTTTAGAGAACTCTTAACTTTTTCATAAATTGTTTCATGAACAATTAATCTTCTTGTAGAGGTACACCTTTGACCACAAGTTCCAACAGCTCCAAAAACAGTTCCCATCAACATCATTTTTANATCNGCATCTGGAGTAACAATAATCGCATTATTCCCTCCTAATTCTAGTAATGTTTTCCCTAATCTAGACCCAACTTTTTCTGCAACTTTTCGACCCATTNTAGTTGATCCAGTTGCAGAGACAAGAGGTATCCTATTATCAGAAGACAATAATTCACCTATTTTATAGTCTCCATTTATGACAGATGAAACCCCTTCAGGAATCTTATTTTCTTTTAATACATCTGATATTAATCTTTGACATATTATACTACATAATGGAGTTTTTTCACTTGGTTTCCAGATTGTAACATTTCCACAAACCCATGAAAGAGCTACATTCCANCTCCATACTGCAACAGGGAAATTAAATGCTGAAATAATCCCAACAATACCAAGTGGATGATATTGTTCATACATTCTATGTTCAGGTCTTTCAGAATGCATTGTAAGCCCATGAAGTTGTCTAGATAATCCAACTGCAAAATCACANATATCAATCATTTCTTGAACCTCTCCAAGCCCNTCTTGAAATGATTTTCCCATTTCATATGACACTAGAGTCCCTAATTCTTGTTTATTATTTCTTAATTTTTCTCCAAATTGTCGAACTAGTTCACCACGTTTAGGTGCAGGAATTTTTCTAAATTTTATAAATGCTTNTTTAGCAGTATTTATAATAGTTTCATAATCTTCCTTTGAACCTGTTTTTATTTTTCCAATGGTTTTTCCATCAACTGGAGAAATAGAGCTTATTAATTCTCCAGTTCCAAACCATTTTGAACCAGTAGAACAGCCCAATTCTTCNTTTTTTATATCAAGTTTTTTTATTAACATATCTCTAACTTCCATATAATTATATTTCTGAAATCCTTAATGTATTTGTCATCCCTTTTTTATCTATTGGCATTGAAGTTAAATTTATTACCTTGTCTCCTTTCTGTAAAAATTTATTGTCTAGGGCAATTCTATTTATTTGTTCTACAGTTCTATCAGTACTTTCAAAACCATCATAAAAAAAAGCTTTTACTCCCCATAAAAGATTTAATTGAGTCAATATCCTTTTATTTGAAGTAAATACAAGTACATGGGTTGAAGGCCTCCAAGACGATATTTGAAAAGCAGTATAACCACTATGTGTTAGAGTACTTATAGCTTTAGCTTTAATATCATTAGCCATTTTGGCTGCGCTAAAACAAATAGATTTTGTAATATACCTTTTTGATTTCTGATCTTTTGGTCTTTTATTTGCGAGAGAAATTAAATTAGAGTTTTCCACTTTATTTATTATTGAAGAGATAGTTTTTATGACTTCTAGAGGATATTTTCCTACAGAAGTTTCTCCTGATAACATAACTGCATCAGCTCCATCCATAACTGAATTAGCAACATCATTTACTTCAGCNCTAGTAGGACTCAGGCTCTNCATCATACTCTCCATCATTTGTGTAGCGATTATTACTGGAATTCTTGCTTTTTTTGCTTTTGCAACTAATTTCTTTTGAATTAGAGGAATCTCTGATGATTCAANCTCAACACCTAGATCACCTCTTGCAACCATTAATCCACTTGAAACTTTTATAATTTCATCAATATTNTTAAGAGCTTCAGGTTTTTCAATTTTAGCAATTACAGGAATTNTATATTCAGAGTTTTGATTAATTATTTTAAGTAANTCTTCAATGTCACTTTTTGATCTGACAAAAGAAAGAGCTAGCCAGTCAACCTTTTCCTTAATAGCTAGAATTGNATCTTCAATGTCTTTTTCTGTTAATGGAGATAAAGAAATCTNTGTATTTGGAAGATTAAACCCTTTATTAGAGTCAATATTTCCTCCCTGAATAACTTCTGCTGTTATTAAATCTCTTTTATTTGTGCTTAATATTTTTAAANTGATTTTTCCATCATCTAATAATATGTTTTCCCCCTCTTTTATATCCTTTGCAAGATTTTTATAGTTTACATATAACTTTTTGCTATTGCCTACTAATTGAGATTTAGAATNTATGGTTATTTTATCTCCCTCGTTAAAAGAAGAATTTTTTTCCATTTTTCCTATCCTCAGCTTTGGGCCTTGAAGATCAGCAATAATTGCAGTATTTAATGAAAGTTTTTTATCAATCTCTCTTATAAGTTTTATAGTCTTTTTTACTTCATTATGTTTTGCATGTGAGAAATTAATCCTAAAAACATCTACACCCCCTAACATCATTTGTTCCATTGTTTTAGAGGATGAGGAAGAAGGGCCAATAGTAGCTATTATTTTTGTTTTTTTTATTTTCTTCATACATCAAAATTTAAATTCTCTTCAAGATCATATATTCTATAAACAAGAGATATTCCTTTTACTTGTTTCAGGGTATTTACAAGTTTTTCTGAAGGATAAAAACAATTTTGTTTAATAAAAAAATCTACTTCNTTATACTTCTTAATCAAATATAATTCTTTTAATTCCGGATAGCTAAAAAGTCCTTTGATATGTTGAATACTCTCATTATTGCTTATTAGTTTGTTAGAGAATAATTCAAAATCTAAGCCTTTAGATTCCAATTTCCAGCTATAGTGACTTGAATAAAAGTGTGATTCTAATTTTATGTCTTTTTTGGAGCGCTGGAAGTTAGACATTAATAACGAGTTAATTTTATAAACTATTTGATAGTCCTTAAGACTAGAATGTAATGCAATAAGTTTTATNTTCTCCTTGTTTAAAGGCTCTAAAAATAGTGTCTTATTACTTTTATAGTTTTTCAGTTTTTAAAATTATAGTTTTGTAAGAATAAGACAAGCGTTATGCCCTCCAAATCCAAAAGTATTAGAAAGACAAGCGTTAATTTCTTTTTTTTGAGGTTTTGAGAANGTCAAATTTAGCTTAGGATCAATATTTTCATCTCTANTAAAATGATTAATTGTTGGAGGAACCATACTATTGTTCATTGCTAAAATACAAGAAATTCCTTCTATTGCTCCAGNAGCGCCTAGTAGGTGACCAGTCATAGATTTTGTAGAATTAATGTTAAGATTATATNCATCTTCTTGAAAAACTTGCTTTACAGCTTTAGTTTCAGCNATATCTCCAAGTGAAGTAGATGTTCCATGCATATTAATTAAATCAATATCTGATGTATTTAATTTTGCATCATCCAGGCAGTTCTTCATAACTTTAATAGCACCTTTCCCATCTGGATGTGGAGCAGTCATATGGTATGCATCGGAAGATAATCCACCGCCAGAAAGTTCTGCGTATATTTTAGCTCCTCTATTTTTTGCATGTTCATACTCTTCAAGGATAAGAGCTCCCCCTCCTTCGCCTAATACAAATCCATCCCTATCTCTATCAAAAGGTCTTGATGCAGTCAAGGGATCATCGTTTCTAGTTGAAAGAGCATGCATTGCATTAAATCCACCTATACCAGCAATTGTAATTGGTGCTTCTGATCCTCCTGCTACAATTATATCTGAATACCCCATTTTTATATAATTTAAACCATCTATAATCGCATTTGCAGAGGATGCACAGGCAGAAACTGTAGCAAAATTAGGGCCATGGAANCCATATTTTATAGATATTAAACCAGGAGCAATGTCTGGAATNATTTTTGGAATAAAAAAAGGATTAAATCTAGGAGTACCATCACCTTGTGCAAAGTTTAATACTTCATTTTGAAATGTTTCAAGACCCCCTATACCAGCTCCCCAAATTACTCCAACCCTATCATTATTAACTTTAGATTCAATTAATTTTGCATCTTCAATTGCTTCTTTAGCAACTACCAATGCATATTGAGCAAACTTGTCATATCTCCTAACTTCTTTTTTTTCGAAAAAATTTAATGGATCATAACCCTTTATTTCACATGCAAATTTTGTTTTGAATTTACTGGCATCAAAGTGTGTAATATTATTAGCACCACCAGTTCCTGAAATAAGTCCATCCCAAAATTGAGGTAAGGTGTTACCTATAGGAGTTAAAGCTCCCATTCCAGTAACNACAACTCTTTTTGGATTCATAAAAATGAACTTATTTTGATTTTTCTATAAATTCTATTGCTTGACCGACTGTTATGATGTTTTCAGCTTGATCATCAGGGATTTGAATATCGAATTCTTTTTCAAATTCCATAATTAATTCTACAGTGTCTAAAGAATCAGCACCAAGGTCATTTGTAAAACTAGCCTCAGGAACTACTTCATTTTCATCAACACCTAACTTATCNACGATTATTGCTTTAACNCTTGAAGAAATATCTGACATAATATAATTATTTATGAGTTATAAAAAACAAAATTAAAAAACTTTGAATAAAACTCTTCTTAAAAGTTCGAAAATATNCCTTTATTTGTTAAATAAAANAGTTTTTTTCTGAAAATTATACATAGTTATTAAAATTTATGAGAAAGAAAATAATTCTTTTAATTTCAGGTAAAGGAACTAATGCTATAAATATTATAAAGTATTTTTTTAATAGCGATTCAATACAAGTTTGTTTAGTTCTTAGTAATAATAAAAACTCTCCCATTTTTGAAAATCTCATCGACTATAATGTTCCTGCAGAATATTTTGATATAGAAACATTTGATGATGAAGTTTTTGAAAAAATAAAAAAAATTAATCCAGATTTAATTGTACTAGCAGGGTTTTTAAAAAAAATCTCTTTAAAATTTCTTGCTTTTTTCCCAAAAAAAATTATAAATATTCATCCATCTCTACTTCCAAAGTATGGAGGAAAAGGGATGTATGGAAAGAAGATTCACAAAAAGGTTCTAGAGTCTAAGGATAAAGAAACAGGAATTACAATTCACTTTGTTTCAGAAGGATATGATTCGGGGGAGATTATTTTTCAAAAAAAACTAAAAATTAATGAGAAAGATGACGCATCTTTAATTGAAAAAAGAATTCATAATTTAGAATATGAATTTTATCCTAAAGTGATTGCATCATTACTAGAAACTTAAAATGTCAAAAAAAATTAATATATATACAGATGGTTCTTCTATTGGTAATCCAGGCCCAGGGGGTTATGGAATAATAATGGTCTTAGAGAATAACGCATATAAAAAAGAGGTTAGTCAAGGATTCTCATTAACAACTAATAATAGAATGGAACTATTAGCAGTAATTGTTGCCCTTGAGAATATTAAAATTATAAACTCTAATGTTGAAGTATTTACTGATTCAAAATATGTTTCAGATGGTGTTGAAAAGAAATGGGTTTTTGAATGGGAAAAATTAAACTTTAAGAAGAAAAAAAATCCTGACTTATGGAAAAGGTTTCTAATAATCTATAGAAAACATAATGTTACTTTTACATGGATTAAAGGACATAATAATCAACCTGAAAATGAAAGATGTGATTATATGGCAAATAAAGCAGCTAGAAGTTCTAATCTTATAAAAGACACATATTATGAGCAAAATATAAAAAGATCTTAATGAAAAAAAAGAGCACTTTACTTATTGTAGCTAGTCTTGCTTATGATGGAATAGATACTGGCGAGCAAAAGATAAATCATATTTTAGGTGGAGCAGGATCATATATATGTCTATCTGTTAAACACTTTAATATATCTTCAGGAATTGTATCTGTTGTTGGAAATGATTTTAAAGAATCAGATTTAAAATTGTTAGAATCATGTGGGGTTAATTTAGATGGAGTTGAAATAATAACAAATCAAAAGAGTTTTTATTGGAGATGCATATATAAAGACAATTTTAAAGAAAGGATAACTTTAGAAACGGTATTAAATGTTATGGAAAACTTCAAGCCAATTGTTCCAATTAAGCAGCGAGAACCAGATATTATGCTTTTAGGAAATCTACATCCAGAGATACAGCTTTTAGCTATGACTCAAATTACTAATAAACCGAAAGCAATTATTCTTGATACAATAAATTTTTGGATAGAAAAATATTGGGACACTCTTGAAAAAGTTATCTCTAAAGTTGACATAATATCAATAAATGTTGAAGAAGCAGAATTAATTACTAGAGAAAAAGATATAGAAAAGGCATCTAGAATTCTACATAAAATGGGTCCTAGGTATGTAATCATTAAAAAAGGTGTAGAAGGTGCTGAGCTTTTTGGTGATGGGAAAAAGTATTGTGCACCAGCATATATTCTTGATAAAGTCACAGATCCTACTGGTGCTGGTGATTGTTTTATAGGTGGAATAGCAGGATATTTATCTGAAATAAATGAAGTCTCTTTTGACTCTTTAATGTCGGCAATATATTATGGGACTAGTCTTGCTTCATTTAGCTTAGAAAAGATTGGAACTAAAAACCTATTATATTTGTCAAAGAATAGCATTGAAGAAAGGATTAAGAACATTAAAGAAAGAGAGTGAGTGATCATATAAAACATGAGTGTGGGATAGCACTTATACATCTTAAACACCCTATATCTTATTATACCAAAAAATATGGTTCATCCCTTTATGGAATAGACAAGATGTTTTTGATGATGGAAAAACAAAAGAATAGAGGTCAGGATGGTGCTGGGTATGCAAGTATAAAATTTGATCTTAGCCCTGGTCAAAAATATCTTTATAGAGTAAGATCATATAATTCTCAGGCAATTCATGATGTATTTAAAAAAATTAATAAAAAAATATTCCAATTCTATGATTCCAACAAATCATTAAATAAAAATTCTAAAGCATTCTACTCTGGAGTGCCTTTTATTGGTCAGGTTATGCTTGGGCATGTTAGATATGGAACTTATGGTAAAAACTCAATAGATTATGTCCAGCCTGTAATGAGACAAAATAACTGGATGCATAGAAATTTAATTTTGGCAGGCAATTTTAATATGAGTAATAATGATGAGCTTTTCGAAAGTTTAGTTAAGCTTGGTCAACACCCAAAGGAACGGTCAGATACGATTACCATAATGGAAAAAATTGGACATTTTTTAGATTATGAAGTTTCTCAGATTTATGATAAATTAAAGGACGGTGGTTATACTAAAGAAAAAATGCCTCCATTAATTGAGGATAAACTAGATATTGTAAAAATTCTAAAAAAGTCTTCAAAAAACTGGGACGGAGGATATACAATTGCTGGAATGCTTGGGCATGGAGATTCATTTATTCTAAGAGATCCTTCTGGAATAAGGCCTGCATATTATATGGAGAATGATGAGGTTGTTGTTGTTGCATCTGAAAGACCTGCTATCCAAACAGTTTTTAATGTATCATATCAAAAAATAAAAGAAATTCCTCGAGGGAATGCTTTAATTATAAATAAAAAAGCTAAGATTTCATTAAAAGAAATTTTGGAGCAAAAACCTAATAAGGCATGCTCTTTTGAAAGAATATATTTCTCTAGAGGAAGTGATGCTGATATATATAAAGAGAGAAAAGAACTAGGTAGTAGATTATTTCCGCAAGTTAGGGATGCAATAAAATCGGATTTTAAGAATACTGTATTTTCTTTTATCCCTAATACAGCAGAAACATCTTTTTATGGCTTGCTCTCCCGAGCTAAAAGATATAATCCCAGAATTGAAAAAATTGCTATTAAAGATGCAAAATTAAGAACATTTATCTCTGAAGATAAAGGAAGAGAAGATCTAGTAGCGCATGTTTATGATATAACTTATGGCGTCATATCCAATAAAGATAATCTTGTAATAATTGATGATAGTATTGTAAGAGGAACTACTTTAAGAGAAAGCATATTAAAAATGCTTATTAGACTCAATCCAAAAAAAATTGTTATAGTTTCAAGTGCACCTCAAATAAGATATCCAGATTGTTATGGAATAGACATGTCTAGGTTAGATAAATTTATAGCATTTAAAGCAGCATTAGAGCTTCACAAAGATAAAAAGACATATGATAAAGTGATTGACAAGGTTTATAAAAAATGTATAAAAGCACTATCTTCTAAAGGTACTATAGAAAATAACTTTGTTAAGGATATATACAAGCCTTTTTCTCCTGAACAAATTTCAAAAAAAATGTCAGAAATGCTTATAGGTGATGAATCAAAAGTTAAACTTCAAATAATTTTCCAAAAAATAGAAAATTTACATAAAGCCTGTGCTAATCATAAAGGTGATTGGTATTTTACTGGAAACTACCCTACAGTTGGAGGTAATAAGGTTGTTAATCAGGCATTTATAAATTTTGTTGAGAAGAATAAAGGGAGAGCCTATTAGCTTAAATTACAACAAAAATATTTCCAAAATAAGTTTTATTTATTAAAAAAAAATCCTAAATTGGTTTATACCAGAACATAAGTAGGTTAAGTTCATGGTAAGATTTGGGGCAAAAAAGGGAGAATTCGTTCTCCCTTTTTTATTATCTAAAATCTAGGTATTTATTATTAACCTCTTCCCAATTAATTAAATTAAAAAAAGCTTCAATATAATCAGGTCTTCTATTTTGATAATTAAGATAATATGCATGTTCCCAAACATCTAGACAAAGAATTGGATTACCTCCACATCCATTTTTCATAAGAGGATTATCTTGGTTAGGAGTTGAACAAATCTCTAATTTTCCTTCTTTATGAACACAAAGCCATGCCCAACCAGAACCAAATCTGGTAGCTGCAGCTTTTTTAAAGTTCTCTTGAAAGTTTTCAAATGAATCAAAATTTGAATTTATAGCTTGTGCAATCTCACCAGAAGGATTCCCTCCACAATTTGCGCCCATTATCTCCCAAAATAAATTGTGATTGAAATACCCCCCTGCATTATTTCTTAAAGCCATATTATTTAAATCTAAATTTTTTAATATTTCTATTATATCGCTATTTTCATGAGAAGTCCCTTCGATAGCGTTATTTAGATTATTAGTATATCCATTATGGTGCTTGCCATAATGTATCTCCATTGTTTTTGCATCAATATTAGGTTCTAATGCATCAAATGAATAATTAAGTTTTGGTAATTCAAAAGACATAATATTAAATTTTATTTTCTATAAAATTACAAACTTTTTATGATTCAAATAACTAAATCTATATTTTAGTAATATATCAATTATGGACTACTCATTTAAAATTATAAATTCATCAGCTGGATCTGGTAAAACATTTAATCTTGCAATTGAGTATATATCAAAACTATTAAATAGTAAAGATGATGAGCATTTTAAATCAATGTTAGCTTTAACTTTTACAAATAAAGCGTCTGCTGAAATGAAAGATAGAATACTATTTAACTTGAGTAATTTAAAACACCAAAGAGATAAAATTGTTCTGGAAATTATTTCAAAAAGAACAGGTTTAGATCAATCTACTATTAAAAAAAAAATCTTCTAATATTTTAGAAAAAATCTTATACAACTACTCAAATTTTAATGTTATTACAATTGATAGCTTTACAAATAATATCATTAGAACTGTTAATGGAGAGTCAGAGAACAAAGATGATTTTATTGTTGAACTGGACAATTTAGTTTATTTAGATCAAGCTGTTGAAGAATTAATTTCTGAAATAAATGAGGATAATGAATTAAAAGAATTACTTGTTGAATTTGCAAAGTTCAAACTCACAATTAATAGAAGCTGGGATATTTCTTATGATTTGAAAGACTTTGGATTGTTTATTGATAAAGAATCAAACAGAGATCAGGTTGAATATTTTAAAAAAATGAATATTAAGTTCTTTTCTCAAATAAGAAAAAAAATTATTAAACTTAAAACTCAAAAAACAATAAATATTTATGATTTAGTAAACAATACATTTAAGCTAATTAATCTTAATGATCTAAATGATAATGATTTTAGAGGTGGATATTTCACTAAATATCTAAAATCTTTAATTAGTGAAAATAATTTTTCTATTAATGAATCAATTGAAAATTCATTAAAAGGAAAATCAAGTTTATATAATAAAACGCTAGAAAAAAATAAAGTAGAGAGTATTGAAAAAATTAGATCTACACTTTTAAATAATTACTTAAAAATTAAAACATCAGTTTTAGATATTTACAAAATAAATTCAACCTTATCCTTTCTTCCATCCTTATCTCTAATCTCAAGAATTGAAGAAAAGATTGATAAAATACAAAATGATAATAATATAAGATTAATAAGTAAATTTAATTCTCAACTTAATTCACTTATAAAGTTAAATGAAGCCCCATATATTTATGAGAAATTAGGATCTAGATATGTTGATTTTTTTATTGATGAGTTTCAAGATACCTCAGAACTTCAGTGGGAAAATTTAATTCCTTTAATTTCAAATTCTATTCATAGTGAATCTCATGATGGATCAAAAGGTTCTCTTTTAATTGTTGGCGATCCTAAACAATCAATTTATAGGTGGCGTGGAAGTAAGATTAATCAATTTCTAGAATTAATTATTGGTGAAGTAAATCCGTTTCATTTAAATCCAATAGTTGAAAATTTAGATATTAATTACAGAAGCTGTAGAAAAATAGTTGATTTCAATTCAGAGTTTTTTACTTTTTTATCAGATAAATTATTAATAGATGTAGAAATATATAATTCAGATTTAAACTTTAAACAAAAATCAAATAAAAAAGAAAGTGGTTATGTGTCTATTGATTTATATGACAATAATACATTCTATTTAAAAATAGAGAAGCAAATTTTAGACCTTTTAAATCGCGGATATTCCCCTTCAGAGATAGTTATTTTAGTTAGAAAAAATAAATATGCAAAAGAGTTAATCGAAAATATTAATACTTCAGAATTTGATTTGATTTCTAGTGACATTCTACAAATTAATAATTCTGATAAAGTTCAATTTATTATTTCAATTTTTAAATTAAGTTTATCAGGAAATGATTATGTCGAGAGAAAAAAAGTTATAAATTATCTTTACAATCAAAATTATTTTGAAAAGAGTTATGATAGTTCGAATCAATGTTTTTTCTCTAATCTTTCAAAAACTGAGATAAATGATTTTTTCTTAAAAATTTCAAAGGATAACAAGTTTGAATTTAAATACTTTTCATCTCTTGGTCTTTTAGATGCTATTAAATACTGCTCATCTATTTTCAAACTAGATATTAATGATCCATTTATAATTGCTTTAATTGATAATATATTTGAATTTCTTGATAGTAATGATGATTCAATCAAGACATATCTTAAGTATTGGGAAAAAAAATCAGAAAATATAAAGCTAAGTATGTCTGATAATCAAAACTCAATAAGTATATCGACAATTCATAAATCAAAAGGTCTTGAATACCCTGCTGTAATAATACCTATTTATGATGATAAGTTAGATGAAAATACTTCTAAGGATCTTATATGGTTAAATGAACCTTTTAGAAACATTAAAAATTTAAAGTGGATTTTAATGAGAAAAACAAAAAATCTTTATCATATGGGAGAAAATGCAAAAGAAATTTATGATAGCAGTGTTCTTAATAACTTAATCGATTCTATCAATTTACTTTATGTTGCTTTTACCAGAGCTGAAAAAGAACTTTATATTATTTCAAATAAAGATAATTCAGGAACTAATTCATTTTCTAGTTTAATTAAAGACTTTTTAGATTATAAGTTAAGTTCAGATAAATACACAGTAGGTAAAAAAATTATTAATCAATATAATCTAAATAAACCTGAACTTGAATCAAACGATGTAAATAAGAAAAAAATTAAGATAATTTCCACATCAAAAAATGTAAATCAAGCAAAATATGTATCTGATACTCTTTCAATAATTTATGATAAAGATAAATCCGCAAAAGTTTATATTTTTTTTGCTAATGAAAAGTTAGTTAATCTTGTTAATTTATACGATAATAATCATAATTTAAAAATTTCATCAAATTATCATATTTTGGAGTCAGATCTTTCGGACTACGATTATGTCATAATAACTAATATGAATGAAGGTTTCTTTCCTTTTAGCATTATCAATGAAGGTGTTGTATCAGAATCTGAAAAACTAAAATTTGATAATAAATCTCAGCAAGATCAGGAAAATCATATTTCTCATCTCTTTTATAAATTAATTCAGAAAGCCAAAGAAGTCCATTTAATTTATGACTCAGATTTAATCTCATTTATGAGCGGAGAGCAGAGCAGATTTATTAAACAACTAGAATTTTTCAAATTAGACACTCACAATTATCATAAAAAGGTAATCAAGCAAAAAATGATTATTAAAAAAAATGATTCGGAAATAATTAAGAAAGACAATTTAATTAATGATAGAATTGATGATATTTTAAAAAAAGGAATATCTGCATCAACTTTAAATTTATTTATTAAAAACCCATACTTATTTTATGAGCAAAAGATTCTTGGTATTAATGATTATGAGGAGTCTAAGTATCTAAATTTCAAAGATCAGGGCACACTTTTTCATACAGTTATGGATAAAATATATTCTCCCTATATAAATAAAATTTTTAAAGTTGAATATTTTAATCAAATAATAAAAAATTTAGACAAAATTTTATTAGACTGTTTTATTGAACTAAACTCAAACCCTCCTAAAGGAAAAGATCTAATATTTATTGAGGTACTAAAAAAGTGTGTTATTAACTTATTAAATTTTGAGAAAGAATTAGTCGAAAAAGGAAATAAGATTAAAATTTTATCACTTGAAAATAAATTAACAAGTTCTATAAAAATTAAAGATAATCTAGATGTTTTATTAACTGGAACGATAGATAGGATTGATACTTTTAATAATAATTTAAGAATAATTGACTATAAATCGGGAAATGTAAAAACTAATTATTTAATTTTTAAAAATTTTGAAATTGTGAGAAATAATCATAATTATTCTAACATGCTACAACTTTTATTTTATAAACTTTTAGTTTCAGATAAATATGAAAGTATTAACGAGCTTGGAGTATGTTTATTCAAAAAACATAACAATCCTTTTGAATTTATCGAAAATTCAAAAAAAATAGAAGTAAGTGAAATAAAATATTTAATTAAACAAATTATAGAATCAATTATAGAAACAGAAAGTTTTATTGATTCGGGAAATCCTGCATAACAATTATTTTTTTACTCATCTTTGTTTGTTACATAATCATAGAATACAAAAACTAAAACTATAATTATTGAGAAGATTACAACAAAGGTTAGAAATGATTTACTCATAATTTAAATATTGAATGATAAAAGTATAAAATATCGTAGATTTAAAATCAATATGAATAATTTTTTAAAATATTTCTTGTTATCATTGGTCATTACAATTACTTCGTGTAAACAAAACCATGAAAAGGATTTACTAGATTCGGAGAATGATTCATTAGAAATTATAGATATTGAATATACAATTCCTATAATTTTATCTGAAGAATTTAAAAATAAAAACAAGATATCAGGATGGTCTAATTATAATTTAGTAGAATCTAATATACTTGTATTGGCAAATTCAATAAATAGTTTCATCAACGAGGATGATCATGATATTGAAAATCAATTAAATACAATAGAAAAGTATCTGATAAATTTAAGGAGATCTGTTTATCCAGAAGTGTTTTATACTCCTGAATTGATTAGCAGATTCAAACTATTAAATGTTCAAATAACAAATACTAAAATCATATTAAATGAATTTGATAAGTTAACTTTAGTTAAAGAGTTTGATAAAATATTTCAGTACTTTAACAATTGTAATAATATCATGAAATATATAGTAGATAATAAATCAATAATTATTGATTAGACATTTTTTTTAATTTCTCAATCTGTCTTATTATCTCATCATCTTCTATCTTTCTAAATAAAACTTCTTTAGATTCAATATTAGAAGAAAAATCAATTTTAGTATTTAAAGAATCTAAGTCATTCCAATTTTTTATTTCTTCTAAGTTAAGTTGAGATTTAAGTTTTTTTGCAGTGTTTGGAAGAAATGGTTCAGAAAGAATAGTTAGATAACATATAATTATATATCCTACATATAAAATTTCTTTAACTTTTTCAGGATTAGACTTTTGTAATTTCCAAGGTTCACTGTCCGCCAGATATTTATTTCCTATTCTAGCAAGGTTCACAAGTGATTTAATAGCTTCTCTAAATTTAAATTCATCTAAGGATTTTCCAATTGATTTTGGAAAGCCCTTAGCCTGCTCAATAATTTTTTTATTTGAATTGTCAAGGCTATCAGGATTAGGAACTATACCATTATAGTATTTAATAATTAAAGTTAAAACTCTATTAACAAAATTCCCATAAATAGCAACCAATTCACTATTATTTCTCATTTGGAATTCTTTCCATGTAAAGTCATTATCCTTTGTTTCTGGAGCATTAACAGTTAACACATATCTTAAAACATCTTGCATATTTGGAAAATCTTCTAAATATTCATGAAGCCAAACAGCCCAATTTCTAGAAGTTGAGATCTTACGCCCTTCTAGATTTAAAAATTCATTTGCTGGAACATTAAAAGGAAGGATGTAATCTCCTAACATTTTTAATATTATCGGAAAAATTATACAGTGAAAGACAATATTGTCTTTACCAATAAAGTGAACTAGTTTAGTGTTTTCATCTTTCCAATATTTACTCCAGTCTTTTTTGTTTTTTTCTGCCCATTCTTTTGTTGAAGAAATATATCCTATTGGTGCTTCAAACCAAACATAAAGAACTTTGCCTTCTTCTCCTTCAACATTAATAGGAATCCCCCAATCTAAATCTCTTGTAACAGCTCTAGATTTTAAACCATTGTCAAGCCAAGATTTAACTTGTCCTGTTACATTAGGTTTCCAGTCATCTTTATGCTCTTTTGTTATCCAATCTTTAATAAAATCTTCAAATTCATTTAAATTTATATACCAATGTTTAGTGTCTTTAAGAATAGGTTTGGAATTTGAAATTGTAGACTTTGGGTTTTTAAGTTCATCAGTACTTAATGTGCTTCCACAATTTTCACATTGATCACCATAAGCATTTTCAGCATCACAGATAGGACAGGTACCGATAATATATCTGTCAGCTAAAAATTGCTCAGCTTCTGTATCATAATATTGTTTTGTTGTCTTAGATGAAAATAAATCCTTTTCATTTAATTCATTAAAGAGTTCTATTGAATTTTTATGATGGATTTCTCTAGAGGTTCTAGAATAGTTATCAAATGAAATTCCAAACTTTTCAAAAGAGTCTCTAATTAATTTGTCATACCTATCGATAAGTTCTTTAGGAGTAATTGATTCCTTTCTAGCTTGAAGAGAGATTGCTACACCATGCTCGTCACTACCACAAATAAAAGCTACATCATTATTTATTAATCTTTGATATCTAGAAAATATATCTGCTGGAATATAGACACCTGCAAGATGTCCAATATGAATTGGCCCATTTGCATAAGGGAGAGCTGCAGTTACAGTGAATCTTTTATTTTTACCTGACATATAATAAATTGTGTTTTTTTCAAAACAGAATCCAAGATAAAATATTAAATTAGTAAATGAAACTATTCCATTAATGTTTTTAATTTTTGATACAGAAACAACCGGTCTGCCTAAGAGATGGAATTCTCCATTAACTGATTTTGATAATTGGCCAAGAGCAGTCCAAATTGCTTGGCAGATTAATTCAGAAGAGGGGCAATGCATTTCAAATGAGAGTTATGTCATATACCCAGAAGGTTATACTATTCCATATGACTCTCAGAATATTCATGGAATATCAACTCAGCTTGCTAAGAAAATTGGAAAAAATATAAATGAAGTTTTACAAAAGTTTAATGATGCTTTAGATCAATCAAAATATATCTGTGGACATAATTTAAATTTTGATGAAAAAATTATTGGTTCTGAATTTTTAAGAATAGAGGGAAAGAATCCATTAAAAGACTTTCCAAGAATAGATACTTGTACTGAAGAAACAGCAAGTTTATGTAGATTATCTGGAGGTAGAGGAAGAAAACACAAATTACCAACTTTAACTGAACTTCACATTAATTTATTTGGGAAAGAATTTGAATCTGCCCATAATGCCTCAGCTGATGTTGAAGCAACAGCAATGTGTTTATTTAAGCTATTAAAAGAAGGTAAAATTCACCCTGATTCATTAGAAGGTGATCTAAATATTCACAAAAAATTTAAGGAAATAACTCTTGATAAAGTTTCGCCCCCAGATATTGAACATATTAATTTATCTGAGCAATCAAAAATTTTGAGAGATCAAGAAAATATAGAAGAAAAGCCAAAATCAGAAAAAACTGAAAATACTATATTCCAAACTTCATTTGCTCATCTTCATACTTATAGTCAGTTTTCAATTTTACAATCAACCTCAAAGATTTCTGATCTACTTGACTCTGCAAAAGAATATTCTCATGATGCAGTTGCAATAACTGATAAGTCTAACTTAATGGGAGCTTTTCATTTTATTAAATTAATGAAAAACTATAATAATAACTTATCTGATAATGAAAAGTATATTAAACCAATAATAGGGTGTGAGCTCAATGTTTGTGAAGATTATAAAGATAAATCTAGAAGAGATGATGGATATCAAATTGTCTTCATAGCAAAAAATAAAAATGGTTTTAGAAATCTTTCTAAGTTAAGTTCAATAGCTCATATAGAAGGATTTTATTATGTCCCAAGGATAGACAAAAATATTCTTTTAGAATATAAAGAAGATTTGATTGTGTTATCAGGTGGTATAAAAGGAGAGGTGTCATCAAAAATATTAAATCTTGGAGAAGAGATGGCTGAAGAATCAATAAAGTGGTGGAAAGATCATTTTAATGAAGATTTTTATCTTGAAATCATGAAACATGATCAAGAAAATGAAAATTATTTAAATCCAATTATAGTAGACTACTCGAATAAACATGAAGTAAAACTTGTAGCAACTAACAATACTTTTTACACTTCGAAGGATGATGCTAATGCTCATGATATTCTACTTTGTGTTAGAGACGGAGAGAAGCAATCTACTCCAATAGGAAGAGGAAGGGGGTTTAGATATGGATTACCAAATCATGAATATTGGTATAAGTCTAAGAATGAAATGTTCGAATTATTCAAAGATTTACCTGACTCACTAGAATCTATAGAAGAAATAATTAATAAAGTCGAACCATTTGACTTATCGAGAGAGGTTTTACTTCCAGAATTTAAAGTTCCTAAAGAATTTATTCAAGAAAATGATTTTGACAGTAAAAAGGGGCAAAATTTATATTTAAGAGATCTATCATATAAAGGAGCTGAAAAAAGATATGGTAATCTAGATAAATTGTTGAAAGAAAGGTTGGATTTTGAGTTAGATGTTATACAAAAAACAGGATACCCTGGATATTTTTTAATTGTTCAAGATTTTATTAATGCTGCAAAAGAAATGGGAGTTTCTGTTGGACCAGGAAGAGGATCTGCTGCAGGATCTGTAGTAGCATTTTCATTAGGAATTACAAATATAGACCCAATAAAATATAATCTTCTTTTTGAAAGATTCCTTAATCCTGATAGAGTAAGCCTTCCAGATATAGATATAGACTTTGATGATGAAGGAAGAAATAAAGTGATTGAATATGTTATTCATAAATATGGCTCGAATCAGGTTGCACAAATAATTACTTATGGAAGAATGGCAGCAAAATCTTCAATTAGAGATACAGGAAGAGTATTAGACTTATCTCTTGGAGAGGTAGATAGAATAGCAAAATTAGTTCCAAACTTAAGCTTGAGCAATATCTTTAATTCAAAGGATTTTGATCTTAAATCTACTTTAAGAACAGATGAATATAGTAGGGTTAGTGAATTAAAACAACTTTACAAATCTAAACAATTGTCAAGTAGAACTTTACAACAAGCTACATTATTAGAAGGCTCAATTAGAAATACTGGAACTCATGCCTGTGGTGTTATAATTACCCCAAGTGATATATCAGATTTTGTTCCAATCACTAGATCAAAGGATTCAGATTTTTATGTAACACAATTTGATAATTCTGTAGTAGAAGATGCTGGTCTTTTAAAAATGGACTTTTTAGGATTAAAAACATTGACTATAATTAAGGATACGGTTAAATTGATTAAATATAAATATCAGAAAATATTAATACCTGAAGAGTTCCCATTGGATGATAAAAAAACTTATGAGCTTTTCCAAAAAGGTGAGACAGTTGGAGTCTTCCAGTATGAATCGCTTGGAATGCAGAAATATCTTAAAGACTTAAAGCCAACAAATTTTAATGATTTAATAGCAATGAATGCTTTGTATAGGCCAGGACCTCTGGAATATATCCCTTCATTTGTTGCAAGAAAAAATGGTAGTGAACCAATTTCATATGATGTCCCAGAAATGGAAGAATTCCTTAATGAAACATATGGGATAACTGTTTATCAAGAACAAGTAATGCTTTTATCACAAAAACTTGCTGGGTTTTCAAAAGGTGATGCAGACCTATTAAGAAAAGCAATGGGGAAAAAGATTTTTTCATTAATTGAAAAATTAAAACCGAAATTTATGAAAGGTGGAGACAAGAATGGTTTTAGTAAAGAAGTATTAGAAAAAATATGGAAGGATTGGGAAGCATTTGCTTCATATGCATTTAATAAATCTCATTCTACATGTTATGCCTTGATAGGTTATCAAACTGCTTATTTAAAAGCAAATTTTCCATCTGAATATATGGCTGCAGTTCTATCTAATAATATGAATGATATAAAACAAGTAACTTTTTTTATGGAGGAATGTAGAAGGATGGGAGTAAAAGTTTTAGGGCCAGATATAAACGAATCATATTATAAGTTTAATGTAAATGATCAAAAGGCTATTAGATTTGGAATGGGTGCTGTTAAAGGTGTTGGAAGAGGAGCTGTTCAGACAATTATTGAGCATAGAAAAGATGGAGAATATAAATCAATTTATGATTTTGCTAAAAGAATAAATCTTAGACTTGCAAATAAAACGACTTTTGAAAACTTAATTCTTGCAGGTAGTTTTGATTCTTTTAATCTAAATCGTTCACAATATTTTAATATAGACACTGATGGATATACCTTTATTGAAAAAGCTATTAAGTATGGAGGTAAATATCAAGAATCTGAAAATTCAGCTCAAATTTCAATGTTTGCAAATAAAAAAAATGATGCATATACTAATCTAAATATTCCAGATTGTGAAGAATGGATTAATCTAGATAAATTAAGAAAAGAAAGGGAGGTAGTTGGAATATATTTATCCTCACATCCTCTTGAAGAATATAAAAGAGAAATTGAGAACTTTACTTCTGCTGATTTAAGCATTTTAGATGATTTAAATAGATTAAAAAATAAAGACTTTTATATTGGGGGAATAGTAAATGAAGTAGAGCATCTTTTTACAAAAAATGGTAATGGATATGCTGTTTTCTCATTTGAAGATTTTAATGATCAATATAAGTTTAGAATCTTTGGAGAGAACTACTTAAAGTATAAACATTTTTTAAAAGAAAGTGAAATACTTCGAATAAGATTAAGTATTAGAGAAGGATGGATAAACAAAGAAACAGGGAAACTAGGAGAGCCAAGAATTCAATTTCTTAACTTTGAGCTTTTAAATGGAATTATTGAGTCCAATGCTAAAAAAATAACTTTAAAATTGGATATAAAAAATTTAGAAGAAGATCAAATAAAACTTTTGAGTAAAAAACTCTCTAAACATAAAGGAAAACATCCGCTATATTTTGATGTTTATGATTCTGAGAAGGAGATTAAGCTATCATTGATTAGTGAGAATAATAAAGTTTCAATAACTAGAGATTTATTAAAAACACTTGAAGAAAACAAATTTCATTATAAATTAAATTGATTAAAAAAAATTAATTCTTAGTAGAAATAATCTTAAATTGCTTAATAAAATTATATAAAATGGCATTAGAATTAACTGATTCAAATTTTGAGGAGATTGTGCTAAAATCTGACAAACCAGTTCTTGTAGATTTCTGGGCAGAATGGTGTGGGCCATGTAGAATGGTAGGACCTGTCATTGATGAGCTCAGTAAAGACTTCGAAGGAAAGGCTATTATTGGAAAACTAGATGTAGATTCAAATCAAATTTCTGCAGCTAAGTATGGGGTTAGAAGTATTCCTACTGTTCTTCTTTTTAAAGATGGAGAAATGATTTCTAGACAAGTTGGAGTTGCTCCAAAACAGACTTATGAAGATGCAATTAATTCTG
>PBYT01000023.1 GCA_002729755.1 Flavobacteriaceae bacterium
ATCCTGATGGTGGAGTAGCAAGGCTTAGAGTTTATGGAGAAGTTGAGGTAAAAAAAATTAATTTTGGAAACAAAATAATTAATCTTTCCTCGTTATTAAATGGAGCCTCTATCGTGGGTTGTAATAATGAGCATTTTGGGAGAGCCGAAAACATTCTTGCACCAGGTAAAAGTAAAAATATGGGCGATGGATGGGAAACAAGAAGAAGTAGAGGAAAAAATTCTGACTGGCTTATAATAAAATTAGGACGTACCGGAACAATTAATAAAATTGAAATTGATACCCATCATTTCAAAGGAAACTATCCAGATAAATGCTCTGTGCAAGCCGCTTATATTCCTAAAAAAATATCAAATTATTCGGTAGTAATAAAATCTAATAAATGGAAGTCACTTTTAAATAAAGTTAAACTTAATGCTAATAAAAAACATAGTTTTAATAACATGACAATGCGTAAAAATAATTTTAATTTTATTAGAATTAATATTTATCCTGATGGTGGAATTTCAAGAATTAGAACCTTTGGAAAAGTTATAAAATGAAAATTATTATAAAACCTAAAAAAATAACACAAAAAAATTTTAAAAAATTTGGTGACTTAATATCTACAAGTAAAGCAAAACCAATAAATATCAATAATGGTTATGCAAAAAGATTTAACAATTTGTGTAGAATTAATACTTCCTTAAAAAAAGGAAATACAATCATGAGTATTTTTTCAGCAAAAAAAAGAAAATTTCCAATGAATATAAAAATGATGGAAAAACACCCGCTTGGAAGTCAGGCATTTATTCCAATGAACGAAACTACATTTTTAGTATTTGTTGCTCCAAAAGGTAAAAAACCAAATACTAAAAAAATAAAGTCTTTTATTGTGCCAAAACAAACTGGAGTAAACTACAAACCTGGGATATGGCACTTTCCTTTAATATCAACAAAAAATATGAATTTTTTAGTAATAGATAGAAAAGGAATAGGTAATAATTTAGTAATTTATAATTTTAAAAATGAAAAAATATCACTCAAATACAAGTAAGAAATATCCTAGAGATATGGTTGGTTATGGTTCGAAGAAGCTAGAAGTAAAATGGCCTAACAATGCAAGAATTGCTCTCCAAATAGTTTTAAATTATGAAGAAGGGGCTGAGAACTGTGTTCTACATGGAGATAAAACTTCTGAAGTTTTTTTATCAGAAATTATAGGAGCTCAACCAATCAAAGGTCGACATATTAATATGGAATCTTTTTATGAATATGGGTCCAGAAGAGGTTTCTGGAGAGTTCATGAATTATTACAGGAAAAAAATATTCCTATAACAATATTTGGTGTTGGTATGGCTTTAGAAAGAAACCAAGATGTTTGTGATGCAATAAAAAAAGCCAACTATGAAGTTGCCTCTCATGGGTGGAGATGGATCGATTACCAAAATTTTTCTAAACCAAAAGAAAAAAACCATATGAATTTAGCAATAAAATCTATAAAAAAAATTTTTGGCGAAAGGCCTTTGGGTTGGTACACTGGAAGGTGTAGCCCAAATACTTTGGATTTGGTTATGGAGGAAGGTGGATTTCTTTACTGTAGCGACTCTTATAGTGATGATCTACCTTACTGGAAAAAAAGAGGAAATAAAAAACAATTAATTGTTCCATATACTTTAGACAATAACGATATGAGATTTGCTACTAATCAAGGATTTAATAGNGGTGAACAATTTTATACATANCTTAAAGATAGNTTTGANGCTTTGTATAATGAGGGNAAAACNTCACCNAAAATGATGTCNGTNGGTTTACATTGTAGATTAATTGGTAGACCTGGTNGAATTCAATCTTTAAGAAAATTTTTGGATTATNTCTTAAAATTTGAAGATGTTTGGATANNTAAAAGNATTGATATNGCAAAACACTGGATCAAAAATTATCAATAGTTGAAGACNTCTAATACTCCACATCTNTNGGATCTATNCTTCTCCACATATACCAAGTAAAAANACTTCTNTATCCTAAATGNAATTTTGAAATTTTGTTTAAAAATCTTTCGCTTGGTGGATATGAAGTTTTATAGTTTTTAGATATTGCTCTAACTAATCCTATATCTTTACTTGGAAATATGTCTGGTCTATTTAAATTAAACATTAAAAACATTTGCGCACTCCAAATACCAAGTCCTTTTAATTGAGTAATGTAATTAATTGCTTGTTCATCATCCATTTTTTTTAAATTTCTAATTTTAAAAGATTTATTTTTAAAACTTTTAGCAATGTTTTTTAAATAACTTATCTTTTGATGAGATAGTCCTGCAGTCTTTAGAGAGCTTGAAGATAACTTTAATATATTTTTAGGAATAATTTTTTTTTTACATTTTTTTTCAAACTTTAACCATATGGAATCGGCAGCTTTCGTAGATATTTGTTGTCCTATTATTGTTCTACATAATGAAAAAAAAAGGATCTTTTCTTGTAGTCAAAAATCCTTTGTTAAATTTATTAATAATTTTTCTTAACACAGGATCTCTTTTTGAAAGTATCCTCTTTGCATTGTTCCAATAAGCAGGAGGTTTTTTCATTGTTGTCTTGGTAAAGTAATAGGTTTTTTTAATTCATTTTCTCTAAAGAAAATAATTGCTGAAGAAACGACAATTAATCCTGCCCCTGATAGTGTATAAATAGTAGGAATTTCTTTAAAAAAGTAAAATCCAAACATTATTGCAAAAACAAGTGAAAGATATTTTAAAGGGGTGGTAAGAGTTACTTCGGCAAGCTTGTATGATTGTGTTAAAAGTAAATTAGCAACACTCCCCAGTAATCCAATCAAAATAAACAAAATAAAATCGTAAGCACTTGGCATTGCCCACCTTCCAAGTGGAAGAGTAATCAAGCCTCCAAGACCACTTACTATGCTGAAATAAAAGGCTATTAACCAAACTGGTTCACCAACAAGTGAAAGTTTTCTAATTATTATAGAAACTCCTGCAAAACCAATACAAAATATTATTGGGTATATGTAATAAAAATTTAGATTATCAAAACCAGGTTTCGATATTATAATCGTTCCAACAAATCCTAACCCAACAGCAATCCAACGTTTTAATCTTATTGTTTCGCTTAAAAAAAACATACTAAATATAACTACCCATAAAGGTGCACTAAAAGCCAATGCGGTAACTTCTGCTAGTTGTAAATTTCTTAATCCATTAAAAATTGCTGCCATTGCGATTGCTCCAAAAAATGATCTATAAAAATGCAATTTAAAATTTTTTGTTTTATAAAAATCCTTAATTTTTTCTTTTGGAATTAAAAAATATATTGGTATCAAACCAAAGAAAGCTCTAAAAAACATTGTTTGGCCTACGTCATATTCGTCTGTTACCTT
Organism: Flavobacteriaceae bacterium; assembly: GCA_002729755.1. GTDB lineage: Bacteria > Bacteroidota > Bacteroidia > Flavobacteriales > Flavobacteriaceae > Marisimplicoccus. The sequence goes on from PBYT01000023.1 coordinate 3,373, forward strand.
AATTAAAATGTCCATGAATGAAAAAAATAAAACACTCATGATCATATAAATTGCGCCTAAATGATTTTTGCTCATTTGTATTATTTAAATTATAACTTCATACTATTAATAGAAATTTATGAAAAAAGCTATTTTTGGTTTAGGATGTTTTTGGGGACCGGAAGAAAAATTTTTTAAATTGGATGGAATTACAAATACAGAAGTTGGATATTGTGGTGGCAAAATTGATCAAACAACTTACGAAGAAGTATGTGGTGGTGAAACAAATCATGCTGAAGTTGTAAAAATAGAATTTGATGAAAAAATAATATCTTATGAGGAATTGTTGAAAAAATTTTTTGAAATACATGATCCTACTACCCTTAATAGACAAGGTTTAGATGTAGGAACACAATATAGAAGTGAGATTTTTTTTTTCGATAATGAACAGAAAAAAATTGCCGAAGAAATTAAATCAAATTTAAATAAAAAATATAATGGAAAAATTGCTACAAACATTTCTAAACAAAAAAATTATTGTAAAGCAGAAGAATATCATCAAAAATATATACAAAAAAAAGGTTTGTAGTGAGTATAGTTTCTACATCATGGTTAGACAAAAATCATTCAGAAGTCAAAATTATTGATTCTTCATGGCACATGGCAAATACTAATAGAAATGCTTATCAGGAATATAAAAAAGAACATATTAAAAATGCAATTTTTTTTGACATAGATAAATTATCAAATAAAAAAACCGAACTTCCTCATATGCTGCCAGATAAAAAGGAATGGGAAAAAATTGTTTCAAACTTAGGAATTACAAATGAAGACCGAATTATTGTTTACGACAATTCAGATGTTATAAGTTCTTGTAGGTGTTGGTATACATTTATTTTTTTTGGACACAATCCAAATCTTATCTCTGTTTTAAATGGTGGTTTCTTAAAGTGGAAAAAAGAAAATAGAAAAACTACTGCTAAAGTTTCCAACTATGAAAAAAAAAAAATATAAAGCAAAAAAAATATCTCGCCTAGTAAAATCAAAAGATGAAATAGATAAAAATATAACAGAAAAAAAATTTCAAGTGGTGGATGCAAGAAGCAAAAATAGATTTTTAGGATTAGAAAAAGAACCTAGACAAGGCGTTAGAAGCGGCTCAATTCAGAATTCATATTGTTTACCTTTTAGTGAACTAATAGATTCTGAAAATAAAACTTTTATAAAAAAAAACCTTATTAAAGAAAAGTTTACAAAGATAGGAATTAATAATGAAAAAAACATAGTATTTTCTTGTGGTTCAGGAATTACAGCTGCAGTTTTAGGTCTAGCTTATTCTATGATTAATGATAAATATTTGCCTGTTGTTTATGATGGTTCTTGGGTCGAGTATGGTAAAATAAAATAAAAAAAATGAAAAGATCAACTAAAATTACTTCGATAATTATAATATTCTTTTTAGTAATTACTACAGTCGTTGTTGCAAGAACAATGATAGGAAAGCACTTTCAAAAAAAATTTGGTAAAAGGCCGCCTCCAGGAATAATTGTAACAGTTGTCAATCAGAAAAAATTTCAAAATAAAATTGAAACATTCGGAACTGCTGTTCCTATAAGAACGAAAGCTTATCAAATAGAAAAATTTGAAATTATTTCGCCAATTAAATTTAATCAAAAAGTTAAAAAAGGAGATGTTATTGCAAAACTTAAAACTAGAAACATCATAGCGCCATTTGATGGGGTTATAGGAAAAAGAGATTTTTCAGATGATATTGCAATATCGGCAAGCTCTATAGTGGTTAACATAGAAGATGCATCCATTTTGTACGTTGATGTAGATATTCCAGAAATATATGCACCTTATATTAATGAAGGATTATCTACAGATATAAAATTTTCTGGCAATAATGAAAAAATCTATAAGGGAATAATAGAATCAACCGCAAGCAGAATTAATACTGAAAAAAGATCTTTAGCAGCTAGAGTTAGATTAAATAATTCAAATTTAGAATTATTGCCGGGCGCACTTTTAGAAATTACAATAAAATATAATGAACGTAATTCATTAAGTATACCTGACACAAGTGTGAGCTTGGAAGGAAATAAAGTTTACATTTATAAAGTTGATAAAAACAATTTGGCTAAAAGAACAGAAGTTGAAATAGGAATAAGAAATGAAGGTTACCTCGAAGTCACTTCTGGTTTAAATGAGGGTGAAAGAATTGTAGCCGAAGGTCTAAAAAAAGTTAGACCGAATGCTAAAATCAAACCTATAAAAAAATAATGTATTTAACCGAAGTAAGTATAAGAAGACCTGTAGTTTCATGGGTTTTATCTCTTATTTTAATTGTATTTGGAGTTTTTGTTTTTTGGAAATTACCTGTAAGAGAACTTCCATCAGGTTTGCAGCCACCTGTTGTACAGGTTAAAGTTGAATATAAATCTGCTTCCGCCCCAATAATTGATGAAGAAGTCACTCAGGTAATTGAAGATGTAATTGGTGGTGCGGAAGGAATCAAAAATATAGATTCGAAATCAGAGAATGGAAAGAGCACCATAAATGTAGAATTTGATACAGAAATTGATTTGGATGATGCTGCCAATGATATAAGAGAGAGAGTTGCAAGAGTAGTTGATGCATTGCCATCTGAGTCCAAACCACCACAAATACTTAAACAAGCAGCCGGATTTTCAACTACAATGTGGTTAGCACTATCGTCACCAACTTGGAACGACTTAGAGCTTGGTGATTATGCTGAAAGATATTTGGTGGACAAATTTTCTAGCGTAAAAAACGTAGGTAGAATTTTAGTGGGAGGTTTAAGAGAGCTAAGTGTAAGGGTATGGATAGATCCAGTTAAATTGGCAGCAAATAATTTGACAATTCAAGAAGTTGAACAAGCTCTTAGAAATGAAAATCTAAGTTTGCCAGCTGGCACTTTGGAAGCAAACAACAAAGATTTAACAATTAATTTAGACAAATCATATAATGATTTGAGCAAACTAAAACAATTACCAATTAAAAAAGGTAAAGATAATTTAGTTAGATTGTCAGATGTCGCTAATGTTGAATTTGGACCTGTATCAGAAAAAGCTTTATTTAGAGCTCAAAGTAAAAAAACATTAAATTTAAAAACTGTTGGCATTGGAATTTATGCTAGAAGTGGAGCTTCAACGGTCGAACTTTCAAAAGAAATTAAAAAAAAAGTTGATGAAGTAAAAAAAACCCTACCGGCAGGACTAAATTTAGAGATAGCATTTAATAGAGCAACATACATTGCGGCAGCAATTAACGAAGTTTATAAAACTCTAATTATTGCTTTCATTTTAGTGGTTGTCATTATTTATTTATTTCTAGGAAATCTTAAAGCAGTAATTGTTCCTGCTATAGCTTTACCTGTAAGCTTGATTTCAACTTTTTTAGGAATTTATTTATTTGGTTTGTCAATAAATATTTTCGTTTTGTTAAGCTTTATCTTGGCAATAGGAATAATTACTGATGACTCGGTTATAATGACTGATGCAATATATAGAAGAATAGAAAATGGAGAATCCCCTTTGGTTGCTGCATACAAAGGTTCAAAACAAATAACCTTTGCCATCATTGCCACAACATTAATTTTAGTTGCAGTTTTTTTACCATTAATTTTTATAGAAGGAATAGCTGGAACTTTATTTAAAGAAACTGCAATTGCATTATCTTTTGCTATTGTTGTTTCATCATTTGTTGCTCTAACTTTATCCCCGATGCTTGGAAGTAAATTTTTAGATAAAAAAACAAAAACAAATTTTTTTGTAGTAAAATTTGATAAATTTTTTAAAGGTTTTTCAAATTTTTATCAGGAAACACTAAAATATTGGCTAGATAAAAAAAAAATAATTATAACATTTATTATATTAATCATAATTAGCTCTGGATTATTATATAACTTTGTTAAAAAAGAACTTCTCCCAATGGAAGATAGAGGAACTTATTTGGTTATAGGTTTTACAGATGAGGGTAGTTCATTTCAGTATACCAAAAAAAGAGCTGAGGATGTAGAAAAAAGACTTATACCTTTTTTGCAAGCAGAAGATAGTCCTTATGATAGATTTCTAATGATAGTCCCTGGCTTTGGAGGTGATAATAGTTTTATAATTATTTCTTTATTAGATAATTGGAAAAACAGAAAACAAAATTCTCAGATTATTATGAGGCAAGCAATTGGAAAAATAGTAACTGTTCCTCAAGCAGTGGCGTTCCCAATATCTCCACAAGCAATAAGAGTATCAACTTATAATAAACCAGTTCAAATGGTTATATTGGGGAGTAGTTATGAAGAATTGGAAAACATCCAATCAAAAGTAATAAGAATGTTACGAAGAAACAAAGATTTATCTCGAATAGAATCTGATTATTCAAGAAATAAACCAGAAGTAAAATTAGTTATAAATAAAAATAAAGCAAAAGACTTGGCCATATCTATCCTATCTATCGGTCAAACTCTTGAAACTCTCTATGGTGGCAAAACTGTCACAAAATTTAATAAACTTGGAAAAGAATATCCAATTATTCTACAACAATATTTAGCTGATAGAAAAGATCAAGAAAGCATAAGTAAAATTTTTGTTAGATCAGAAAACACAGGAAAATTAATTTCTTTAGCAAATTTAGTTAATTTTAAAGAAGAAGGATCTGCTAGCAAACTATCAAGATATAATAGACAAAGAGCAGTTACTATATCTGCGAATATAAGTGAAAATTACACACTATCAGAAGCAATCAAATATTTCGAAAAAACTATCGCCGAGATTTCGCCCGGAAGTCAAGTTACGTGGAAAGGTAAATCTGAAGAATTAAAAGAAACTAGTAATGAATTATATATAATTTTTGCTTTAGCACTTTTAACTGCTTATCTTGTAATGGCAGCAACATTCAATTCATTTGTACATCCATTTATTATTGTTCTTACTGTTCCATTGGCTGTTTTTGGGGGATTGGTATTTATTTTATTTTTTAACAGTTCTGTAAATATTTTTTCTCAAATTGCGCTTGTCATTCTTATTGGAATTTCAACTAAAAACAGTATTCTGATTGTCGAATACGCTAACCAACTAAGAACCATTGGCAAAAATATTGAAAACTCCGTTAAAGAAGCTTGTGAACTTAGATTTAGACCTATTATCATGACATCTCTGAGCACTATGATTGCAATGATACCTTTAATCATAGGTAATATTGGTCCAGGCGCTGGGGAAGCATCACGATTAGCTGTGGGTTCTACAATTTTGGGGGGGATGATAATTTCAACTTTCTTTACACTATATGTAACTCCAACAATGTATGTTGCGTTAGCAAAAAATACCAAACGAATTGACGCTATTGATATAGAGTTAAAAAAGCAATTACGTTAAAAAATTATATATTTATTTTTGTTAAGTTTTTTCTTACACTTGTTTAATTGTTTCCTATACGTGTTGGCTTGTTCTGCAACTTTTGTTGCAAGAATAATTACCTTTTGATTATTTTTATAATTTTTGTAATTTCCCCATCCTTCATGATAAGCTAGATATTGTCGGTAAGGATCTTTTTGTGAAATTTTTAAGATTTTTTCAGTTTTATTTGTATACCAACCAATAAAGTCCACACTGTCTTTAAATCTTGTTCTTGTTGCAAGTTTATTGTTTGTTTCTTTCTTATACTGTTCCCAAGTTCCTTTTACAGCTTGAGAATAACCAAAAGAACTTGATGGTCTCTTAAAAGGAATAACTTTAAAAATTTTTTGTCTTTCAGGTTTTGCCAACCAATCAAAATTGGACTCCATTTTTATAAATGCAAGTTGAATATAAATTGGCGCTCCCCATTTTTGCTCAGTTTTTTTGGCATGTTTATACCAAAGATATCTTTCTGAGAATATTGAACAAACATCCGTGGTATTTTTAGGAATTGAAGAACAAGATGTTAAGATTAAAAAAAAAATTAAAAAAAAAATTTTTTTCATTAATTTATTAAAAAACTACTTAAACTCAGATTTGGCTTTTTCATTAAGCTCATTCATTTTTTTTCTAATTTCTCCCTCTGATATATTGTGACTTTTTAAGTCTACCTTAATTTTTCTAAAAACATCGTCGTCACCTGCTTCTTCAAAATCTGCTTTTATAACTGATTGTATATATTCTTTTTCTTGCTCTTGATCATAGCCTAAAACTTGTGAAGCCCACTGACCTAGATATTTATTTCTTCTGGCACTTATTTTAAATTGCAATTCTTCGTCGTGTGCAAATTTTTTTTCAAAACTTTTTTCTCTATCATCAAAACCACTCATTTTTTTTTCCTAAGTTTAAATATTAAAAATATGATCAATGATATAGCTACTCCAACAATATTTCCAGCTAGATCTTTTATTTCAAAACCGCGTTCTGGAATAACAGAATGTAATAATTCTAAAAAAATTGATATAAAAAAAAAGATAAGTAATAATTCTTATAAATACTGATTTTTTTGAATAACCAATAAAACCTAATAAAGAAATAATAATAAAAACATAAACGTGATTAGAAGAAACTATAAAATCACTTGTTAATTGTGGCTGAGTTTTACAATCGTTATAAATAAGGCAACCAAAAATACTTCCTGGATATAGATAAAAAACAATTAAAAGGATATTACTTATATGAAACAAATACTTTGCAATGCTTACAATTTTCATTCCAACAAACTCACTATTATTATTCACTTACATCTCTTATATTAGGATTTATAATAAAAACCAATGAGCAATCTGATATTAGTAAGGCATGGACAAAGTGAATGGAACTTGGAAAATAGATTTACCGGATGGGTTGATGTTGATCTAGCTCAGAAAGGAAAACTTGAAGCTTGTAAAGCTGGTGAATTAATAAAAGAAAAAAAAATTAATTTTGATTATTTTTTTACTTCCTACCAAAAAAGAGCAATTAATACTCTAAAATTAATACTTAATACTTTAAGAATTAAAGATGCCCATATCATCAAAGCTTGGCAGTTAAACGAAAGACACTATGGTTCTCTAACAGGATTAAACAAAGATGAAATGAAAAAGAAATTGGGTGAAAAGAAAGTACATGAATTTAGAAGATCTTGGGATGTTCCTCCAGATCCATTAAATAAAAATAACCCCTATCATCCAGTAAATATAGAAGCCTATAAAGATATACCATTAGAAAATATACCTGACACGGAATCGTTAAAGGATACTTATGAAAGAGTATTGCCTTATTTTACAAAAGAAATTCAAAGCAAATTAATAAATAAAAATATACTTATATCTGCGCATGGCAATTCTTTAAGGGCTATATGTAAATTCTTATTCAATCTAAGTGATGATAAAATACCCAAATTAGAAATTCCCACAGGAAATCCCTTATTTATAAGTTTGGATAATAATAGAATTATAAAATGTTATTATTTAGACAATGAAAGAACAAAAGACTTAATAGCCTTTTAGTTATTGATTATAAAATTGTTCAACTCTTTCTAAGAATTTATTTTGAAATTCAATTAATTGATTTCCCTCGATTATAAATTCTTGAAATAAATAATCCACAGTACAAAGTAATATAACGCCTTGAGTGATTCTTGAATTATAAACTGTATTATGTGCTAAGGAGTAAGCTCCAAGTTGTAAAAAATAATCTTCAATATACTCTTCTTTTGCAGCTTTATTTTTTTGTTTAAAATCTAATATGCTTTCACGATTATTATAAATTCCTGCGCAGTCACAGGTTCCTGCATATTTTCCAGGGTAATATAAAGTTGACTCAGCACCCCACACCTCGGAAAGGTTTTTTTTAAGGCCATTGTCAATAATTTCTTCGGCCATTTTTTTTGCCTTGTTATCTTCCTCAATTAATTCGAGATTAAATTTATTTAAAAGAAAGCTTTCAAGATACGTGTGCATGGAAGTTCCTCTACGGCTTGCATCATTCTTAATTCTTTCAGATTCTTTATGACCTAATCTTTTTTTCCAGGCAGCTAATGCTGCTTTATCTTTTTCACTTTTGGTGGCCGATAATATTGTTGTTACACTAGGTAAG
>PBYT01000024.1 GCA_002729755.1 Flavobacteriaceae bacterium
ATTCACTAAATAATAATACATTTAAAAAGGGTTTAAATCAAGATCAAATAGATGAATCTACATCTGGGGGTGGAAGATCTGACGATCTTTTTGGAATGGCTCAAGATTTTTCAGATTCAAGGCAATTTCCAGAAAATGATAACGAAGAGCCTATTGATTTATCAAAATACAGGTACCAAGTACCATGGGACCTTAACCTTGCATATTCACTAACTTATGCAAATAGTCGGAATCAAAATGATTTTGCAACTAATTCATTAATGATTTCTTCAAATATCACTCTTACTCCTCAATGGAGAATAGGTGCTTCAACTGGATATGATCTTAAACGAAAAGGGTTCACTTATACTCAATTAAGATTTGATAGAGATTTAAAATCATGGAGACTAGATTTTAGTTGGGTTCCATTTAGCCCTAGAGCATCATGGAATTTCTTCATTGGAATTAAATCAGGACTGTTAAGTGACCTTAAATATGAAAAAAGATCTGAACCAGATAGAACATTATAATAAATATGAAAAAGAAAATAATAAATACCAATAATGCACCTGCTCCTATCGGACCGTATAATCAAGCTATTAGAATTGATAATATGCTTTTTATTTCTGGACAAGTAGCGATAAATCCAATAAATAATGAGTTAATACAATCATCTATTTCTGATGAAACTGACCAGGTGATGAAAAATTTATCTGCTATTTTAAAAGAAGCTAATATGGATTTTAGAAATGTTGTAAAAACAACAATCTTCCTAAGTGATATGTCTTATTTTAATGAAGTTAATAATATCTACGGAAGTTATCTAAAAAAAGGTCAAGAACCTGCAAGAGAAACTGTTGCAGTTAAAACCTTACCAAAAGAGGTAAATGTTGAAATATCAATGATTGCAGTTGATTAATCACTTATTAAGAGATTTTTATGATATTTTACAAGGCCCTCTATTGGTTTTTTTACAAACTTTGAGGTCTTTAAGCCATACTCATTTCCTACTTTTGTTATTTCTTCCTTTAAGTGATATGCAATAGAACCAACATAATGAATATCGACTGACTTATAATTATCATATTGCATTATTTGATAATCGATAAATCTTCTTAAACCTTTTTCAATTATATCTTTAAAATAACTGTCACTTTTATTATTAATTATAAATTTTGCAAAAGAAGCCAAATAAGTGTTTGGATTTTCTTTCCTGTATAGTTTTTCTTTAATTGTATTAGCTGATAAATCAAACTTTTCAGCAAATTCTTCTCTTAACTTTTTTGGCATCTTATTAAAGTAGTAAGCCCTAATCAAGTATTTTCCATAATAACTTCCACTAGCATAATCCATAAGAACATAACCTAATGAGTGTACTTTCTGAGAAATTTCCTTTCCATCAAAATAACTGCAATTTGATCCTGTTCCTAGAATATTTACGATTGCAGGGACTCCTTTGTCAACTACAGAGTAAACTGCAGCATAAGTGTCCTCTTTTACGTCATAATCAGAATTTTTAAAAATAGATTTAAATACTTTTAAAATTCTTTCTTTAGTTGAATTAACACCTAATCCAGCACTATAGAAGTATATCTTTCTAACATTATCTCTATTATTATATATATCAAAATTATTTTTAATTCTTTCATTCAATATTTCATTGGACAACATTTGAGGATTTAATCCTAGTGTTTGAGTAGAGAATACCTCATTACCCTGATTATCTAATGCTAACCAATCAGTCTTTGTAGATCCACTTTCAACTATTAAAATCATTTTATACTAAATTGAGTGAATATGTTTAGCTAAATCAAGAAGTTTATTAGAATAGCCACATTCATTATCATACCAAGAGATTATTTTAAAAAAGTTCGAATTCAACTCCATTCCTGCAGATGCATCGAAGATTGAAGTTCTTTTATCACCAATAAAATCTTGTGATACAACAGGATCATCACAATACCCTAAAATACCTCTTAAATCATTTTCTGAAGCTTCTAACATCACTTTCTTTATTTCATCATATGATGTTTTATTTTTCAAACGAACGGTTAGATCTACTACTGAAACATTTGCTGTAGGAATTCTAAAAGCCATTCCTGTTAATTTACCTTGTAAAGAAGGTATAACCTTAGTTACTGCTTTTGCAGCTCCTGTTGAACCTGGAATTATATTTAATAGAGAGCTTCTTCCACCTCTATAATCTTTTTTTGAAGGTCCATCTACAGTAAATTGGGATGCTGTAACAGAATGAACAGTAGTCATTAAACCTTCCTCAATTATAAAATTGTCATTTAATACTTTTGCTATTGGAGCTAAACAATTGGTTGTACAAGAAGCATTAGAGACAATTAAATCATCCTTTGTAACATTATTGTGATTTACCCCCATTACAAACATTGGGACATCATCACTTGGAGCAGATATAACTACCTTTTTGCAACCACCGTTTAAATGAAGATTTGATTTTTCTTTTGTTGTAAAAAGACCTGTACACTCTGCTACTATATCAACGCCCATATCACCCCATTTAATTAATTCAGGGTTCTTTTCAGATGTTATTTTTATTGTATTACCATTAACAATTAAATTGTTATTACTTATTTCAACTGATCCATCAAAAGACCCATGAACAGAATCATATTTTAATAAATAAGCTAAATGTTCTATATCTAATAGATCATTTATTGAAATTACTTTAAAATTATTATCGTTAATTGCAGACCTAAATACTAATCTACCTATTCTACCAAAACCGTTAATACCTATGTTTATCGACATTACTATATGTTTAAATTGAAGTTATATCAAAAACCCTTATCAAGTCTTTGTTTATTTCGCCTCTACTTTTAATTGCTTTATCAACTTGAATATGAATCATCTCATCATCTTTTATCCCTATCATAACATTACTTAACCCATTTAATAAACAGTCTACAGAGTAAACTCCCATTCTAGATGCTAGAACTCTGTCAAAACTTGTTGGTGAGCCTCCTCTTTGAATGTGTCCTAAAACAGTAACTCTAACTTCATACTCTGGTAAGTTTTTCTCAATATATGAAGCATATTCAAATACATTTTTACCAATCTTTTCTCCTTCTGTAACAATAATAATTGAAGATGTTTTACCTGATTTTTCGCTTTTACTAAGTGAGTCAAGAAGTCGTTCTATACCCATATTTTGTTCAGGAATTAAGATTTCTTCAGCACCGGATCCAATCCCAGCATTTAATGCAATATGACCTGTTCCTTTACCCATAACCTCAACAAAGAATAATCTATTGTGAGAAATTGCTGTATCTCTAATCTTATCTATAGCTTCACTAACAGTATTTAATGCAGTATCATAACCCAATGTGCATCTAGTACCCATTAAATCATTATCTATAGTACCAGGTATTCCTATAAAGGGTACAGAATACTCTTTTTGAAAAATACTAGCTCCCTCAAGTGATCCATTACCTCCGATAACAATTAAAGCATCAATTTTGTTCTTTTCAATAGTTTTAAAAGCTTTTTGTCTTCCTTCTTTTGTTCTGAATTCATTACATCTTGCTGTTTTAAGGATAGTACCTCCTTTGTTAATAATGTTTTTAACACTTCTGGCAGACATTTTTGTAATATTTTCATTTATAAGGCCATGATAACCTTGATAGATTCCATAACAACCAATCTTATTATACGCACATGCTCTAACTACAGCTCTAACAGCAGCATTCATTCCAGGAGCATCTCCTCCTGAAGTCAAAACACCTATTATTTTAATATCTTTTGGCACTTATTTTTTTGTCAAATTTAACTATATAAATTTTATTATACTTAATAATTAATACAGGTTTTATTTTTTTTTGTTAATTATTTTTCTGAGGAGAAATAAGTTTTGCAACAATCTCTCTAAATGACTCGAAATCAACTTGGTATGAAATACCGATTCCTTGAGTATACCCTAGTTCATCACCTATATAACGAAATTCATTTTCTCTATTAAAAACTTTTGCCTTTAAAGTACCATCTTCATTTAATAGAAATTCAATTTGAACATCTCCAATAATTAAAGTCTCTTCAATTCCACCTATTGGAACTCCTATCTTACCATTAAATAATATTTTATCACTAATCTTAGTGGATAATGTTACCCCAAATCTATCCTCTGTTTTTATATCTAAAATCTTACTTTTATCTCCTTGCAGATAATTTAAGCCTACTTTTAATGGTCCTTGATTTCCACCCAATATTTCACTAAACACATCAGATACTTTTTCATATATATTGTTTGTTAGACCCTCTATTGACACACTTACTTCATTAATAAATACACCTTGTGATAAAAGAGATATGGCTTGAAGTTGTCTAACTTCTTGATCTATTAATTTATAATTTATCTCTGATGTAACAGTACTACTAGTATTAGGGAAAAATATTTCAAAATCTGGATTATCTGGTTTAACTAAATCACCTTTTAAATTAATCTGAACATCTGTAGAAATTTTTTTATTAAAGTTCGGATTATCAAGAAGAAGTGCAGGATTTGAGCCTCCTGGCACTTCATAAGTTGCCTCAATATCCATTTGAGCTTGAAGAGGATCTCCATCCCAGACTATTGTCCCACCAGACTTAACATTAAATTTCTTATCAATAACGCCTAAATTTTTAAAATTATATATTCCTTCAGTTGTAGAAAAGTCTCCGTAGATATTGAATTTTCCATCAGTATCAATTTCCATTAGTAAATTACCTAACCCTTTCCCACTAAGATAACTTCCATTTTCAGTATCTATTGTAATTTCAATATCTGCATTATTATCAATTTCTAAATCAATTGATAAATCAAGACCCTTGTTATTAATATAGGTTTCATTAATTGATAAATTACTTACATCATTAATAGATTTTTTATCAATAAATTCAATAAAAGAAAAACTTTCAAGATTGAAGTTTTGAGATCTTGGAATATTGATTTGTGTACCTTCTTGAGTTTTAGCTTCAACTTGAATAAGAAGTTCTTTTGTAAAACCTTTCAAGTCAATACTACCATCTATAAATCCAACCCCATAGTAGTATTCGTCTGAACTAAATTCTTTATTTAAAACAAATAATTTATCTGAATTAAAATTAAGATCAAGTTCCCATTCTTTAAAATCAGAATGTGATATTTTCCCTATAACATTAGCTTTTGTTTTATAAGTTTTATCTGTGATATTTACATCTAAAAGTTCAAATACTTGGTTATAAAGATTTATTTCACTTTGATTATTGAGAATATAATCAACATTTAAATATGGAACAGAAAACTTAGAATTATTTAAAATCAGAGTTCCATTATGATGAATGTTATCAAAATCTCCCCAAATGTTTATATTTCCAGAGGCAAATCCATCTATTTCGGAAAGAATATTTTTTCCAATATTATCAATAAATGAGAAATTAAAATCATTTAAATTTAAATCTAAATCAATGTTAGGTTTTTCATTAATAGCAATTATAGATCCACTTCCTTCTAGATTAGTTTCATCGTTTGAAAGGTTAATGTCTATAGCATATGAATTAAAATCTGTATTACCAGAAAGGTTCATTTTTAATTCGCCTAACTCAATATCTTTTATTCTAACATTGCTAGTTTTACTCTCTATAGAAATATTTCTATTTATTTCATCTCTAACTATATTAACATCTATTGAAGATTTTCCATGAATTGTCTGCTTATTTTTTTCATAAAAAAAGTTGTTTAGATTAAGATCGAATATTTTTAAATTAAAGGCTAGTTTATCAGGATTCAAGTAATTCCCTGATAAATTTATATTATCTCCTAATAATGAGTTTATTTCATATACATTATCAATAAATCTTAATTTAAAATCATATTCTCTATTTTCTTGAATTATCCCCTTTTGAATTTGATTATTTAAATCAGATAAGTCTTTTAGATATATTTTTTTATTAGAATTTTCAATTTCAATATCCTTAAATGAAATATATGCTTCAATATCAAATGAATCTAGAACTTTTAGGTTTATTTCATTATTAAAAGAAATAATTGATGGGCTATTAGAATTTATAAGGTCGGTAGAATTAATGTTCCTAGCCTCAGAATCTATTTTATAAACACCTTCTTTAATATTTCCATTAATTTTTAAGTCTATACCCGTTTTATTATTTATTATATTAAAATTACTTGAGATAAAGTTATTTTTTATGTTTCCTAAAAAATCAATAATCGATTTATTATCAATTATTATATTACCCTCAAACCTATCTATATTAATTCTTTCAGTTATGTTCCCATTAATTTTTAGATTAGATTTAAACTTATCTAAATCATTTTTTGACATTAAGTCTGAATTTTCATTAAAATCAGCCATAACTTGAATTTCAAAATTTCTTTTTTCTTTAANANCAATATNTCCTAAAAACTGAATACTTTGGNTNAAATCATCATTATGATTAAGATCAAAATTTAATTTANTTTTATTGAACTCAATTACTCCTTTAAAAAGGAGATTGTTAATGAATTCAATAGATTGNAATGATGAGTCAATACTTATAATATCTGTTAATGATGAGCTAAACTCATCAATATTCAAGTTTATTTTTAATTCATTTTGATCATTGTAATTAANTATANCACCATCACCATTAACTTGGAAATTTTCAGAATCTATGAGAAAAGATTCTATTTGAATATCTTCCTTATTCCCATTAAAATCAAAGCTAGCTTGAAATGTTTTGAAACTTTCAGGTATCTCTTGATAATCATTCAATTCATTTAAATTAATTCTTGATTCATTTAAAACTCCTTCAATATTNTTAATGTTTNAATCCTCATCNAAATCAATTNTNAAATCNCCNNCTACTAAATTATCTTGTGTNATTAATTTATATCCCAAAATATTAATAGATTGATTATTAAAAATAATATCTGANTCAAAATCTTTAATCTGTATNCTTTCATTNAGNAATNCNGANAAATNATCAACATAAAGAGNNATNGAATTATTTTCAATAGAAATATCNTGAAANNTTAANTTAAGTTCATTAATTCTATATNATTGATTATTTAAATTAACNTTTATNTCAGANTNATTAATNATTAANGATTCTAANCCAATTGAATTTGATATTTGNTCCAAGTTTAGTNAAGATTCCATATCTAAAACTTTATTTTGATTGTTTGAAAANTCGCCATCAATTTTTAATCCGTCTATTATAAGCTNTTTAAATTTTGGNTCTCTTTGAAANAANGGAAAGAAACTTGANTNAACTNTNTCTAAAGANACTATAGTATCTGATTTGAAATTAANNAGNTNAACAGANTTAAGNACNANTTTTCCATTAANAGCAANAGATGCATCAGATANATNTAANCTNATTTCNCTATTNTTTAATTCATNTTCATTAATNNCTTCAATNAGTNTATNNGTTAAANAATTCTGAAATGATGTTGTTTGAATAGCAATACTTAGTGATAAAATGATAAATCCTAANATCACTGATATAACAATTAATATTTTTTTATAAANCTTAATNATAATTCTTAATTACTTTTGTAAACTATACAAAGATAACAATGTCAAAAGAAGATATCTATATTTTAGGAATTGAGTCATCNTGNGATGACACTGCTGCAGCNATANTAAAGAATGATGAAGTNCTTTCAAATTGNATTGCAAATCAAGAAATTCATAAAAAGTATGGAGGTGTCGTTCCAGAACTTGCATCAAGAGCTCATCTTTCAAATATAATTCCAGTTGTTAGCCAAGCTTTAGATGAAGCNAANATTAANCCNGANATGTTATCAGCTATTGCATTTACNANNGGNCCNGGNTTAATNGGATCACTTNTAGTTGGAACTGAATTNTCNAAAGCTCTTGGACTTTCNCTTGACATCCCTGTTATTGAAGTTAACCATATGCAAGCTCATCTATTAGTTCATTATATAAAATCTGATAAGAAAAGTCCTGATTTCCCNTTCCTTGGNNTAACNNTNTCAGGAGGACANACACAATTTGTAATAGTTGAAGATTATTTAAAGATGAATATTATCGGAGAAACTCTNGATGATGCAATNGGAGAAGCATTTGATAAATGNGGNAAAATTATTGGTCTAGATTATCCTGCAGGACCAGAAATAGANAAATTAGCAAAAGAAGGAGATTNTGAAAAATTTGATTTCCCTATCCCTAAGGTTGAAGGNTTTAACNTNAGNTATAGCGGCACAAAAACAGCTTTTATGAATTTTATAAATAATTCAAAGCTAAAGGATCCTGCTTTTATACAAAAAAATAAAATTGATATCTGCGCTTCNATTCAGAAAAATTTAATTGATAACTTAATTTTAAAAGTNAAATATATTTCNAAAGAGAAAAGCTTAAATAGAATTGTTATAGGAGGAGGAGTTTCAGCTAATAGTTTTCTTAAAGATTCTTTAGAATTAAACTCAAAAGAAAACAATTGGGAAGTTTTTATTCCACCATTATTTTATACGACTGACAATGCAGCAATGATAGGTATTGTTGGATATTTAAAATATATAAAAGGTATGTTTTCAGATTATAACACTATTGCATCACCAAGATTAGCTTTCAAATGAATTTATTTTACTCAAATTTTAACAAGTCTGATTCAGATATAATCTTAGATGAAATTGATAGTAAGCATTTATCAAAGTCATTAAGAAAAAAAGTTGGAGATATTATTAGAATTACTAATGGNNNTGGNTTNGAGANTAAAGGAAANATNATNNGNCTNGGNAANAATATTAANGTNANTGTTATTANTANGGTNAAGCATAAAAAAANNGNTNTTTCAATCCATATAGCAATGTCACCACTAAAGAATCCATCTAGATTTGAATGGTTTGTTGAGAAATCAACTGAAATTGGAATATCAGAAATCACCCCATTAATAACTAAGTTTTCGGAAAAGAAGAAGGTTAACATNAGTAGACTNAATAAAATCGTCATNAGCTCAATGAAACAGTCTAATCAATTTTATNTACCCAAGGTTAATCCAATTACTTCTTTTGACGAATTTTTAAAATTAAATAAAGANTATAAGTTGATTGCACATTTAAAAAATAATAATAGCTTTAATAATAAAAGTATTGGNANTAAAGATAAAATTGTTGTAATGATTGGTCCTGAAGGNGGNTTCTCTNAAGAAGAAATATTAAAAGCTAATAAAGAGAAAATTAAAGAAATATCATTTGGTAAAAATAGATTTAGATCTGAAACAGCAGGAGTATTTGCAGTATCAATAATAAATAATTATAAAAATTTATGAGTAAAAAATTATTCTTAACCCCACTTGTTATATTAGGTTATATCTTTTTTNTTCTTGGAATTAGATGGNTTATAGTTGATGAACCTTGGATGTTAGACAAGGTGGCAAATGANGAAAGACTTGGAATGACATTTGAAAAATTATTTAGCGAAGAAATAAACGAATCACTTCCTGGATACTTAAAACAGATCTATCGTTTTTTTGGATTATGGGTATCAGTAATCGGTTTATTTATCATTTCATTTTCTAAAGCGAGATTTATGGATATTAAGGGTATGAGAAAAACCNTACTTTTTTGTGTTGGTTTTACANTCTATTCAGCATTAATACTAGCATACAAGTTTATTCCTAGTTCTCCTTTTATATACCTTGGATGGGGAAGTGTTNTTTTACACTTAATTTCTGTTTGGAACTATAGAAAATTAATTTAATATTTATTTTCCTCGAATTTTAGGTAATTATTTTGGGATTTAATAGCTTCAGTAAATTCTTTCTTTAGCATAGAAACTAGCTCTTTTACAGAAGGATTATCATTAATAGATGACACACCATGACCTGCTGACCATACTGTCTTCCATGCTTTAGCTTCTGCTTTAGCAAAATCATCTCCAAAATCCATTTTCTTAGATCCTTTCCAAAATTCTTCTGTTATACCCATAGCTTCAAGACTAGGTCTTAAAAAGTTTCCATGAACTCCAGACACACATGCAGTATAAACAATATCTTCAGCTGTCGAGTTAATTATCATTTTCTTGTAGTCTTCATCTGCCCTACTTTCTTTAACATTTATAAATCTAGTACCCATATAAGCAATGTCAGCTCCCATCTGAAGTGCACTAGCAATATCTCTTCCGTTTGAAATACAACCAGAGAGTATTATTTTTTTAGAATAAAAGCTTTTTATTAAAGCAATTAATGACATTGGATTTTTAATTCCAGCATGACCTCCTGCTCCAGCTGTAACTAAAATTAAACCATCTACCTCTACCTCAGCTGCTTTCTCAGCATGTCTTTTTTTAATTATATCGTGATATACAATCCCACCATAACTATGAACAGTATCAACCAATTGAGATACTGCACCTAATGAAGTTATAACTAATGGAACTTTATGTTTAACACATATTTCAAGATCAGCTTGAACCCTAATGTTTGTTGGATGCACAATTATGTTAACACCAAATGGGGCAGCTTTTTTACCTGTCTTTTGTTCAAACTCATCTAATTCAGTTTTTATTTGAATTACCCATTGTTCAAAACCTTCTGTAGATCTCTGGTTTAATGAAGGAAATGTTCCGACAATACCATTTTTACAACATTCAATAACTAGTTTAGGACCTGATATTAAAAACATTGGAGCAGCAATAACAGGCATATTCAATTTTTCTATATAATTTTCTTCCATAACTTATCTAGATTTACAAGACCATTCAAAATAAAACTCTGATACAATATCACCAGACTCATCAACACCTTTTGCTTTTAACCAAGCTTTATGTGTTTTATTTAGTTTAGTTAAATTAATTAATTCTTTAGCATTTTCACCTTCATCACAAACAAACTTTATTTTTCCTGTTGCCTTTTTAAAATAATTTGATTTATTACCAACTAATAACATTGAAATATTTGAATTTGACTCTTTAATGTTTTTCATCACTAACATTCCAGTAGTTAGCTCAGCAGCCATTCCCTGAACTGCCCAATACATAGATCTAAATGGATTCTGATTTATCCATCTAAATCTAACTTTTACTTCGCATTTTAGGTCATTAATAACAGAAACCCTAACACCTGTTAACCAAGCAGCTGGAAGTTTATAAAGTAAAAATCTATTTATACTATTAGGGGTATATCTCATTTTATTTACTTAAAACACTGAATCCAACATGAATGTTTCCAGTTTCTTTATCTACATATAATTCTCTATCCTCTTGTGTTCCATGACATGTGTCTATTGAACAAAAGAGAGATCCACCAGCTAACCTTACCTGATCTGAATTTCCAGCTTCTGTTATATCCCAAACGTTTCCTATTATGTTTACTTCTTCAACAGGAGATATAGGATACTTGTTATCTGAAACAATTAAGCGTTCATCAGTAGATGCTAATTTCCAATATTGTTCGTAAGTTGGAAGGCTGACACCAGCCCATTTGCAATATTTAATGGCATCATTGTAGCTAACTTGAGTAACTGGGAGGCTATCTAATGAAGAATTTTCTCCATCAGGTTTTAACCAGTTTGCCCCATAAACAATTTTATAATCATAGACGTTTACTTGAACTATTGACCAACCATATCTTTCTGCGTCAGTTTCATAACCTGTAGTATTTACAAACTCTTTAAACTCTTTTACTGTTACAGGTTTTAAGTTTTTTTCCTCGACATTAGAACAGAAGGTTAAAATAAGCAAAAAGAGGAGGTGAATTTTCTTCATTAAATTTGAAATAAGATGGTCTAAAGTTAAAAAATATTTGTTATAAATATCTACCCTTTTTAGGCTTTGTTAACGATAAATAAAGCTTTTGTCTAATTCCTCAGAATCTTTGTATTTAATTCTCATTTCTTTTAATTCAGTTGTTAGCTTCTTAACAACATCTTTATACTTTGGATCATTATATACATTATTCATCTCATTAGGATCTTTTACACGATCATATAATTCCCATTCATCTACATCAAAATAAAAATGAGCTAATTTGAATTCCTTGTTCACAATTCCATAATGTCTCTTTGCCATATGAACTGATGGGTATTCATAATAATGATAATAAACTGCATCTCTATCCCACTTTTTATTATCACCTTTTAGTAATGGGATTAGGCTTTCACCTTGCATATCTTCTGGAGCTTCAATCATAGCTGCCTCTAAAAAGGTTTGTGCAAAATCTAAGTTTTGAACCATTTCTTCATTTGTTGTCCCTGGTTTTATCTCATTGGGCCACCTAATCATCAATGGTGTTTTAAAAGATTCATCATAAATAAATCTCTTATCAAACCACCCATGCTCACCAAGATAAAATCCTTGATCTGATGTGTAAACAACAATTGTATTTTCATCTAATCCTGTTTCTTCCAAATAATCTAAAACTCTACCTACATTATCATCAACTGACGATATAGTTGCTAAATAGTCCTGCATATATCTCTGAAATTTCCATTTCATTTTTTCTTTATCATTCATATTTGGCCAATTGGTTTTAAAATCTTCACTAATCTTATTTAGGGTAACATCGTATTTTTTCTTTTGTTCTTCATTACCTCTGTTATAACGATTATAAAAAGATGCAGAAGTTGGTTGAAAAAAAGTTCCATCACCCCTAGCGTAAAGAATTTCAGGCTCAACCTTTCCCATTTTTTCAAAAGTTGATGGTCTAACTTTGCTGTCCTGCATATATTGCATATGAGTTAAAATATTCATTTCTGCTGTTTTTGCAGCAGTTCCCCTCCCTGAATAATCATCATATAAATTTTCAGGCTCCGGGAATTCCCTCTCATAAAACTCAGCAAATTTTTCTGGACTTGGCCACCATGCTCTGTGGGGAGCTTTATGTAGATAAAACGTCAAAAACGGTTTGTTTTTATCTCTTTTGGTTTTAAACCAGTTTAGAGTTAAGTCAGTAATCACATCAGTTACATATCCAGTTATTATAGTGTCTTTATCCTTTCCTAAAAATCTTGGATTTATATAGTCTCCTTGTCCAGGGAGTATCAAAAAATCATCTACTCCTTTTGGGTTGTTTCCAAAATGGAGTTTACCAAACATTGCTGTTTGATAACCAGCTTTTTGAAATAGTTGTGGGAAAGTCATCTGTGAATCATCAAATTCTGCTATGTTATCTATTTTCCCATTAATGTGACTATGTTTTCCAGTAAGTATAACTGCTCTGGAAGGAGCACATATTGAATTCGTTACAGATGCATTTGTAAATAACATCCCTTCATCAGCTATTCTATCAATGTTAGGAGTTTGAATCAACCTGTCATCATATGCGCTTATTGCTTGATAAGCATGATCATCAGACATGATAAATAATATATTCGGTTTTGTCTTGGTATCTATATCATTAGTACAACCTAAAATAAAAAAGGCAATAAACAATAATTTAAAGGAATAATATTTCATTATTTCAATTCTTAAAGTTAGGATTTATTGAAACTTTATTTGCATTTGTTTCATTCTTTAGATTATTTAATTTTTTTAATAAAATTTGCTTTCTCTCTTCAAATAATAAAGATAAATCATTTAATTCTCCGGGATCTTCTTTTAGATTATATAATTCAGCATTATTAGATTCATAATGAAAAACCAATTTCCAATCCCCAGATCTGATCGCTGAGCCTGGTTTCCATAAACTCCCATGATAATGAGGGAAATGCCAAAAAATATCTTCTCTATCAATTTCAGATTGTCCATTTAGGATTGGTGTTAAGCTGATACCATCAATATCTATATTATTTTTTATTCCAGCGAAGTCTAATATAGTTGGAAATAAGTCATAAGAGGCCGTTATGTCATTAACTATTACATTCTCTGTATTCCCTGGCGATTTAATTAGCTGCGGAATCCTTATTCCTCCTTCATAAAGCCATCCTTTACCCGCTCTTAAAGGATAAACTGAAGTTGGTGCAATCCTCTTTAGAGTTGACAGTCCACCATTATCAGATGTAAATATTATAAGTGAATTTTCATACAAATCACTATCCTTAAGACTTTTAATAAGTTTTCCAACATTTTCATCCACAGCATAAACCATTGAAGCATATTCTGGATTGGTATGATTTAATCTTGTAATTGCATCT
This sequence comes from Flavobacteriaceae bacterium, assembly GCA_002729755.1. Lineage (GTDB taxonomy): Bacteria > Bacteroidota > Bacteroidia > Flavobacteriales > Flavobacteriaceae > Marisimplicoccus. The sequence goes on from PBYT01000024.1 coordinate 14,060, forward strand.
CCTTCACTTTTTGTTCTAACTTCATTATCAGCCATTTCAGATATTTTTTTATTAAAATATTTTATATGTTTCTCATTCGCTTGAATGGGAGCATGTACATTGTAAAATGATAAAAACAAAGCAAATGGCTGATTTTTATTATGACTTTTAATTAATTTGATAGATTCATCTGTTAGTCTGTCTGTAAGATATTCCCCTTTTGGGCCATCATCTAATTTGGGGTTTTTATATGGTGAGTAATAACCTCCCATTGGACTTCCTTTTTCAAAACCCCCAATATTTATATCATAGCCATTATCTTCTGGGTAAAATCCTTGAGATCCCAAATGCCATTTTCCTACATAAAAAGTCTTGTATCCAGATTCTTTCAACTTTTCAGCAATTGTAATTTCTTTTAATGGGAGCTCGTGAAGGTCTTGTGGACCAAGAAGAGGTCTGTTTTGTGGATCATCTCCTGGAATCCAATCTGTTATATTTACTCTTGCAGGATGTTTTCCAGTCATAATAGAGGCTCTGGTAGGAGAACAAACTGGACTTGCAGCGTATGCATTGGTAAATTGAAAGCTTTCTTTAGACAAATTGTCAATGTTTGGGCTTTCATAAAATGTGCTACCAGAATATCCTAAATCATTCCATCCTAAGTCATCAACTAATATAAAAATCACATTAGGTGTTGAGTTATTTGAATTGCATCCTAATACAAATAAAAAAACATAAAGAAATTTAAAAAGTTGTTTCATTCTATAATTTATTCAATATATTTCTTTAAAAATCAAGCTTTATAAGTTGAATATAAATAAAATTTGGTTTTAGCATATGTCATTATGAAAAAAATACTAATCTTAATTATTATAAGCTTATTTATTTCTTGTCAAACTATTGAGAATAAAAATGAAAATCCAAATATTGTTTTAATTGTAGCTGATGACTTAGGATGGACTGATGTTTCCTATATGGGCTCAAAATATTATGAAACTCCTAATATTGATAAACTTTCTAGAAGCGGGATGACATTTTATAATGGATATGCATCTGCTGCAAATTGTGCTCCTAGTAGGGCCACAATGCTTTCAGGAAGATATAATAATCATCATGGTATTTATACAGTTGGTGCTTCAGAAAGAGGAAGTGAAAAAACCCGAAAAATAATTCCAATAAAAAATGAAACTATTCTTGATTTAAGATATTTTTTAATTCCAGAAATGTTAAAAAATGAAGGATATGTTACTGGACATTTTGGAAAATGGCATTTGGGATCTCAAGGATTTTTTCCCGAACAAAGTGGTTTTGATGTAAACATTGGAGGTAATGAGAGTGGAGGTCCTGGTGGATATTTTTCTCCATATATTAACCCTAACCTTGAGGATGGTCCAATAGGTGAGTATCTAACTGATAGGATAGGTAATGAAGTTGTAAGTTTTATTAATTATAACCAAAATGAAACATTTTTTGCATATGTTCCTTTCTATTCTGTCCATTCTCCAATTCAATCAAAAAAAGAATATCAAGAAAAATATTCAAATAAAGATGGAGATAAGAATCATAATCGTCCTGATTATGCTGGTATGATTGAATCACTTGATGAAAACATAGGTAAAATTTTAAATACAATTGAAGAATTAAATCTATCAGAGAAGACTTTGATTATTTTTACTTCTGATAATGGAGGAATTAGAGCAATATCAAATCAATTTCCACTAAGAGCTGGAAAAGGCTCATATTATGAGGGAGGGATTAAAGTACCTTTAATTTTCTCATGGAAAGGTAAAATAATAGAAGAAAGTGAATCATATGAAAGAGTTAGTAATATTGATTTTTTTCCAACAATAAAAAAAATAATAGGACATAAAAATAAAAACTTACATCTAGATGGATTAGATTTAAATCCAATTTTCAAGGGAAAAACACTTGAAAATAGAACTTTATTTTATCATTTTCCTATTTATTTACAGGCTTATAATGTTCATCTTGATAATGGAACTGATCCTCTATTTAGGACTAGACCTGGGTCAGTAATAATTAAAGATAATTGGAAATTACATCATTACTTTGAGGATGGAAAAATAGAACTTTATAACATAGAAGAAGATATTTCTGAATCTATTGATTTAAGCAAAACAAATCTAGAAAAAACAAAAGAGCTTTATCACGATTTAAATAAATGGAGAGAAGCTAATAATGCTCCAATACCTTTAGAAAATAACCCCAATTATAATCAAAAGTTTGTTGATAGTTTAAATTTTCTTATCATTAATAAAAATATTACCGGAAGAGTTAATTAAAAATATTCAAATAAATGACTTCTAAATTCACTAAACAACTTTGTCTTATCTTTTTGGTTTCACTTTTTTTAAGCTGCAAAACAGAAAAAAACTATTCTACTGAAAATCCAAACATTATAATAATTTACACTGATGATTTAGGTTATGGAGATGTAAGCGCCTATAATAAAGGAACTTTAAACACTCCAAATATTGACAAATTGGCTAATGAGGGTATAAGATTTAATAATGGTTATGCTTCTTCAGCAACTTGTTCCCCTAGTAGATATGCTCTTCTAACCGGAACATATCCATGGAGAAAAACTGGTCTTAAAATTATTACTGGAGGCTCATTAGTAATTGATACAACAGAAATGACCATTCCTAAAATTTTAAAAACTAAAGGATATCATACAGGTATTGTCGGTAAATGGCATCTTGGTTTAGGCTCTGGAGATGGATTCGATGGAACAGGTGTAATAAATTACAATTCTAATATATCTCCTGGACCCAATCAAGTTGGTTTTGATTATTCTCATATAATGGCTGACACTCAGGATCGAGTTCCAACTGTTTATATAGAAAATGGAGATGTAGTAAATCTAGATCCAAGTGACCCTATTGAGGTTAATTTTTTTCACCAAGAAAAACATAATGATTATGGACTCCCTACAGGATTAAAAAATCCAGAACTAACAACTATGAAATGGCATCATGGGCATAATGGTTCAATTGTAAATGGTGTTCCAAGAATTGGATATATGAAAGGAGGTGAGAAAGCAAGATGGAGTGACATTGACATGGCAGATCATTTTTTAGAAAAAGCTCAGGAATATATTAATAAAAATAAAGACAAACCTTTTTTTCTTTTTTATACTCTTCAACAACCTCATGTTCCAAGAACACCTCACCCAAGATTTGAAGGTACATCTGGAATGGGTCCAAGAGGAGATGTTATTGTTGAAGCAGATTGGTGTATTGGAGAATTGTATAAAACTTTAGAATCAGAAGGAATCTTGGATAATACATTAATAATTTTTTCAAGTGATAACGGACCTGTTTTAAATGATGGATATTATGATGATGCTGTTGAAAAGCTTGGAGATCATACTCCTTCCGGTGGATTAAGAGGAGGTAAATATAGCCTTTTTGAAGCTGGAACAAGAGTTCCATTTATTACTTATTGGAGAGGAAAAATAAAACCAGGAATCTCAAATGAGATAATATCACAAATAGATCTTTTCAATTCAATTTCTAAAATAGTTGGAATAGAATATAAATCAAAAGATGGGATAGATTTCTCTGATCTAATCATTAATAATAAAGGACAAGGTAGAGAAGAACTAATTCTTGAGGCTTCTACTAGAACTGCCTATAGAAAAGGAGATTGGGTAATGATTCCACCTTATAGGGGACCTTCAATATCAAAAAATGTAAATATTGAATTAGGAAATTCAATAGATTTTAAACTTTATAATCTAAAAGAAGATCCCTCGCAAAAAAGTGATCTTTCAAAAAAAGAACCAGAAAAATTAAAGGAAATGATTGCAAGTTTTGTAAAAATTAGAGGGAGAGCTTTTTCAAATATTGAAAATCTAGTTCTAGAGTAAATAAATATTATGAATATTTTTCTCATTTATAATTGTTGATTTGAATAACTAAAATAGAACTTTTTAAGAAAAACTAAGATTTATATTTTACTATTGCTGATCTAAAACAGGTATTTTGAAATTTTGAATTTCGGCTTCTGTATGCGCTTCCTTCATTGATATTTCCATTTTTTCAACAATCTCAGGGTAATTAGAAGCTAAGTCATTCAACTCTTTTGGATCATCATTCAGGTTGTAGAGTTGAAGTTTTGAAGGCCCTTTAAACAAATTCTTTTTAATTCCTTTCCATTGATTCATCCTAATGGCCTGTTGTCCTCCATAAGCAGGAAATTCCCAATATAGGTAATCATGTTTTTCTTGTTCTTCACCGATCAGTGTAGGATAATAACTAATACCGTCAATAGCATAAGGTGGGGCTTGGCCAATTATATCAGATACAGTAGCAAAATAATCATATAAAGTGCTAGGGTGATCTGATTTTGATCCAGCTTTGATTCGATTAGGCCATGTTGCAATTGAGGGTACCCTAATCCCTCCTTCATTAAGATTACCTTTAACAGTATTTTTAGAGTTTACAAAGATTCCTGCGCTGTTGAAAAAATTTATATCAACTTGTTTTAAATAGGTTGGACCGTTGTCACTGGAGAAAATGATAAGAGTATTTTCATATTGTCCAATTTCCTTTAGTTTTGCGACGATTTCACCTACCTGTTGGTCCAAATAAGAAATCATGGCAGCATAGGTTGCTTTAGGAGAAAGATTGGGATAATATCCCGCATCACCTAAGTAAGGTTCTTCTTTCCCAAATTTTTTACGATAGTAATTCACCCATTCTTCAGGTGCCTGAAGTGGTAAATGAGGGAGTGGAGAGGCGTAATAAAGAAAAAAATTATTGTCTCTATTTCTGTCTAAAAAACTTAATGCTTCATTGTGCATTAAGGTAGGTCCATAATCATTCTGATTGTAAATATCATAGCTTTCAGCACTATTAGGATCAAGTCCTTCTTGAAGTTTTCCTTTGTCAACTATCTTGTTGTTTAGAATATGTCTTTCTTTATTTTTCCACAAATGGCTTGGATAAAGAGTATGGGCCTGACGTTGGCAATTATACCCATAGAAAAAATCAAAACCTTTATTGTTTGGAATACTATTCGTGTTTGGTGCACCAAGACCCCATTTCCCGATCATTCCTGTTTTATATCCCTTAGACTGTAAAAATTTTGCAACCGTTACTGTTGAATCAGGCATAGGGCGTTGTCCTTCAAGATTAGGATCTTTAAACATGGCTTGAAAACTCCAGACATCTCCACGTTCCCGCCATTCATCATTTCCTCTAATGGGAGTATTGCCTGAGTGAAGTCCTGTCAATAAAACAGAACGAGCTGGAGCACAAACTGGTGAACCCGTATAATGATCTGTTAGTACCATTCCCTGTTTTGCTAACTGATCAATGTGTGGGGTTTCAATAAATTTTTGACCAAAAATTCCTAATTCTCCATACCCTAAATCATCAGCCAAAATAAAAACAAAATTGGGAGATTCAGTTACTTTTTCTTTTGGTGAACATGAAAACAAAAAAGACAAGAGAATGATATAAATTAGTGATCTGTTTTCCATGGCTGTCAAATTACTACAATTTAAAAAAAGATTGCTTAAAAGTTCTAAATTATGTTTTCTTCTATTCTTCGTTTTTTTATAAAATTAATACCACAAGCCAATTTGCTAGCGCTTTTGGATTCGTGATCTACCACTCTCCAAAATGGAGTAATATTTCTGTCTCCATTAAGGAAATTTTCATAGGCAGCTTCCGATACTATTCTTATAAATATGCCTGTTGTTAATGGACAAGTCGTATCAGCATTATATGTTAGTGCTAAATCTCTTCTTAAGGTTTTAATATTCACATTTATGCCTTTTGGAATCTGTTTAATATACTCATCAATAATCATAGGAGTGGCGATTAACATGTTTTCCCCTTCTTTCATATCGGAGAATTTTTTTTCTAATCTTTTTACTACATAAGATTTATTTATATTCATTTTGTCTTTCCAGCTTTTTCTCATAAACCCTAAATTAATAAAACCTCAACTAAAAATTGAGGTTAAAATGGTGATCGCGACAGGATTCGAACCTGTGACCGTCTGGTTAGAAACCAGATGCTCTATCCAGCTGAGCTACGCGACCTTGTGCGGAGAGACTGGGATTCGAACCCAGGCAACGCTTACGCGTTGACAGATTAGCAATCTGCTCCATTACCACTCTGGCACCTCTCCAAAAAGATTTACAAATTTAGATAAAAAAATGACCTTTACTATATAAATTATTGATCAAGTTGATCAAGTAAATTTTTCATTTCCATATACCCTTGATTATCTCCTAAAGTCCCAAAGATATTCATAAGAGTTCTCACACCTTCTATATTCTGATTAAGGTCTACTAACTGTTTCAAGATTGGCACACATTGTAGATAAAGGTTCTCTCTTAATTCTTTTAATTCATCATATCTAACATTATCTGCTCTAGATGTTCCTAAAGAATTCATTTCTTCTATAATAGAGGTTTCCCCATCAAGAATTAAAGCAACAAGATTAAGGTAACTATTTTCAGAAGTTGGATCTAATTCAATTGACTTTTTATAATATTCAACAGCAACATCTTTTTCCCCCAAATCAGCTGAAACAACACCCAAGTTATAGTATAATATTGGATTAGATGGATCTAATTCAATAGCTTCTGACATTGATAATTTAAATGCTTCTTTATCACCAAGTTCAAAATATATATTTGCAGTGGTAATTATAAGCCCAACATCATCTGGATTAGATTGTCTAGCACTTTTGATGGCATCTAAAGCTTTATCTTTCTGTCCTAATGTATTGTAAATCAGTGCAATATTTTTGACAATTTCAGGATATTTAGATTCAGTATCTTCTTCTCTAGGATCTTGATAATCTTTTGNTTTTTTAAGTAAATTAAATTCTGATTCGCTCCCAATTTCTATTTCATTACCAGAAGAAACTTCAGTTANGTAATATTTNGTTTCAATACCNTCATAATTAATATCTACCAANATCTTATAATAAATTAAGGCTTGTTCATAATCATCAGCATTAACAGAACTAGNAGCAGCATAGAAAAGATANAGTTGATTNTTTTCAGGATTTATTTTATAAGCACCATATAGCTTTTTTGCTGAAGAAATAAANTCTTCANTCTCTTGATCCCCAATTGCACTNGTNATAATTGCATTTTCAAGTTTNGNAATNTCNGCATCTAACAAGGGGTTAGTNCCTCCTAAATTCTTAGCCATCTCGAAAGANTTAACTGCTTTATCAAAATCTTCTGTGTTCGTGTAAATCATTCCATACAAAAACATCGCACGAGCTTTTNTTTTATCATCAGATGCTTGAATCAAGTCGTTTGTANTATCAAGAATATCTANAGCTGAAGCATACTCNCCTTTTTCAATAAACTTATTTGCACTTCTTAGCTCTTTTTTTTGACCATAGCTAAAAGAAACTAGTGCAAAACATAAAAAAATAATTCTTTTTGTCATAATCATCTATTTTACTGNATCACCCTCAAACTCAATATCATTTATATCTTCAATACCCTCTTCATCTTTCATTACCTTAGCAACTGCTGCTATACCATCACCTTCTTTAATNCTAATAGCTTTAACACCCTGTGTTGCCCTTCCCATAACTCTAAGATCTTCTACTCGCATCCTAATTGCTATTCCAGATTTATTGATTATCATTAAATCATCGTTATCAGAAACACTTTTTATTGTAACTAATTTACCAGTTTTTTCTGTAATTGAAATAGTTTTTACTCCTTTACCTCCCCTATTTGTTAATCTGTAATCTTCTAGACTTGATCTTTTACCATAACCATTCTCTGAAACAACAAGAATATTTTCATCCATATCTNTTACAGATACCATACCTATAACCTCATCAGATTTATCTTTTAGCCTTATGCCTCTAACTCCAGAAGCATTTCTTCCCATTGGTCTTGTCTTACTCTCTTCAAACCTAATAGCTTTACCAGATTTAACAGCTAACATAATCTGACTGGAACCATTAGTTAATTTAGCTTCAAGCAGTTCATCTTCATCTCTAATAGTTATCGCATTAATACCATTAGACCTAGGTCTTGAATATTGTTCTAAAGAAGTTTTCTTTACCTGACCNTTTTTTGTTGCCATTATTACAAAATGGCTGTTTATATATTCTTCATCCTTAAGATCCTGGGTGCAAATAAATGCTTTAACCTTATCATCTTGCTCAATATTAATTAAGTTTTGGATCGCCCTTCCTTTAGAGTTTTTAGATCCTTCTGGAATTTCATAAACCCTCATCCAGAAGCATTTTCCTTTTTGGGTAAAAAATAACATATATTGATGGTTTGTGCCTACAAATAAATCTTCTAAGAAGTCTTCATCCCTTGTTTTTGTAGCTTTTTGACCAACTCCTCCTCTNTGTTGAGTTCTATATTCCGTTAATGGGGTTCTTTTAATATAGCCTGCATGAGAAATAGTAATTACAACCTTTTCATCTGGTATAATATCTTCAATTCTAAAATCACCACCAGCATACTCAATAATAGATCTTCTTTCATCTCCATATTTTTCTTTGATTTCTATTAGTTCATTTTTAATCAAGTCCATTCTCATAGATTTACTGTCTAATAATTTTTTATATCCTGCAATTGTTTTTAAGAGTTCGTTATATTCTTCTCTAAGTTTCTCTTGTTCTAACCCAGTTAACTGTCTTAACCTCATTTCGATAATAGCTTTAGCTTGAATCTCAGATAATTTATATTTCTTTTCAAGCTTTTGTCTTGCTTCATCAGCATTTGAGGATTTTTTTATTAGGTCTATAACAGCATCTATATTGTCTGAAGCAATAATTAAGCCCTCAAGTATATGAGCTCTTTGTTCNGCTTTTTTAAGNTCAAAGCTTNTTCTTCTTACAACGACCTCATGACGATGATCTACAAAATGGTGGATTAATTGCTTTAAGTTTAATAACTCTGGGCGACCATTCACTAATGCTACATTGTTTACACTAAAAGATGATTGCAGTTGGGTAAACTTGTAGAGTTTNTTTAAAACAATATTTGGGATAGCATCCCTTTTAAGGACATATACAATTCGCATTCCTTTCCTATCAGATTCATCTCTCATAGTAGAAATNCCTTCAATTTTCCCATCATTTATCAAATCAGCCGTTTTTCTAATCATATCAGCCTTATTAACCATATAAGGTATTTCAGATACTATAATACATTCTCTTTCTTTTACATTTTCAATTATTGCTTTANCCCTTAACACAACCCTACCCTTACCTGTTAAAAATGCTTCTCTCACACCATCATATCCATAGATTGTTCCTCCAGTAGCAAAATCAGGTGCTTTAATAATTTGAATTAATTCTTCAATATCAATTTCACTATTTTCAATATAACTTATTGTACCATCTATTACCTCAGATAAGTTATGAGGTGCCATATTTGTTGCCATACCAACAGCTATTCCAGAAGATCCATTTATTAANAAATTAGGTACCCTAGTTGGTAAAACTGTGGGTTCCATTATTGTATCATCAAAATTTAACTGAAAATCAACTGTTTCTTTATCTATATCTGATAAAAGCTCTTCCGATATTTTTTTCANCCTAGCTTCAGTATACCTCATAGCAGCAGGGCTATCACCATCAACTGAACCAAAGTTCCCTTGCCCATCTACTAGCAAATATCTTAAACTCCATTCCTGAGCCATCCTTACCATTGTATCATAAACTGAACTATCTCCATGGGGATGGTATTTACCCATAACATCACCAACTATTCTAGCAGACTTTTTGTACGAAGAGTTAGATCTAACTCCCATCTCGTTCATACCAAAAAGNACTCTTCTATGNACGGGTTTTAAACCATCTCTAACATCTGGTAGAGCCCTAGAGACAATAACTGACATTGCGTAATCAATGTAAGCTGACTCCATCTCATCTTCTATCTTAATAGGGATTAATTTTTCTTCTTCTGACATAATTTAATGTGAATAGCTAAAATAATTAATCCATACCAAAAGTTACTGCTATTATTCTCATAAAAAGAAAAATTTATTAACATTGATTAGTGAAAAAGTTTATTCAATTTATTATTGACATGAAACATTTTTTTCTTTGTTTATTTGTATTATTGATATACTTTAGTCAAAAAAATATTTGATAAATGGATGATAATTTTTCNTCAAGAGTTAAAGATGTTATTTCTTACAGTAAAGAGGAAGCTCTTAGATTAGGCCATAAACAAATTGGCACAGAGCATCTTCTATTAGGTATGTTAAGAGATGGAGGTGGTAAAGCGATTTCTATCTTAAACTCTATTGATGTTAACTTAGATGAATTAAGAANAAAAATAGAGTTGTTAAATCCAGCAATAATAGACAGTTCTCAGCTTAAACTAAATGAAAAGAAAAATTTACATCTTACACGTCAAGCAGAGAGGGCACTGAAAACTACNTTTTTAGAAGCTAAATTGTTTCAAAACAATTCAATCAATACTGCTCATCTTCTTCTTTGCATTCTTAGAAATGATAATGATCCTATTACAAAGATTTTAGGAAAAATGAATATTAGTTATGATAATGTCAAAGAGCAGTTTAAATTAATGGCTGACGACACNAGTTCAAATGACATAATTGAATANCCTACTTCTTCTACTTTTCCAGATGAGAAAGATAGNCCAGATGACTTTTCTAACGATGCAGCAGCATCTTCTTCAAAAGAGACAAAAACAAAAATTAAAACAAAAACTCCTGTACTTGATAATTTCGGTAGAGATATAACATCACTTGCAGAACAAGATAAGCTCGACCCTGTTGTAGGGAGAGAAANGGAAATTCAAAGAGTATCTCAAATTCTAAGTAGAAGGAAGAAAAANAATCCTTTACTAATAGGGGAACCAGGAGTTGGGAAATCAGCCATTGCTGAGGGATTAGCACTTAGGATTATTCAAAAAAAGGTTTCAAGAGTTCTTTATGGAAAAAAAGTAGTTACTCTTGATCTTGCTAGCCTTGTTGCAGGAACAAAATACAGAGGTCAATTTGAAGAAAGAATGAAAGCTGTAATGAATGAACTTGAAAAAAACAGAAATATTATACTTTTCATAGACGAAATACATACAATTGTTGGTGCAGGTGGAGCTACTGGTAGCCTTGATGCTTCAAATATGTTCAAACCCGCTCTAGCTCGTGGAGAAATTCAATGTATTGGTGCTACAACCTTAAATGAGTATAGTCAATACATAGAAAAAGATGGGGCTTTAGAAAGAAGGTTTCAAAAAATATTAATTGAAGAGACTACAAAAGAAGAAACAATTGAAATNCTGAAAAANATTAAAGATAGATATGAGTCCCATCATAATGTTAATTATACCNATGAAGCACTAGTTGCCTGTGTTGAATTAAGTCTAANATATATTACTGATAGGTATTTACCTGACAAAGCAATCGATGCACTTGATGAANCTGGATCAAGAGCTCATATAAACAACATGGATGTGCCTGAGGATGTCATTCTATTAGAGAAACAATTAGAAAATATCAGAGAACTCAAAAACTCAGTAGTTAAAAAGCAAAAATATGAAGAGGCTGCTAAACTTAGGGATGATGAAAAAAGAATTGAGAAAAAGTTAATAGAAGCCCAAGAAAAATGGCATGAAGAATCTAAATTAAATAGNGTAACAGTAGATGAAGATCAAATCGGAGATGTGATTTCCATGATGACAAATATTCCAGTGTCAAAAATTATCAAATCAGAAAGAAATAAACTTTCAAAATTAGAAAACCTTATAAAGAAAAGGATAATAGGTCAAAATGAAGCAATTTCTAAAATAGTAAAATCCATTCAAAGAAACAGAGCAGGCCTTAACTCTCCTAATAGACCTATNGGTTCATTTATATTTCTTGGCCAAACGGGAGTTGGAAAAACACAGTTAGCAAAAGTTTTAGCTTCAGAGATATTTGAATCTGAAGAAAACTTAGTTAGAATTGATATGAGTGAGTATATGGAAAAATTTTCTGTATCAAGATTAATAGGAGCACCTCCAGGATATATAGGTTATGAAGAGGGTGGGCAATTAACTGAAAAAGTTAAAAGAAGACCCTATTCTGTTATTTTATTTGATGAAATAGAAAAAGGACATCCCGATATATATGGTATGCTTCTTCAAATTCTAGATNATGGATTCTTGACTGATAGTGTTGGAAGAAAAATTAATTTCCAGAATACAATAATTATAATGACTTCTAACCTTGGTGTTAAGCAAATCAGTGATTTTGGTTTAGGAGTAGGTTTTGAAACAAACTCAACAAAAAATCAAGCTTCANATATTGAGAAAAAAGTTATAAAAAAAGCTTTAAAACATACTTTCTCTCCTGAATTTCTTAACAGAGTAGACGAATNTGTAATTTTTAATTCCCTTACTATAGAAGATATTAATAAGATTGTTGATATTGAATTATCGAGCTTAATTGAAAGAGTTAAAAAACTTGGTTATAGTCTCACTATATCAAAAAAAGCTAAAGACTTTATTTGCGAAAAAGGTTTTGANGAAAAANATGGAGCTCGNCCTTTAAATAGAATGATTCAAAAATATATTGAAGATCTTATTGCAAAAAATCTAGTATCAAACAAAATAAAAGCTGGAGATAATTTACTTGTAGATTACAAATCNAATTCAAATGAATTAAATTTNNTGATCAATAAAAANGAAAAAGCTTCTTGAAAGTAATTAAATTCGGTGGAACTTCAGTTGCCACTTCAAGTTCGTTAAAAAAAGTCTTCTCAATAATTGAAAATGAGAAAGATAGTATTTTTGTTGTAGTCTCAGCGTTAGGAGNCATTACANATATACTTCAANAATTCTTAAATTCNAAAGGGAAAAATTCAACTGTTTTTCTAAAACAAATCGAAGAAANNCACTTGGAANTTATTCATGGNCTTTCAAAAATTGAAAATCAAAGTCCTTTGCTAAGTTTTCTTAAACAACAANTAAATGAATTAGAAACAATTTTAGAAGCAGTATCTACTATTGATGAGATAACTANAAAAACAATCTCTAAGGTTTTGAGCTTTGGAGAAATTTTATCAAGTAAACTAATTTATGAAATATTAAAAGAGAGAGGTAATGATATTTCATATGTNGANTCCAGAAAAATTATTTTTACAAAATATCATAATNATCATGAAATTGTTGATGAAGAAAAGACAGGTATTGCAGTTTCAAATAATTTAGATCTAATTGAAACAAAAATAATTCTAATGCCTGGTTTTATTGCAACTGATNGTAATAGTGAAATNTCTAATTTAGGNAGAGGNGGATCTGACTATACGGCTTCAATTATTGCAAATTATACAAATTCTAAAGTTCTAGAAATATGGACTGATGTTAGCGGAGTTTTTTCAGCTAACCCAAAAATAGTTAAAAANTCTAGGCCAATAGAATCTTTATCATACAAAGAAGCTATGGAACTATCTTTCTTTGGAGCAAAAGTTNTTTATTTCCCANCACTTCAACCATTAATTNANAAAAANATTCCAGNATATNTNAAAAACACATTTGATCCAAATGCAATTGGCACATGTATTTCTAATTCAACTAAATCTNAAAAAGAAAATACGGTTAAGGGAATCAGTCATATTGAGAATATATCTNTAATTAACTTTGAAGGTTCTGGAATGGTTGGTGTTCCAGGNTTTTCAAAAAGATTTTTTGANGCTCTCTCACNAAAAGNAGTAAATGTTATAATGATAACTCAAGCCTCTTCTGAATTCTCTATATGTATAGCTGTTAATGAATCTGATGCTAAGACTGCAAAANATCTTATTGATAAAGAATTTGAATATGAAATATCTCAAAATAAAATAAATGAATNTCAAATTGAAAATTCTTTATCAAATATTGCTATAGTTGGAGATAATATGAAAAGTAAAAAAGGTGTTAGCGGAAAATTATTTAGCACTTTAGGGAATAATAATATAAATATAAGAGCAATTGCTCAAGGTGCATCAGAAAGAAATATATCAATAATAATAGATGAGAAAGACAACATAAAGGCTTTAAATTCATTACATGAAGCATTCTTTGAAAATAATTGTAAAAATGTACATCTTTTTATAACAGGCGTAGGGAATGTTGGATCGAATTTAATTAAACAAATCTTTGATCAAAAAAAATCACTAGAAGAAAATTTAAGACTCAAATTAAAAGTTATGGGGTTGTCTAATTCAAAGAAAATGATCCTTAGTGATACTGAAATAGATCTTAATGATTGGAGGTCAAAATTAGATTCAAGTGATCTTAGCTCTAATAATGATCAGTTTTTAAATTTTTCAATAAATCAAAATCTAAGGAATAGTCTTTTTATTGATAATACAGCAAATGCAGATGTAACTATTAATTATAATAATTATTTAAAAAATGGAATAGGTATTGTCACTTGTAATAAAATTGCATGTTCTGATAATTTAGAAAAATATCTTGAACTAAAATCATTATCAAGAAATCATAATTCTCCATTTCTTTATGAAACTAATGTTGGTGCAGCATTGCCAATAATTAATACATTAAATAATCTTATAAATTCTGGAGACAGGATTAGAAAAATTGAAGCGATACTCTCTGGTACTTTAAATTTTATTTTTAATAATTTCAATAAAGAAAATTCATTTTATGAAGTTGTTAAAAAGGCTGTTGATCTTGGTTATACTGAGCCTGATCCAAAAATTGATTTATGTGGAATTGATGTTTCAAGAAAAATATTAATTCTTGCTAGGGAAAGTGGTAAAAAAATGAAATTTAGTGATGTGCAAAATGAAATGTTCCTCCCCAAAGAATCGATTGAATCAAACTCCAAGGAAGAATTCCTAAAATCATTAAAAGATAATAATGATCACTTTGATCAAATATTAAATAAAGCAATAGAAAAGAGATCAAGACTAAAGTATGTTGCCTGTCTTGAAAATGGTAAGGCTAGTGTTGGTATAAAGACAGTTAAAGAAGACCACCCCTTTTATAATATAGAGGGCAGGGATAATATCACAGTATTTCATACTGACAGATATAAAGATTCTCCCCTAGTAGTTAAAGGTCCAGGAGCTGGAGGTGAATTCACGGCATCAGGAGTTTTTGCTGATATAATTAAAGCTAGTGAGAAATAATGGATAGTATAAAAGTATTTTCTCCAGGAAGTGTAACAAATTTGTCGTGTGGATATGATATTCTTGGATTTTGTCTTGATAAAGTTGGTGATACAATAACAGTTACAAAAACATCAGAAAAGGGTATAAAAATTTCGTCAATTGATAAATACAATCTCCCAACCAATATCAATCAAAATGTAGCTGGAATTGCTGCTCAAGCAATGATTAAGGATATTAAACTAGATTATGGATTTGATATAAAAATTAAAAAAGGCATTAAACCTGGAAGTGGTATTGGGAGTAGTGCAGCAAGTTCAGCTGGAGTTGTTTTTGCAATTAATAAACTTATTGATTATCCTTTTAGTGATTTAGAATTAATAAGATTTGCAATGGAAGGGGAAAAATTTGTTAGTGGTTCATATCATGCAGACAATGTCTCACCTATTTTATTAGGTGGTTTTACCTTGGTTAGATCAGTAAAAGATTTAGATATAATAAAACTTCCAAATCCAAAAGGATTGATTGCCACGATAATTAGACCAGAAATTGAAATAAAAACTTCAGATTCAAGAAAGGTGGTTAAATCAAAAGTAACAATTGATAAAATGGTTCAACAATCTGCAAATTTAGCTGCATTTATTTCTAGTTTATATACTGAAGATTATGACTTAATGTCAAATTCAATAGTTGATGAGATAATTGAACCTGATAGAGCTATCTTAATTCCTGAATTTTATAATATTAAAGATATAAGTATAAAATCTGGAGCAATCGCATGTGGTATTTCTGGTTCAGGACCAGCAATCTTCGCTCTATCAAAAAACAATAAAATAGCTAATGATATTCTGAATAAAATGTCATCTCACTTTAATAGTGTTAATATTAGTTATAATGGTTTTGTCTCAATAATAAATTCAGAGGGCGTTAAAGTTATTGATTAATGAAATATATTAGCTTAAATCATAATTCACAGCCTGTAAACTTTCAAACAGCTTTAATTAACGGTTTAGCTCCTGATAAAGGCCTGTATTTCCCAGAGAAAATTATTACTCTTCCAAAAAAGATTATTGATAATATAAAAACGATAGATGATACTGAATTATGTTATGAAGTTATTAAAGACTATATAGGTAATGATTTTACCGAAGATGAATTAATTAAAATTATTCAAAAGACAATAGATTTTAAAATACCTCTAAAGAAAGTTGAAAATTCAATATTTTCCTTAGAGTTATTTCATGGTCCAACTCTTGCTTTTAAGGATATTGGCGCAAAGTTTTTAGCGTTATGTATGGATAAAATTAAGAATGATTTTGATTCAAAAGAAATTACAGTTTTAGTCGCAACATCTGGAGATACTGGTGGAGCTGTTGCAAAAGGATTTGAAGGTTTAAATGGAATTAATGTTTGTATTCTTTATCCTAAAGGAAGAATTAGTCAAGTTCAAGAAAAACAAATTACAACAAATGCTAAAAATGTTATTGCTTTTGAAGTTAATGGTAATTTTGATGATTGCCAGAAAATGGTTAAAGATGCCTTCAGTGATATTGAAATAAAAAATAAAATTATATTGACATCCGCAAATTCAATAAATATTGCTAGATGGTTACCTCAAATGTTTTATTATTTTTTAGCTTTAAAAAAAATAGAAAATAATAATCAAAATATTTTTTCAGTTCCAAGTGGAAACTTTGGTAATATTTGTGCAGGAATTTTAAGTAAAGAAATGGGTTTAAATATTCAACTATTTATAGCCTCAACTAATATTAATAAAACAGTTCCTAGATATTTAGAATCTGGTATATATAATCCTAAAAAAACGAAACCTACAATTTCAAATGCAATGGATGTGTCAAATCCAAGTAATTTTATTAGAATTCAAAAGATATTCAATAATGATCTTCAAAAAATCAATAAAGTCATAAAAGGTTATAGCTATAATGATTCTGAAACAAGAGAAGCTATTAAAGATGTTTATAACTCTTATAACTATATAATGGATCCACATAGTGCAATTGGATATCTTGGTTTAAAAAGTTATTTAAAAAATCCTAGATCTGATGTAAATGGCATTTTTTTATCAACTGCTCATCCAATAAAATTTAAAGAAGAAGTAGAAAATAGTATTGGGGAACAAATTAGTCTTCCTTCAAGACTAAAAAAGATTATGACAAAGAAGAAAAATACTATTGAAATTGAAAGCTACGATCAATTAAAGGATCATTTATTATGGAAGGTCAATTAATTATAGGAAGCTTAAATTCTCCCAAAGGGCTTTTCTGTTTCATTAACTCCTCAATAACTTCAATTTTTCTGGGAGCATCTGAAGATAAATTTATTGGACCATTTATTGTAATTAATATATCATCTTCTATTCTTACTCCAATATTCCACCATTTAGGGTCACAATCACTACCAGTAGGTATATAAATTCCTGGTTCAACAGTTATAACCATGTTCTCAGAAAGTATTCTATCTCCAGGATCATGAACATCAAGTCCAATATGGTGAGAAACCCCATGGGGAAAATATTTTGAAGTATCTCTACTATTATTAATTATTCCTAAAGAAATTAAGCCTTCTGAAATTATTTTATATGAAGCCTTATTAATATCTGTAAATGAATTTCCAATTTTTGACATTCTTATTCCTTCTTCTTGAGCCTGATATACAAGATTATAAATTTCTTTTTGTTCATTAGAAAATTTACCATTAACTGGAATAGTCCTAGTAACATCAGCTGTATATCCTCTATATTCAGCTCCAACATCCATCAATATCAATTGATCTTTTATATTATTGTTGTCATTTGTGACATAGTGTAATACACATGAGTTTCCTCCCGACCCTACTATTGAGTTATATCCTTGATGAGCAGCTCCATATTTTCTGTATATATATTCATGAATACCCTGAACCTCTCTCTCGGTCATTTCGTTATGGATAGCTTTCATTACTTCAACTTGAGCAAAAGCAGAAATCTTTACAGCTTTTTTTAACAATTCAATTTCTTCTTTATCTTTTGTTTGTCGTAGACTTTTCATTAAATCATTTAAAGTTTTAGTATTAATTGATAGCTTTTTATTATCAATAAGCTCATTATCGTTTTTATTATTTGAGCTATCACTTAACAACTTCTCAAATTTTATTTGTAAATCGAATAAATCATAAACATCATTTGTATTATCTCTTACATCATCTCGTAATTCATTATGAAGGACATAATCAAAATTGCTAAAATCCAATTCAGTTTCAATAAATTCTGATCTAAGCTGAACTCTATCAAATCCCATCTTTCTAGCCCCTTCAATACCTAATCTTATTCCATCCCACATTTCCCTATATTCATTTCTCTCTCTAATGAAGAGTTGTTCATAATATTTGCCTTTTTCATCTGCCTGTTGATTTGAATAAATGATTAATACACCATGTGGTTCTCTCCAACCTGTTAAATAATAGAAGTTGGTATTTTGGTGATACATAAAGTTTGTGTCATTAGATCTTTTCATTACAGGGGACGTAAAGAAAATAGCTATGCTATTATCTGGCATCTTTTCTCTAAATTCAGACCTCTTTTTTTTATGAAAATCCGGCCCTAAATCATCATTATACTGTTGAGAATTCAACAGAAAATTATTATTAATAATCAAAAGAATTAAAAATATTTTAATTTTAGAAATCATTTGTCTATTTAATCATAAAAGTAAATCAATTTTATCTAATGAAAAAAACATTTCTTTTTAACAAACATTCTCAATTAGGAGCTAAAATTTCTAATTTCGCAGGATTTCAAATGCCTATTAGCTATTCATCTGTTAACAATGAGCATTTGCATGTTAGAAATAGTGCAGGAATATTTGATGTATCTCATATGGGGGAGATTTTAATTTCTGGAAAAAATTCTACTAAACTTTTACAAAGAATTTGCAGTAATGATATTTCAAAGTTAGATCCAGGAATGGCTCAATATAACTGTATTACAAATTTTGAAGGTGGAATTATTGATGATTTAATTGTTTATCAAATTGAACTAGATAAATATCTCTTAGTTGTAAATGCCTCAAATATTCAAAAAGATTATACCTGGATATTAGATCAAAACAAAGCATTTAATGCAACTATAATTGATGAATCTAATAATTACTCACTTCTTGCAATTCAGGGACCTAAGGCAATTGATTATTGTCAAAAATTTACAGATGTAGATTTAAAAGAGATTAAGAACTATTCGCATGTTACATCAAAATTTAATAACTGTAATGATATTCTTTTATCTAAGACTGGATATACTGGTTCTGGTGGATTAGAAATATATATCCCTAATAAAGATGTAGTAAATATTTGGGATTCTCTTTTCAAATTCAATAAAAATGAAACTTTAATGCCAATAGGTCTAGCAGCTAGAGATACACTAAGAATTGAAATGGGTTATTGCCTGTATGGTAATGATATTAATGATGACACCTCCCCTATTGAAGCTGGATTAAGCTGGATTACGAAACCTGAAACTGAATGCATTGGTTTTGAAATTTTTAAAAATCAAATTTATAATGGTGTTAAAAAGAAATTAGTTGGATTCAAACTTAAAAATAGAGGTATTCCAAGAGCTGGATATAAAATTTATGATTCTAGTCATAAAGAAATTGGAGTTACCACGTCAGGAACGTTTTCTCCTATTTTAAAAAAAGGAATTGGTTTAGGATATATTAATATTAAATTATTAAATGCTAATAATTATATCTATATTAGAATTAGGAATGAATTTGTTGAATCAGAAATCGTAAAACCACCATTCATAGAAATATAAATATGGTAAGAGCATTTTAATTCAGGAAAGCTAGGAAATTAAAAAGATGGTTAAAAAGACAAATTTAATAGTTGCGACATTATATTCAATTATACTTGCTATTGTTGAAGCAATATTGAATTGGGGTGATTGGCAATATGCTCCTTTATGGATTGTTGACTATTTGATTGTTATAATTTTATTATCAGCA
>PBYT01000025.1 GCA_002729755.1 Flavobacteriaceae bacterium
ATTTAATCTTTCTGATTTTAAGTGCTCAAGACCATCATGATACAATTTTATTACTTCATGCCAATATTGATTAAGTGAAGAGGGGTCTGACAATCTTCCATTCCATAATGCTGGATCAGGTGAGCGATAATATTTGATTAAATTATTCACGAACCTAGTATAGCTTTTCCATTAATGTACACTTCGTCAATTAAATTTGATCCAAATGCATATGGTATCATAGAGTATGAAGATATTTTTTTTGTAATAATCAGGTTTGCTTTTTTACCAATTGTAATGCTTCCTACCTCTTCAGATAAGCCCATTGCAAATGCCCCGTTAATTGTAGCTGCGTTAATTGCTTCTTCAGGTGTCATTCCCATTTTTGTACAGGCTAGAGAAATTACAAAATTCATATTTCCAGATGGAGATGAGCCTGGATTGTAATCAGAAGCTAAAACTAGTGGAATATTATTATCAATAATTTTTCTTGCAGGCATATATGGGATTTTTAAGAAAAAAGAGCAGTTAGGTAATGCAACAGGCATAGTATTGCTTTTTTTAATTGCGTTTATATCTTCAGCATTTAAAATTTCAAGATGATCGATTGTATGAGAGCCTAGTTCTGTACAAAGAGGAACACCTCCNAAAGAATTGAATTGATTAACATGAATTTTTGGTATTAGTCCGTGTTTTTTTCCAGCCTTTATTATTAATCTTGTTTCATTAATATCAAAATATCCTTTCTCACAAAAGACGTCAATATATTTTGCAAGTTTTCTTTCTGAAACTTTTGGAATCCATTGATTAATAATTTGAGAAATATATTTTTCTTTTTTATTTACATATTCTGTTGGAACAGCATGGGCTGCAAGAAAAGTTGGTTGAATAGAAGCATTATAATTTTTCTTTAATTTATCTATAACCTCTAGCATTTTTATTTCTGCTGATAGTTCAAGACCATAACCTGATTTTATTTCTATTGCCCCTGTTCCTAATTTCATTACTTCTTCAAGACGTGCAGCACTTTCTGAATATAGTTTTTCAAAAGANACTTTCTGTAGTTTTTTTGCCGAATTTAATATACCTCCTCCTTTTTTTGCAATTTCCTCATAACTTACTCCTGATATTCTATCAACGAATTCTTTTTCTCTTGACCCTGAATAAACTATATGAGTATGAGAGTCACACCAAGCAGGAAGAACAAACCTATCCTTAACATCAATAACTTTATCTACATCAATATTAGGGGATGAAGTCATTTCTCCAAAATCTATAATTTGATCATTTTTAATTAATAGATATGCATTACTGATTTGAGAAAGATCTTTCATTTGATGACCNTTTAANTATANGGTGCTCTTTTTAAGAGTTTGAAGGAGACCTTTAATATTNATAAAAAGAATTTTCATTTGTATAAAGAATCTAATATAGTATCATCAACATTCTCTGGAATTGAAACTTTTAGTTNATTTGTTCGTTCCATTTCACGTTTAATTGCTATAATCGCTGGCTTATTTCGAGCCCAGCTTCTCCTGGCAATTCCATTATTTACATCAAAAAATAACATTTTTTCTATTTTTTTTTCAGACTGCTTAGTGCCATCTAAGAGCATTCCAAAACCGCCATTTATTACCTCACCCCAACCAACACCACCACCGTTGTGAATTGATACCCAAGTAGCTCCTCTAAAACTGTCTCCTATTACATTTTGAATTGCCATATCTGCAGTAAATTTACTTCCATCGTAAATATTTGATGTTTCTCTGTAAGGAGAGTCAGTCCCACTAACATCATGATGATCACGTCCAAGAATTATTGGGCCAATTTTTTTCTTTGAAATAGCTGAATTAAAAGCTTTTGCAATTTCTATTCTTCCCAAAGAGTCAGCATATAAAATTCTTGCTTTTGAGCCAACAACTAAATTATTTTTTTGTGCATCCTCAATCCATTTTATGTTATCATCTAATTGACCCTGTATCTCTTTTGGTGCTTTTTCTCTGATTTTCGATAAAACTTTTTTAGCAATTTTATCAGTTTCTTCAAGATCTTTAGGATTTCCTGATGCGCAAACCCACCTAAATGGACCAAAGCCATAATCAAAACAGATAGGACCTAAAATATCTTGAACATATGATGGGTAACAAAACTCCGTTTTTTTATCATTCATTACATCTGCACCAGCTCTAGATGCTTCCAATAAAAAGGCATTTCCGTAGTCAAAGAAATAAGTGCCTTTTTTAACATGCATTTTTATAGCCTTTGATTGTCTTTTTAAAGATTNTTGAACCTTCTTTTTAAACAATAAAGGATCATCTTTTAATAGATTATTTGCTTCATCATAGCTTAAGTCAGCTGGATAATAGCCNCCAGACCAAGGGTTATGAAGTGAAGTCTGATCTGAACCAATAGTTACATTAATATTTTCTTTAAGAAAAGTTTCCCAAACATCAACGATATTGCCTATGTAGGCAAAAGATATTATTTTATTATTCAACTGGGCATCTTTAACTAACTTGACTAATTCATTAATATCAAATACAAGTTTGTCAACCCAACCTTGATCATATCTTTTTTTTGCAGCTATATAGTTAACCTCTGCAGTAATTGAAATACAACCAACNATATTTCCTGCTTTTGGTTGAGCACCACTCATTCCTCCAAGCCCTGAAGTAAGAAATGTTTTACCTTTTATAGATTCTCCTTTTTTTAGAACTTTTCTAAAAGCATTCATTAACGTGATAGTTGTTCCATGAACAATTCCCTGTGGTCCAATATACATAAAGGATCCAGCGGTCATTTGCCCATATTGAGTTACGCCTAATGCATTAAAACGTTCCCAGTCATCAGGTTTTGAGTAATTAGGTATCATCATTCCATTTGTGATAACAACTCTTGGAGACTTTTTTGAAGATGGGAATAATCCCATAGGATGACCTGAGTAAAGATGTAAAGTTTGATTNTTATTCATTTCAGCCAAATACTTCATGGTTAACAAGTATTGAGCCCAATTTTGAAAAACAGCACCATTTCCTCCATAAGTGATAAGTTCCTGAGGATGTTGGGCAATTTCTTTATCTAAGTTATTTTGAATCATTAACATTATTGCAGCTGCTTCATTAATTTTTGCTGGATACTCATTTATAGAACGAGCATGAATAGCGTAATCTGGTTTAAAACGAAGCATATATATTCTACCATAAATATCTAATTCTTTAGCAAAATCGAGCGCAAGTTCCTTATGCCATTTTTTTGGAAAATACCTTAAGGCATTTTTTATTGCTAATTTTTTTTCTTCAATATTTAAGATTTGCTTTCTCTTTGGAGCTGGATTCAATTTAGAATCAATTGATTTAGGTGGTGGAAGCACTTTAGGAATTCCTTGAATGATTTGTTCTTTGAAAGTCATAGTTCTGGGAATANATTTAAATCTTGTTTCTCTATTAAATTAATCATAACTTCAATATCAATATTTAACACTCTATCTCCTTCTAATTTTTTTACATTTTTACGTATTTTAGATAAAGTCTTTTCTATTGGGAGAGAAAATTTGTTAGGACGTCTAAACTCTAATGATTGTGCCGCATGTAATAATTCAATTGCAAGAATTTTCTCAAGATTATTAATAACTTCAAGACATATTCTAGCTGATATACTTCCCATGGAAACATGATCCTCCTGACCCATTCCTGTTGGAATACTATCAGCAGATGCTGGAAAACAAAGTGATTTATTTTCTGACACCAAAGCTGCAGTAGTGTATTGTGTAATCATAAACCCTGAGTTAAGGCCTGGGTTTTCAGTTAGCATAGGAGGCAAACCATGTAAACCTTCTAAAAGCAAATAACTTCTTCTGTCTGATATATTTCCTATTTCAGATGCAGCTATCTTTAAATAATCAAGTGCTAATGCTAGGGGTTGTCCATGAAAATTACCACCAGAAATGGTGGAATTATCATCTAAAATTATTGGATTATCTGTAACAGAGTTAATTTCAATAGTCACTAATTCTTTTAAGTGATTTAATGCATTTCTTGAAGCACCATGAACTTGAGGTGTACATCTTATAGAATATGGGTCTTGAACTCTGTCACAGTCTATATGTGAGTTTGAGTTTGGAGAGTTATCTAATAAATTTGAAATACGATTAGCAACTTTTATACTTCCCTTATAAGGTCTTAGCTCATGTAGTTCTTTTTTAAAAGGGGCTAGACTTCCTTGAAACCCTTCTAGAGACATGGCAGCAGCTAAATCTGCTAAATCCATTAGATAATCTAGTTTAGATATAGCCTTAATAGCATGAGCTAAAATAAACTGTGTACCATTAATAAGCGCAAGCCCTTCCTTTGCATTTAAATCTAGTGGTTTTAGTTTGTGTTGTTTTAAAACTGTTTTGGACTTGATCTTCTCATTTCCATTCCAGAAAAATCCCTCTCCAATAACTGGGAGAAACAAGTGAGCAAGTGGAGCTAAATCTCCAGATGCTCCTACAGAACCTTTCTCAGGAACAACAGGGGTCAAATTATGTTGAAGAAAATAAATAAGACGGTCCAATAAGTCTAAACTAATTCCAGAAAATCCACGAGATAAAGACTTAATTTTACAAAGCAACATTATTCTTGAGAGTTCTGGACTTATTGGATTTCCAACACCAACAGAGTGACTTAATAGCAAATTTCGTTGTAAAGATTTAGTGTCTTCAGGGCTAATTTTTTTTTTGCATAAAGGGCCAACACCTGTGTTTATTCCATAGATAGGCTTTGGATCCTTAGCCATTTTTTGAGCACGATTATAACTTTGAGTAATCTTTCTTTTGGCAGAATCATTTAATTTAATTTTATCTGGATTTTCTAGAAGAAAATAAATATCATTTAATGATATATTTGGGTTTTCAATTTTCGGCATAATTATATTCTAAACAACAAAGGTTTAACTTATTTAAAGATAAGTTAAATTATAATTTAAATTTTCAGTATAATATTTTTTTCACTAAAGAGAAAAATCAATTAAATTCGTTAGATTTGCGCCTCTATATAAGGCTTAAAATATAAAAAAATGAAAACAATTAGTAAAATTCTTATAGTTGCAATACTGTCAATAAGTCCAATTATTAATGCCCAAACCGTGGACGAAATTATTTCAAATTACTTCGAAAATACTGGAGGTATTGAAAATTGGGAAATGGCTGAAGGAATCAAAATGTCTGGTAAGATGATTCAAGGTGAAATTGAAATACCTATAGAAATAGTCCAGTTAAAGAATAAGATGATGACAAAGATTACTATTCAAGGAATAACCTTTAAAGACGGTGTTTTTGATGGTGAAACATTATGGTCAACCAATTTTATGACTCAAAAGGCTGAAAGGAAAAATCAGGAGGAAGCCGATATAATAAAAAATGATTTAGAACAGTTTCCAGATCCCTTTCTAAATTATAAAGAAAAAGGATATACTGTTGAGTTATTGGGAAAAGAGACTGTAGATGGAACGGAAACTTTTAAAGTTAAATTAACAACAAAACCTAATATTATTGAAGGTAAAGAAGTTCCAAGTATTTCAATTTATTTCTTTGACTCTGAAAATTTTGTGCCAATTCTAATGCATGAAGAGATTCAGATGGGTCCTGGCAAAGGTCTGACAGTTGAGGTTAAAATGAGTGATTATCAGGAAGTGGGAGGTTTATACATGCCTTTTTCACTTACTCAGGGTATTAAAGGACAACCTGGCGCGCCAATTGTTATTGATTCAATTGAACTAAACCCTTCAGTTGATGATAGTGAATTTGCTTTCCCTGAAGATCAATCTATAGAGTAATTAAAATAATAAATTATGACCATGCTTAGGAATTTGCTACTAGTATTATTAATATTTTTTTCTTTTAATCAAAACACTTTTTCTCAGTCTTCAAAAGATATCAAACTTGAAGATTTATTTGGAGATTTAAAAGCGAGACATATAGGTCCTGCTGTTATGAGTGGTAGAATTAATGATATGGAAACCCATCCTACAGATTCAAAAATATTATATGCAGGTTCTGCAGGTGGTGGTGTTTGGAAATCTAGTGATGCTGGTACTACATTTATTCCAATATTTGATAAGTATGCCCAATCTATAGGTGCAATAGAAATTGATCCTAATGATCCTGATAATACCATTTACGTTGGAACTGGCGAAACATGGCCAAGAAACAGTGTCTCAATTGGTGATGGTTTATACAAGACAACAGATGCTGGGACTACTTGGGAAAAAATTGGTTTTGAAAAATCTGAACGTATAGCCAATATAATAGTTAATCCAAATAACTCAAAAGAAATTTATGTTGGAGTTCTTGGTGCACTTTGGTCAGATAATGAGCAACGAGGAGTCTATAAAAGTATTGATGGTGGAGAAACATGGGAGAATATCTTATATATAAATCAATCAACAGGTAGTGCAGATTTAGCTATTGATCCCAGAGATCCTAATATTATTTATGCATCTATGTGGGAATTCAGAAGAACAGCTTGGTCTTTTAACTCAGGAGGCTCAAATAGTGCTTTATTTAAATCAATTGATGGAGGAAATTCATGGAATAAGATTCATAATGGTTTCCCTTCTGGAAAACTGGGAAGATTATCAATAGCAGTTTCTAATTCAAATCCGGATGTATTGTACACCGTCATTGAAGCTGAAAAAGAAGAAGAAAAAGGATTATATAAAAGTACAGATAGAGGTGACTCATGGAAGCAAATGAATAATGATTTTGGGATAACAGTTAGACCATTTTATTTTTCTAGAATAGTTGTGGATCCTAAAGATGAAGACATAATTATTAAAGGAGGATTGTCTGGCTCAATATCCAAAGATGGAGGAAAAACATTCAAAGATTTAGGATATATGCATAGTGATATCCATGATGTAGTTTTTGATATAAATAATTCAGATATAATTTTTGCTGGAACTGATGGTGGGGTTTATAGATCTTGGAATAAAGGAACTACAATGGAAATTGTTGAGAATCTTCCACTATCTCAATTTTATCATATAAGTGTAGATAATGAAACACCTTACAATGTTTATGGAGGTCTACAAGATAATGGTTCTTGGTATGGTCCTTCAGCTGCTCCAGGAGGTATCACCGCAAAACATTGGAAACCAGTTGGTCAGGGTGATGGTTTTAGAGTATTAAGACATCCGAAAAAAAATATTATTTACTCAGAGATGCAAGGGGCTGAAAATGTTTGGAGATATGATGTTGAAAACAAACTAATTAAAACAATACAACCCCTTCCTGTAGCTGGAGATGAAGAATACAGATTTAATTGGAATGCCCCAATTGCTACAAGTTCAAATAAACCTGACAGGCTATATATAGGAAGTCAGTATTTGCACAAATCTGAGAATATGGGTGATAGCTGGGAGATAATTTCTCCTGATTTGACAACAAATGATCCTGAAAAACAAAATCAAGAAAATTCAGGTGGTTTATCTACGGATAATTCAGGTGCTGAAAATCATACAACAGTATTTACAATTGCAGAGTCATCTTTAGATGAGAATGTCATTTGGGTCGGAACAGATGATGGTAATATACAAGTTTCAAGTGATGGTGGAAATACATGGACAAATACAATTAAAAATGTTAAGGGTGTTCCAAAAAACACTTGGGTTTATCATATTGAAGCAAGTTCACATGATTCTAAGACAGCATATGTTGTTTTTGATGGTCATACTTCTGGAGATATGAATGCCTATGCATATAAGACTACTGATTTCGGAAAAACTTGGAAAAATATTATCCCTTCTAATGATGTTTATGGTTTTGTTAGAAATATTCAAGAAGACTACAAAGATCCTAATCTGCTTTTTTTAGGTACTGAATTTGGCTTATATATAACTATTAATGGGGGAGATTCTTGGTCAAAATTTAGAAAAAATATGCCATCTGTTGCTGTCCATTATATTGATTTACAAAAAAACACTAATGATCTAGTTATGGGTACACACGGAAGGGGAGTAATAATAATTGATGATATTTCTCCATTAAGAGAGATTAATGAGGAATCACTATCTGGCAAGTTATTCTTTTTTAAGAAAGATCAATTTACTATGAGAGATCAAAGTGGGTTCTCAGATAGTTTTGGAATAGAAACACAGTTTGTTGGAGAAAATCCTTCTAATGCATTTCAATTAAAATATCTTTTACCTAAGCGTCATACGTTTGGAAAAATGACTCTTGAAATTCAAGATCTTGATGGAAAAACAGTAGCTAAATTATCTCCTGGCAAGTCAAAAGGTATAAATATTGTTCATTGGGGGTATAGAATAAAGGCTCCAAAAATTGCAAAAGGAAAAACATTTAGTTTTGGAGGATTTACATCACCTAGAATTTCTGCAGGTAATTATAAAGCTGTCATTAATAAGGGTAAAGATATTTTTGAAAAAGAATTTGAAGTATCATATGATAATTCATCAGGTTTAAATGCTTCAGATAGAGAATTTCAGTTTAATACTGTGATGAAAATGTATAATATGACACAAGATCTTGCTTATATGGTATATGAGATTGATGAAATAACAGAAAGTGAGTCAGTATCTAAGAGATTCAAAGAAAGAATTACTAAACTTAAAGAGTCTCTAGTAATAACTACTGGAGATAATTATGTAGGTATGGCTAAAAGACAATTGAGAGAAAAAATGGCAGATTTATATGCTAAAATTGCTACTAGTTATGATAAACCATCAGATAATGAGATTGATAATTTAATGTTGATAGAGGATGAATTTAATGATGCAAAAAAAGAATTAGATAAATTAAAAAATAGAATAGACCTTAGCTCAATATCACTTAAATCATTTACTGATTTTGTGAATGAGTAATTAAAAAATTCTTTTCTAAAGCAAATTAATCAAAAGAAGAAGGTTTATTATTAGATAATTTATGAATAAAAGTTAATCATTAAACAAGTCATAAAATTAGTTACTGCTGAAAAATTAAATGCCGAGAAGGGTTGCAACATAGGCGAATATTAATAAAAATAAATTTTTGAATTTTTTATAGGTTATTTAAATTATTTTTCTGTACTTTGCATTACATAGTACCTGGCAATATATGGGAGCAGATAATTTTAAAATACAAATCAGAAAAGGTTTAATTGAATTTTGTGTTCTACAAATAATCTCAAGAGGCGAAGTTTATACTTCTGATATTATTGATGAATTGCAGAAATCAAAAATTATTGTAGTTGAAGGAACTCTATATCCTCTTTTAAACAGACTTAAGGCAGCCAACCATGCAGATTATTCTTGGAAAGAATCAACTCAGGGACCACCTAGAAAATATTATACATTGACAAAAGAGGGAAAAGACCATCTTAAGGAATTACATCTATCATGGATTGAAGTTGATAAGGCAGTTAAAAAAATAATAAACACTAAGAAATAATGAATAAAATATTTTTGATTTTAACACTTTTATTTGTTTCAACTATTCAATCACAAAACATTGAAAGAAATGATTTAATTGGAGAATGGGTGTTTAAGGTTAATATAAAAGATGCCATAAAAAACTCGAAAGATTTAAACGGAATAGAAAAATTAGCTGCAAGAACTTTTTCTGGCTATATTGAAAATGTACTAGAGAAGACGCAAATGGTATTTGATTTTAAAAACGATAATACTGCCTCAGTAACAATAATTACAGAAGAAAAAACAGAGAGCAAAAACGTGTTTTACTGGAAAATAAATGAAGAAGGCCATCTCTTATTAGATGGGATTAATGATCAACAGGATAATATGTTTGGCGAAACTGCTTATTGGGCTTTGGAGAGTGCTAAACTAGTATCGTATGATAAAAAGGATAAGATTAATGCGGGGATGTTGATGATTAAAGTAAATTAAAATGAAAAAAACACTAAATATAAATATTGGGAGTAGAGTTTTTAATATAGATGAGGATGCCTATGACTTACTCTCTAGATATCTGGAGTCAATAAAAAAATATTTTCAAAAAATAAATATTGATGATGATGTTTTTCAAGATATTGAAAATAGAATTTCAGAAAAATTTAATTCAATATTAAAAAATAGAGAATCATTAAATATTGATGATATAAACAATATAATTAAAGAAATGGGGACTCTTGATGATTTTAAGGAAGCCTATAATGATTTTGACACAAATGATTTCAATAACCAAAATAATGAATCCAAAACAACAGGAAAACGAAAAAGGATATACAGAAATACCAGTGATAAAGTCATTGCTGGAGTCGCTTCAGGATTAGCAAATTACTTTAGTGTCGATCCTATTATTTTCAGATTAATTTTTATTGTTTCTCTATTCACAGGATTTGGGCTTATTGCTTATTTAATTTTTTGGATTGGTATTCCTGCAAATGACAGTGGTAAAATAAATGAGAATAAAAGATTGTATAGAGATGGTGACAATGAAATTTTGGGTGGAGTTGCATATGGATTAGGAAATTATTTTGGAATAGATCCAGCTATTGTTCGAGTGTTTTTTATTTTTTCAATATTTTTTGGTGGCTTAGGAATATTAGCATATTTAATTCTATGGGTATCAATTCCAGAGGCAAAAACAGTTGGTGAAAAGATGAATATGAAGGGGTACCCTCTTACCTTGGAAAATATTGAAAAGTTTTTTAAAGAGAAGCTTCCTAATAAAGATGGTAAGGAAAATTTATTTGTAAAAATAATTTTATTCCCCTTTAGAATAATTGGACCAATAATACTTGGTATAATTAGTATAATTGTACCTATCCTAAAAATATTACTAAGCTTTATACTATTTGTTTTCTCAATTGTTATAATTGTTTTTCTAATAGTTTTTACACTGGGAGCTATCAACTTAATTGATTATCAAGATTTTATAATTGGAAGTATTGATGGTGTATATATAAGTGGTATTAATCTATCTATTATAATTGCTGAATTACCATTTTATCTACAGTTATCCATTTTTTCATTCCTAATAGTAGCATTGTTATTTATAATTATAATTATTACAAAGGTTTTATTCACTAATAAAAACAATTTTTCAAATAAATTAATTGGCTTGTTCTTTATAGGTGTTATTTTATTCATTTTTAATCTTATGGTTCTTGATGATACAATCGATAAATGGGAAGAAAGTGGCCAAATTGATGAATGGATAGATGAAGGTGTGATCAAAATTGACAAAATGAAAACCTACAGGTATTAGCTCAAAAACATGAGATATAAAACTACCCTTGTTAATTTTATTAAATGGATCGCAAGATCTTGGAGTATTCTTAGCTTATTGTTTATATCAGTAATTTTATTTGGACATATATTTGGAAATGAAGGGTTTATGTTTAATTCAAAATTAGAGTTCATTTGGTTTTTATTTTTTCCAATAGGGGTGTACTTAGGATTAATTATCTCATGGAAATTAGAAGGAGTTGGTGGGCTAATCACAATTGGTAGTGTATTATCCTTTCATTTATTAAGTGATAGTAAATTTAATATATGGATTGATGGAATCTCTTTTCCTGGATTGTTATTTCTTGTTTATTGGATTATATCATTATATCCAAAAAATAATCTTCACTAAAATAATGAGAATTAAAAGTTGACAGTTCAAGATTTACTTTTTATATATCAAAACAAGTATAGTTACTCAAAAACATGAGATATATCATGTTTTACTTCAGGATAAAAATCGTTATTTACACCAAAATATAACGACATTTATCCATGAAAATAATTGATAGAAAA
>PBYT01000026.1 GCA_002729755.1 Flavobacteriaceae bacterium
AAAGGTGTAATTATTACCGATTCTCCAGATGTGATTTACTTAGAAGATACGGATGGTGACCATAAAGCAGATAAGAAAGAAATACAGCTCACAGGATTTGCTCTTTCTAATCCACAGTCTAATACGAATTCACCAATGTATGGTTTGGATGGGTGGATTTACCTAGGTCATAACGGTGCAAACGCCGCTAACACTTATTGGAATGATGATGGAAATGAGATACGATTTAAAGACATTGTTGATGGACCTGTCCTACCCAAAAATGCACTTGGAAGGAATGTAAGATTCAAACCTGATAGTCATGAATTAGAAATGATGTCTGGTAAAACGCAGTTTGGACACACCTTTGACCCATGGGGCCATCATGTGTCCAATAGTAATGAACACCATTTATTTCACGAAGTCATTAATGCTAGCTATTTGGCTCGAAACCCGGCTCTGGTAGTTAAAAACACGACCCACTATATGCCAGATTATGGACAACCCGTTGAAGTTTTCCCCCTCACTGACAATCCAGAGCATCAATTGCTGACTTCAGTTGGCGTGATGACTTCTGCTTGTGGGGTAACCTGGTACACTGGGGGCGCATTTGCCGACTTCGACAATTCTACTTTTGTCGCTGAACCTACTCACAACCTTGTAAGAGTAGATAATATTTATACTAAAGGGGCGGTGATGTTTGCCAAACCCCGGTATAAGGAAAAAGAATTTTTACGTTCTAAAGACAGTTGGTTTCGGCCTGTTAATTTTTATATCGGTCCTGATGGGGCGATTTATTTGATCGATTATTACCGCCAATATATTGAGCATCCCGAGTGGATGTCAGAGAAAATGGCGCAATCAGGGGCTTTGTATAATGGGATGGACAAAGGGAGGATTTATCGAATCTCTCCAGAAAACATGACTTCAATGAATTGGTTGAATAATTTATCTCTTGGCGAGGCAACTAGTGAAGAGCTTATCGGTTTCCTGGATCATCCAAACAGTTGGTGGAGGCTCAACGCCCACCGAATCTTAATGGATAGAAAGCCTGAAAAGTTCAGTAAAGAACTAACCAGTCTCATCTCATCGGCAAAAAACTCATCGGCAAAAATTCATGTGCTTTGGATTTTAGAAGAATTAGGGCAGCAAACAGAAAAAGGAATTCAAAATGCTTTGCAAGATACTGAAGCAGGTGTCAGAGAAACTGCTATTAAAATAGCAGAAAAACACCTCAGTGATTTTCCTGATCTGGAAAAAGATTTATTGAATTTAAAAAATGATCCTTATAGTAAAGTAAGATTACAACTTCTTCTTACACTTGGAGAGATTAATGATGATAAGGCAAAAAAGGCAAGTCTAGAAATTCTGAAAAAAGATTTGGAAAGCGAATGGTTTCATTTAGCGATATTATCAGATCCAAATAATAATAATTTTCAATTTTTTAGCAAGGCTATACAAGAGCTTGACAATAATAAAATTGAAGGAAAACGGAGGTTTATTTCTTCACTGTCCGCAACCATTACAAGGAACGGGGATAAAAAAATTCTTGAAAATATGATCGATCTGGCAGTTCAAAAAAATACGCCTTCAGACATTTGGTGGCAAAGTTCTGTTCTTCAGGGAATTGCCCAAGGAATGAAATGGGGAAAATCGAAATCAGATGGCATGGCGGCTCAGAAACAGAAAATTTTGAGCACCTTTTCAGCATCCACTCATCCGGAAATAAGAAGGGCAGGAATTGAATTGCTAAAGGTTATTGGTTTGCCTGAAGTACATGCAAAAACAATGAAGCAAGCTTTAAAAATTGCCCTCGACCCACGGGCAATACCTGATATGCGGATAGATGCTCTTTCCTTATTAACTTTAACAAATAATGAAATGCAGTTGATTCCACTCAAGACAATTATTGCGTCTGGAACAAACAAGGAAATTCAACGCGCTACACTTCAGGTTTTAACGCGCCTGGAGGGTACGAATATTGTTTTGTTTCTGTTGGATAAATGGAACGAATTGCTGCCTGATGTCAGAAATGAGGCTTTGAAATTATTTATGGAAAGCCCTGAGAGAATGCTTGTCTTATTGGAAGCTATTGAAAATAATAAAATACAGGCTTCCTCTGTTGAGTGGTCTAGGAAGACACATTTAATGAATAATCGTAGCAGTGAAATTAAACTAAGAGCTCGAAGGCTTTTCCAAAAAGATGAAGAGCAAAGAAGAAAAGAACTTCAAAAATATCAAATAGCTTTATCAGTAAAAGGCAATACTACAAACGGGAAAAAACTATTTAATAATTACTGTAATATCTGTCATCAACTGAATGGGGAAGGTGGAATAAATTTTGGCCCTGACTTGGGTTCTCTACGAAATCGCAGTAAATCGTCACTTATGGAAGACATCTTGAATCCCAGTAAATCTATTGCGGACGGTTACGATTCCTGGACGATTACCCTTCAAAATGGCACTGTAAAAGCCGGGATCATTTCTACAGAAAATTCAACTTCTCTCACACTGAAAGAGATAGTGGGTAAAGAATTGACTATCCCAAGAGACGAAATTATCAAAATGCAAGCGGCTGAATTATCTGTAATGCCCTTTGTATTGGATAATCAAATCAGCCCCAGTGAAATGGCTGATCTCTTAGCTTTTATTAAGAATGAACAAAAGTGAACCCCTATAAACACTAGTGGAGAAGATGGGAATCGAACTTGTATAATTGAGTTACAAACAAAAAAGCAACCATTTCTGATTGCTTTTATAGTAGCGAGAGCAGGACTCGAACCTGCGACCTTTGGGTTATGAGCCCAACGAGATACCACTTCTCCACCTCGCGATATATATTGCAAATATATAAACTTTAACAACTACATGCAAACCATTAAATTTTAGTAACTATCTTTGCGAAAAATGAGTAAGAAAATACATAAATCTGGGTTTGTATCAATTATTGGGAGACCTAATGTTGGGAAATCAACATTAATAAATGCTTTAATGGAGGATAAGCTTTCTATTATTACTTCCAAAGCACAAACAACCAGACATAGAATAAAAGGAATAATCAATGGTGATGACTATCAGATAGTTATATCAGACACTCCTGGTATATTGGCTCCAAATTATCAATTGCAAGAAGCTATGATGAAGTTTATAAATGAGACTTTAATTGATTCTGATGTTTTAGTTTTTATTGATGAAGTAGGAGGGAAGGATTTTAAAAATGATTCATTAATTAAGAAAATAAACAAACTGCAAGTCCCTAAGTTTGTTTTACTTAACAAAATTGATCTTTTTAATCAAGAGAAATTAGAAAGTTCTATAAAGTACTGGGAGAATATTTTTCCAGAGATTAAAATATATCCAATATCTGCGAAGGAGGGCTTTTTTATTAATGAATTAAAAGAAATTTTTATTAAAAATATTCCTGAATCACCGCCCTTTTTTCCTAAAGACCAATTTACTGATAAATCTGAAAGATTTTTTGTTAATGAATCTTTACGAGAGCAAATACTGCTTAATTATAATAAAGAAATTCCATATTCAGTTGAAGTTGTTACTGAAGAGTTTAAGGAAACAAACAAAATAATAAAAATAAGGGCTATTATATTTACTGAAAGAGACTCCCAAAAAAATATATTGATAGGACATAAGGGATCTGCTTTAAAGAAGGTTGCCACAAATGCTAGAAAAGATTTAGAAAAGTTCTTTAATAAAAAGATTTTTCTTGAGGTTTTTATAAAGGTTAAAAAGAATTGGAGAAATGATAAGTTATCTCTAAAAAGGTTTGGATATAATTTATAGAAAATATTTTTTATATGGGAGGAATTGTTGCTATAGTGGGAAGACCTAATGTTGGGAAATCAACATTATTTAATCGACTTATTCAAAAAAAAGAAGCTATTGTTGATGAATTAAGTGGTGTTACTAGAGATAGACATTATGGAAAGTCAGATTGGAATGGAAAAGAATTTACTGTAATAGATACAGGTGGATATCTTAAGTTAGGAGATGATGTTTTTCAAAAAGAGATTGATAAGCAAGTTATTCTAGCAATTGAAGAATCTGATGTAATTCTATTTATTGTTGATGTTAAGGATGGTATAAATGGAATGGATGAGACAATAGCCAAGCTTTTACACAAAACTTCAAAACCAGTTTTTGTTTTAGTGAATAAGGTTGATAATTCAAAGCTAATTAAAAGTTCAAATGAATTTTATTCTTTAGGATTTGATAATCTCTTTTGTATTTCATCAATAAATGGTCAAGGTTCAGGGGAGGTATTAGATTCTTTAGTTAAACTTTTACCTGAGAATGATTTTATAGAGAGTCCTGTTCCTAAATTTTCTGTAATTGGAAGACCCAATTCTGGAAAGTCTTCATTTATAAATGCTTTGATTGGAGAAGATAGGTTTATTGTTACAGATGTTGCAGGTACAACAAGAGATAGCTTATATACTAGATATAATCAATTTGGTTTTGAATTTGATTTAATTGATACTGCAGGAATAAGAAAGAAGACTAAAATAAGTGAAAATGTTGAATTCTATTCTATTCTTAGATCTATTAGGGCTATTGAAAATTCGGATGTTTCTATTTTAATTTATGACTCTAAAAGAGGATTTGATTCACAGGATCAAAATATATTTTGGTTAGCCTCAAAAAATAAGAAAGGAATTGTAATTCTTTCTAATAAATGGGACTTGGTTGAAAAAGATCAAAATACAACTAGCTTTATAAAAGATAAAATACATGAAAAAACATCACCATTTATAGATATTCCTATTGTTTTTATTTCATCAACCCAAAAACAAAGAATTTTTGATGCTATAAAAATTGCAATGGAAGTATATGAAAAGAGAAAGCAAAAAATCCCAACAAAAAAACTTAATGACTATATATTACCAATAATAGAAAAAACCCCTCCCCCAAGCAATAAAGGCAAGTATATAAAAATTAAATTTTCTAGACAGTTACCAACACCTTACCCTCAATTTGCGTTTTATTGTAATTTACCACAATACATAAAAGATCCTTACAAGAGATTCGTAGAGAATCAGCTTAGAAAGGAATATGATTTAAAGGGTGTGCCAATAGATATTTTTTTCAGAAAAAAATAATCAGATATTTGACTTTAAATTTTTTAGCTCAAATTTAATTTTTTCAAGCTTTTTTATAATAGATAAATTATTTGAATTTATTTTATTCTTTGATTTAAGCCTTTTTTTTGCTCCCTGAATAGTTAGTCCCTCTTCTTTAAGTAAACTGTATATCGTAGAAATATTTTCAATATCATCTATTGTAAATTTTCTAATTCCAGAAGGCTTAACTTTTGGATTTAACTGATCAAACTCTTTTTCCCAGAATCTAATTAGGGAATTATTTACACTGAAAAGTTTAGAGACCTCACTTATGCTAAAATATTTTTTATCAGGTAATTCAAAATACATAGCACTAGTCAAGAGACTGATTCTCTTGCGAAGCTTGAGTTATAAGAGTTTCAAATTCTCCAGGTGAAAGACTCCCATAATAGAAATTAATAGGGTTAAGTTTTTCCCCATCTTTCGTTATTTCGTAATGCAGGTGAGGTGCTACTGAACGCCCAGAGCTTCCTACATACCCTATAATATCACCTCTTTTTACCTTATCTCCTTTTCTCACAGAAAATTTTTCTTGAACTAAATCTAAATGCGCATAGATACTAACGTAACCAAAACCATGATCAATTCTTATATGATTCCCAAAACCTGCTGCCCTATTATCAGCCCTAGAAATTTTCCCATCACCAGTTGCATAAATTGGCGATCCTCTTTCTGCTGAAAAGTCCATACCCCAGTGTCTTTTTCTTTTTTTTGTAAAAGGGTCTGTTCTCCATCCAAATCCAGAAGCCATTCTTTTTAAATCGGAGTTACTAATTGGTTGAATAGTAGGAATTGATGAAAGAAGGGATTCTTTGTTTTTTGCAAGAAGCTCGATCTCATCTAGTGATTTAGATTGAATTACAAGTTCTTTTGTAAGAATATCTATTCTTTCTGTTGTACCAATAATTAGATCAGAATTTTCATACCCATTTAAATAATCATATCTATTTATACCTCCAAATCCCATTTTTCTTTGAGCTTCAGGAATTGGACTTGCTTCAAAATAAACTCTATAAAGATTATTGTCTCTTTTTTCAACATTGGCTAATGTCGATTCAACTTGTTCTAGCTTTTTGTTTAGAACTTTAAGTTGAAGTTCATAATTTTTAATTTCTCTAGATTGTACCAGTTCCTGAGGAGTGTCAATAAATTCAGTATTTAATAGCAATACAGTAATAAATACTCCAAAAATTATTGAACTTATTAAGAATAATAATAGATTATATAATTTATTAAGGTTAGTCCTTTGAATTGGAATAAACTCCAGGTTATCTTTATCAAAATAATATTTAGTTTTGGACATAGGCCAATTTGTTGTAATTTTCTACTAGATTCTACCAGTTTGAATATACAAATATAAAAAAAATGAATTCATCTCAAGTTCGAAAAAAATTTATCGAATTCTTTAAGTCTAAAGGCCATATAAAAATTTCATCAGAATCTATATTAAATAATTATGATAAGGATCTTATGTTTACAAATGCTGGGATGAATCAGTTTAAAAATATCTTTTTAGGTACTGAAGACCCAAATGATTTAAGAATTGTTAATTCACAAAAATGTCTTAGAGTTTCTGGTAAACATAATGACCTTGAAGAGGTTGGTATAGATACATATCATCACACTTTTTTTGAGATGCTCGGTAATTGGAGTTTTGGAGATTATTTTAAAGATGAAATTATTGATTGGTCAATTGAATTGTTGACTGATCAATATAAAATTAATAAAGAGGATCTGTATGTTACTGTTTTTAAGGGATCAAAAGATGATAATATTCCAGCAGATGAGGAAACATATAATTATTGGAAGAAATTTTTTCCAGAAGAAAAAATAATCTATTGCGATAAAAAAGATAATTTCTGGGAGATGGGAGATTATGGACCATGTGGACCATGTTCTGAAATTCATATTGACATTAGGTCACAAGAAGAAAAAGACAAAATAAATGCTAGGAACTTAATAAATAAAGATCATCCCCATATAATTGAAATATGGAATCTTGTTTTTATTCAATATAATCGTTTAAATGATGGTTCACTTAAAAAGCTTAGTAAAAAATATGTGGATACTGGAATGGGTCTTGAAAGACTTTGCATGGTTCTTCAAAATAAGAGATCTACATATGATACAGATGTATTTGAATCATTAATATCTGAGATTGAAAAAATCTCAGGGTTGAAATATTTAGAAAACGATAAGATTGATAAGGGTTTTAGAGTTATTTCAGATCATACTAGAGCTGTTATTATATCAATTGCTGATGGGCAACATCCAAGCAATATTGGATCAGGTTACGTTATTAGACGAATCTTAAGAAGAGCTATCAGGTTTGGATATACCTATTTAGACATTAAGTCTCCATTTATACATAAACTAGTATCAAAAGTTTCAAAAGATTTACAAGATGAGTATCCAAATATTAAGGATGAAGGTGGAATAATTGAATCAGTGATTAAAGATGAAGAATCAGCTTTTTTAAAAACTTTAGATCAGGGAATTTTATTGCTTAATAAATTAATCAAAGTTTCAAAAAATAAAATTATTGAGGGACAAGATGCCTTTAAATTATATGACACCTATGGATTCCCCATTGATTTAACCTCTTTAATTGCTGCTGAGAGTGGAATTAAAGTTGATGTTAAAGGATTTGATGAAAATATGAAAAAACAAAAAGAAAGATCTAAATCCAAAACTAAATTAGTGTATCATAAATGGATAATTATAGATGAAAACAGGCAGTCTCAATTTGTTGGATACGATAAATTAGAAAGCAATATGAACCTAATAAAATATAGAGAAGTAGAAACAGAAAATGGAATAAATTTTCATTTAGTTTTTGATAACACCCCGTTTTATAGTGAATCAGGAGGTCAAATTGGAGATACTGGATTTATTGAGTCTAAATCAAAAGATATTTTTAAAATAATAGATACAATCAAGGATAATGATGATATAATCCATGTAACTGATACAATGCCAAATAATACAGATTCTACCTTTAAGGGTGTTATAGATAAAGAAAGGAGATTTCAAATTGAATCAAATCATACTGCAACACATCTTCTCCATTTAGCGCTGAAAAACATACTAGGTAATCATGTTAAACAGAGGGGGTCGATGATATCAGAAGAATCATTTAGATTTGATTTCTCTCATCAATCAAAATTATCTACTGAGGAAATTAATAAAGTTGAAGATTATGTTAATAATCTAATTAATGAAAGTATAGATCTTGTAGAAGATAGATCTGCAGATTACAAAGAAGTTATCAAGAAAGGTGCGGTTGGACTTTTCTCAGAAAAATACGGAGAAAAAGTAAGAACTATAAAATTTAATGATTCTTATGAATTATGTGGTGGAACGCATGTGAAAAACACAAAAGATATTTGGGGCTTCAAAATTATTTCTGAAGGTTCACAAGCATTTGGAATAAGAAGAATTCTAGCTACAAGTTCTGCTAAAAAGGTATTAGCTGAAAATCTTAAGAAAAAAGCTTTTAAAGAAAAGGCAGTAATTGATGAAGCAAATAAACTTCTTAAAAAAGAGATCGAATCACTTAATAAAATTAAGGTTCAATCAATGAAAAAGGATGTAATTGAAAATATTCGTGTAGTTAACGGAGTTAATATATTTTTAGCTGAATTAGATTTAGATTTAAAATCGATTAAAGATTTATGTTTTATGGTATCTGATCAAATTGATAAACTATTTATGATTATTCTTTCTAAGACTAATGAAAAGGTATTTATTTCTTGTTTTGTATCTAAAGATATAGTAAAAGAAAAAGGATTAGATGCATCAGAAATTGTTAAAGAACTTTCTCAATTAATTGATGGTAGCGGAGGAGGACAATCTTTTTTTGCAACTGCAGGTGGAAAAAATATTAATGGAATCAAATCTGTACTATCCCAATCTGAAAAAATAATTAGTCAGGTTTAGGCGGGTATTCTTCAAAAATTTTATTCACAAAATCACTAATCATCTTGTCTCTATCTTCCCTAAATTCATTTATAATTCCAACTCCTCTTCCTTGCCAGACTAACTGATTATTTTTAGTATCTATTATATTGATAAAGAGAGTTCCTTGGGTATTTGAAGTAACTAAACTGCTCGATGGATGATTATAATATCCCCAAAGTACCCGAGGATAATAACCATAAGCTAAATTATTTCTAAGATATACTCTTTCTCTAGATAGAGTCTCTATAGTTACAATAATATCAGGATTATCAGATCTTGTTAAACCCTTTTCTTTAAGGCTTAAATCAATATACTTAAGCATTCTTTTTTTATCTAAATCTGAAATTTTGACTTTATCAATATCAGGTTTATAAAATGCAAAAGTATTGTATTCCGAAAAATCTACATCTNTATCATAATCTGNTTGAACATAAATCCCACAAGATTGTAATAAAAGGAATATTGTGAAAAAAAATATTTTTAGTTTATTTAATTTAAACATAACTTAGTTTTTAATGGTTGTAAACAAATTTATAAAATTTTTCTCTTTAATANTGCTATCACTTCTCACATTGTCTTGTGGAACTATAAATANGATAAATAAATCAAATANTAACATTACTGTTGATCAAAAAATTGAGAGATATATTAAGTTATATGCACCAATAGCAAGAAAACANATGAAAGTTTATAAAATTCCTGCAAGTATTACAATGGCGCAAGGAATACTTGAATCTGGTTATGGAGAAACAACTTTAGCAAAAAAAGCAAACAACCATTTTGGAATAAAATGTCATAAAGATTGGAAAGGGAAAAAAATTTATCATGATGATGATNAAGAGAATGAGTGTTTTAGATCATACAGGAATCCTGTAAAATCATATAAAGATCATTCTCTTTTTTTAGTTAATAGAGATAGGTATAGATTTNTATTTGATATAAANAAGAAAGACTATAAAGCTTGGGCNGAGGGATTAAAAAAAGCTGGATATGCAACAGATCCAGAGTATTCAAAAAAGTTAATTAGNCTTATTGAAANGTTTAGTTTAAGCNAGCTTGACTAATATTTNATTTTCNTCACTCTTAAAAATTGTAATTAAACCTTTTTCTNTGAGTTCCTTAAGGAATTTATTCCATTTTTTATTAGAGAAATCAAATTTGCTTTTTAGATCATCTATGTTTAATTCATTATTGTTTTTTATAACATTTAGAATTTTAGAAGATTCTTCAGAAAGATCAATACTAGGATTNTCAGGTTTCATCTGAGGGAAGAATAACACTTCTTGTATAGATGTATTGTTAGTCATAAGCATAATTAATCTATCAATTCCAATACCAATTCCAGAGGTTGGAGGCATTCCATATTCAAGAGATCTNACAAAATCTTTATCAATAAACATTGCTTCTTCATCTCCTTTTTCACTTAGTTTGAGTTGTTCTTCAAACCTATTTGATTGATCAATAGGATCATTTAATTCAGAATAAGCATTTGCTATCTCCATACCATTTATTATTAACTCAAATCTTTCTGTTAAATTTGAGTTGTCTCTATGTTCTTTAGTTAAAGGGCTCATAGATTTGGGATAGTCAGTAATAAATGTTGGGTTAATCATTTTTTTTCCACATTTGTTTCCAAATATGGCATCAATTAGTTTACCTTCACCCATTTGGTCAGTTATCTCAATATCCATCTTTTTACAGATCTCTCTAAGTTCATCTTCTTGCATATTTGAAATATCATAACCAGTATATTTTTTAATGGCGTCATATATTGAAATTCGCTTAAAAGGTGTTTTAAAACTAATCTTTTTTGAGTCAAAATTAATTGATGTATCACCATTTAATTCTATACATACCTGTTCAAGAAGTGACTCCGTTAGCTCCATCATCCAGAAATAATCTTTATAAGCAACATAAAGTTCAAGCATNGTAAATTCAGGGTTATGATTTTTATCCATACCCTCATTTCTGAAATCTTTAGAAAATTCATAAACTGCATCAAATCCACCAACAATTAATCTTTTTAGGAAAAGCTCATCAGCAATTCTAAGGTAAAGGGGGATGTCTAAAGTGTTATGATGAGTTANAAAAGGTCTTGCATTAGCTCCACCGGGAATTGTTTGTAAAATTGGNGTTTCAACTTCAAGATATTCTTTACTATTTAAGAAATCTCTTATAAGGTTAATAATTTTAGTTCTTTTTATAAATGTTTCTTTTACATGAGGATTTACAATCAAGTCAACATATCTTTGTCTGTACCTTTGCTCGGTATCATTAAATTCATCATATGTTTTTCCATCTGCATCTTCTTTAGGAAGAGGCAAAGGACGAAGGGATTTATTTAATAAGGTAAAATCTTTAACTAAAACAGTTTTCTCGCCTACTTTTGTAGTAAAAAGTTCTCCTTCAATTCCAATTATATCTCCAATATCAAGAAGCTTTTTATATATAATGTTATATTTTTCTTTGTTTTCACCCTTACATATCTCATCTCTGTTAAAATAAACTTGAATTTTCCCTTTACTATCAAGAATTTCAGCAAATGATGCGTTTCCTTGGATTCTTCGAGACATTATTCTTCCAGCTATGACAACTTTTTTCTTTTCAGAAAATTTAGTTTTAATTTCTTCTGATAGATGATCAACAGGATATAAATTAGCTGGATAAGGATTTACTCCAAGTTTTATCAATTTGGCTAACTTTTCCCTTCTAATTTTCTCCTGTTCTGACAGTTTCAAAATCTTTTTTNACAAAGATAAGTTTATTAAGATTATGATTGAAGTCTAAATTTCTATATTTGAGATATTTATGAAAAATAATGAAATCCTTGTTAAGGATCTTGGAGTTTTGTCCTATGATAAGAGTTGGGAACATCAAAAGAGAATATTTGATAATATTATTTCCCAAAAAATTAATAACAGAACTTTAAAGAAAAAGATTAAAACGGAAAATCANCTATTAATTGTTGAACANAAACCTNTATATACAATAG
This sequence comes from Flavobacteriaceae bacterium, assembly GCA_002729755.1. GTDB lineage: Bacteria > Bacteroidota > Bacteroidia > Flavobacteriales > Flavobacteriaceae > Marisimplicoccus. The sequence goes on from PBYT01000026.1 coordinate 12,067, forward strand.
GAAAGAGTGGAGANATCTCAAATTTATTATTAGATNATCAGGAATTGAAATTAAAAGGTATTGATTTTAAAAAAATTAATCGAGGAGGTGANATCACTTTTCATGGATTAGGTCAAATAGTTGGATATCCAATACTTGATCTTGATAATTTTTTCACAGATATTGGTCTATATCTTAGGACTCTTGAGGAAGTTATAATATCAACGATTGNTTTTTTTGGAATTAAAGGATTTAGAATAGATGGAGAAACTGGAGTTTGGGTAAAGGATGAATNGAATTCATTAAAAAAAATATGTGCCTTNGGAATAAAGGCAAGTAGGTGGGTAACAATGCATGGATTTGCGCTTAATGTTAATACAGACCTTACTTATTTTGATAATATAGTTCCATGTGGAATTTCTGACAAAGGCGTTACATCTTTACAAGAAATTTTAAATCAAAAAATAGCACCTAAAACAGTTAAGGAAAAATTATATGAGAATATTGCTAGACTCTTTAATGCAGAATTATCTATGACTAATTAATCTCATATGATATCACAGAACTCTCATCAAGTTGTGTAATTAATTCAATTTTCCCATCATTATCAGCATCATTAATATCAACAAGATTAATTCCTTTAACCGGAAACCCTTTAATTAATATCCCTTCCTTATTAAACAAATAAANTTTGCTCTCTTTTTGATCTGTAATAGTTATGTATAATGTATCTTTATAATTAAACAATCTGGGCTTTGTATACCTTCCTTCAGGAATTTTAATAATTTTTCCATTTATGTTAATAGTGTTCTCAGATTGAAATAATATATTATCCATCACAACTTCTATTGTATTATTCTCCCCTAAACTATAATTATTTATTACTACATTTCCATTAGTGTCAACCTGAATAAGATTTCCATTTTTATCAGTAGTTGTAAATAGATTCATAAAAGAAAAGAAATTATTTTCACTAAAATTAATATTTTNTTTAACTGATATTCTGTCTTTTCCTCTTCTGTTCAGGATTTTTAACTTTCCGTTATTTAATTGAACAAGAATATANTCTTTNCCCTTTATTCTTATGTGTACTGGAGAGTTTATTATATCAGAATTTAAGCTATCTGGATCAAACCCAGTTACAGTTATTCCTTTACTATCATACATTTTCATATAGTTGTCTTGAGAAATTAAAAATCTATAGTTCTTGTCATTTTCATAGTCAAAAATNGAAAGTCTATTGANATTATTAGAATNTTTAATTGATATTTCAAAAGGTTGAACTGTAGANCCATTCCTGTCAATAATATAAAATTTGTCANTTGTTCTAAATGCCATTTGTAATCTNCCATTCTTATATAGATCTACTTGTTGNATTTCACCTATAATTTTACTTGAGAGTTTCTTTTTCCAGAATAAATCACCTTTATTGGAGTACAGATATAAATAATTTTCCGAATCTTGATATGCAAAATCATATTCATTATTTCTATGATTTTTTAACCATTTAGGAGGGGTTGTAATTTTATTTGTATTAGACACAATCAATTCATTATATATGCCTCCTGAAGACTCTCTTGTTTTAGTTTTTCCAATATAAAAATTAAGTAATACTAATTTCTCATCAACTAACCCTTCAAGATTTATAAAAGGGTATAAGTTAATATCTAAATCCTCATAGGTTGATTTTTTGAAAATAACTTCTTCTTTAATTCTTTTTGTATTAGCCATCCATAAAAAAGAAANCTTATTTAATAAATTCTCTTTGTTTTTTTGGTAGCTTATATCATTAATAAGAGTTNGTTTATTATTATAACTAGTTAATATTTTTTTTAATTGATTTTTAGAACTACTTAATACNAGGAAGCTGTCAATTAATATACCAAATTTTAAATTTAAGTTTTTGTCAAATAAATTGAATAAATCNTTTAATCCAANNGGGGATGAAAGATTAAATATTTCATTAGAAAAATTGATTTCTTTTGAAAAAGAAAGTTNATTAATTAAGTTTGAGTCAATCAAATTTAGAATAACAGACTTTNCTTCATCTTGCAGAAAAGTAACTTCATTAATAGCTTTAATATCCTCTAGATTGTTGAATTCATCTTTTAAATTGTTTAGGTTTAAATAATCTTGATAGTTTTTTAAAAATGAATTACTATCTGTAATTGTAAAACTAAAAAATGATTTAAAAGTATTTGGTATTAACTTATCGGTTTCTAATGATTTTGGATTTAAATTTTNTAGAATAGAAAGCTTACTTCTTAATGAATCATNAATCCTAGTAATTCCTGTTAANCTTATATCATNATTNGATCTTGATAAGTCATAATTTTTCCAAGAGCTTTTGATAAAGGGATAAAACTCAATAGATCTAAAATATTCTTCTGAAAACTTGTCCAATTTTGAATCGATAAAAATATTAATAGGTTCAGTTTTATTTGCAGACAAAATAATATCATAAAAGTTAGGGTCAGTTATTCCTCTTTTCTTAGAATTATAGTTTCTTATTATATTCTCTATAATTATATCTGAGGTTGAATTAACAACTATTTCATCAAGGTAAATATTGTAAAAATCATCCTCTTTAAAGACATCATAATTATTGTATTTGTATGATTTGTTATTTTCAATATTGAGGGAGTCTGAAAAATTTTTGTTAGAAATAAATGTAATAGCTTTATTATTCTTTCCATAACTTGAGAAGCTTAGCAAACCTGAATTTTTAGACTGATCAATATTAATCCTATTAATTAAATTGTTTAATGAGTCATTTGCAAAGTAAGTTTTAGAAAATAACGTATTATTAGTTATAAAACTTTTAATATAATTCAGATCGTTAATTTGTATAACAATTTTTGATTCATTGGGAATTAAACTAAACATTGAATTTCTATCTTGAATTTTCTGATCACAGGATATAAATAAAATTATTAAGAATAGAGTAATTGATTTTTTATGTTTTACCATATGTCCAATTTTAATTGTTCTTCTTTTAGTTTATATGTTTTTCTATGAAAATTTGTTTTTCCATATTTTATGATACTTTTCCTGTGATGTGGTGTTCCATATCCTTTATTTTTGTGCCATTTATATATAGGGTGATTTAAATGAAGATTTTCCATAAACTTGTCTCTATATGTTTTTGCAAGTATAGATGCTGCAGCTATATTTAAATACTTTTGATCCCCTTTAATTATACACTTATGTGGAATGTCAAGATGATTTTTAAATTTATTTCCATCAATAATAATAAACTGAGGGGTAACTGTTAGTTTTTTTAAAGCAGAATTCATAGCTATAAATGTTGCATTTAAAATGTTCTTTTTATCAATAGTACCTGAACCTATATTTACTATAGAATATGCTATAGCATTCTCTTCAATTTCCTTTCTTAATATCTCTCTTAAAGTTGGGCTAATTTTTTTTGAGTCATTCAGTTTGTCATTCTTATATCCTTTTGGAAGAATTACAGCAGAAGCTGTTACAGGACCTGCTAGGCTCCCTCTTCCAGCCTCATCAACACCAGCTTCATAATCAAAATTGCTGTACTGATTTATTAACATATGATATATAAGTTTTAAAATAAATAATTAGATAAAGAAATATTAACTTAGTATTAAATTACAAAATAGATG
>PBYT01000027.1 GCA_002729755.1 Flavobacteriaceae bacterium
AGAGTTCAAAATTATCAAATTCTTCAGCCCCATAAATGATGTCCCTACTTCCAGTGTAGTCATAATCCTCTTCAAAGATTTGGGCGGTAGTAAAGGTCAAAATACTGTCTACAATTTTCCATCCCGGTGGCATTTGATCTCCGTTGTAAGCCCTCCAGCCTTCTAATGAAGTTCCGTCAAAGAGGTTGATCCATTCACTAGATTTTTTATTAGGTTTTTCAGAACAAGCCAATAGGCTCAATACTGCTATTAGTAAAATGAATTTTTTCATATCTCTAATTTAATGATTTTATATTCTTTTCGTAGTAATATATTATAAAGCTTCTCTCTTCTTTAGTTGGATGCTAAAGTCCTTTTAAAATTTCTTTTAAACGTTGAATTCCTTGTTCTCTTGCTAAACGATTTGCTTCAGTTGCGTTTTCATTCTCTCCAGCTCTAAAAAAACCATGCCCTGCCCCATCATAAATAATTGGTTCAAATGGGTTTCTAGATGCTTCCATAGCAGATGCACTAGCTGCAATTGTTGCATTTACTCTATTATCATTTCCTCCGTAAAACCCATACACAGGTGCCTTAATATTAGAGTAAGAGGCCATATCACTAGGACCAGTTCCATAGCAAACAATTGCTGCTTCAATTTCGGAAGATTGAGTTGCAAATTGAAATGATTGGCTTCCACCCCAACAAAACCCAATAACAACTACCTTTCCATTACTAGAAGCAATCTTTTTGGAATAATCCACAGTCTTATTTAAGATGTCATTAATGACAGCGGGGTCAAGATTATATATCTCCGTTCGTGCATCATCTGAATTTTCATAATCAATTGTTCCACCTCCATTTGGTGCTGTACCTGAAAGAAAGTCGGGTGCAATTGCAATGTATCCCATTTCTGCAATTTGATCTGCCATACTTCGTGCCCAGTCGTTGAGTCCCCTATTTTCATGGATAAGTACAACTACAGGAACTTTTTCAGACACTTCTGGGTATACCAAAAAACTATTAATTTCATTTGTATTTGTATTAATTTTAACCCATTCATGATGACGAGGTGAAGTCTCAAGTCTTTCCAAGGAATTTTGAGCAAATAAAGTCCCCTGTAAAAGAAATAAAACTAATAATGATAATAGAAAGAGTCTTCTCATGTCTCTAATTCTTTTTTTTTCGTTTTTTCATACCTCTAATTAAGGTTTATTTGAAATGGGATTTTGAGTTTTTCCCAATGTAGGAATGCAACCACAGAATTTTCAGTAATATTTCCAAAGTTGTAGATAAGAAATTCCTGAAAAGGAGCCTCAACTGGTGTAACTGTTACTCTTAGCACATCTGCCGATTCATCATAACTGAAGCTACCCCATTGGTTATTATTCTTGTTGAATATAATAATCCAATCTGTTTCTGAAGGAATCATATGAATGCTGTATTTACCTGCTGCCAAAGCAGTTCCTTCTATTTTAACTTCATTGTTTAATTCTATCGTTGTATTTTCATTTGCACCTGCTCTCCATGGAAATGGTTTACCGTTAGAATATCTATCGCCTGAAGCTAATCCATAAGGGACCATATTACCCCAGACTACTCTACCTTTCACTGCAGGACGACTATAGTTGATGGTTATCTGCGTATCCACTCCAACATATTGAGTGACACTTGACTTTTGACTCTGCCTTATCTGATTAGCTTGTCCAAAAGAGTTGCTTGACACAAGAATAGTGATTAGCGAAACGAAGAAAGTAATTGTAGTTTTTGATGTTTTCATATCTCTAATTTAAGAATTTAAGTTTTATTCAAATAATCTAACCCAGTCAGCTTCTCCAGCAATGTAGGCAAACGAATATGGATTGCCTGTACTAAGCAACTTTTGATAATATGTTTTAGCTTTTAAAGTATCATTTTTTTCATATACATACCAGTTGGCTAAGCTATATAAAGCAACTTCATCAATTACGAGTTCAGATTCCTTAAGCACCCCCTTGTAAAATAAACATGATTGATGATAGCTCATATTTTCTATTATGTCCATGTTTTGGTAAACTTCATTAACAACAGCAATGGATTCTTCAATTTTATTTAGTCTTCTATAGATCATATATAACCAATGACCACCTGAAACAATATTATCATCGTATTTATGAGTAACACTTCTATTGTTGAATGCTTTGAGTGCATTGTTCATATCGTTTTTAAGATAATATGCCAGACCAAGATGATACCATATATTACCGTGAAGTGTACTTAGAGGAATATTTTTTGCATTTGGCAAACCATCAGGTTCTATTTGATCTTTTTTCTGATCAATTAATTGTACTGCTTTTTCAAAATCACTTATTGCATTATCATATTGACGGGTAGAAATGTATCTATGACCTCGGTGACGATAAAAACGAGCATCATTAGGATGGGTTTTTATTCCTAAGGTAAAAAGTTTAATAGCTTCTTTATAGTACCCCATATAAGCTGTTCTACGCCCATACCAAATTAGAGCTTCAGCATTATTCTGATTATCAAAATAGGTGATTTGTGCTGATTTAAATTGATCAAATGATTTTCCTTTTTCTATTTCAGTACTTCTTAGCGTATCCCCTAATAGTGTTATTGTTTCTATGGTTTGAGTAGGATTAATATTATTTTTTGAATTTTGATAAGAATCACAAGAAAATATTATCAAAAAAGTAAGTAGAAATAACCTTTTCATATCTCTAATTTAAGAATTTTATCATTTGTTATGGTGTGAACCATCACAATATCCTTCTGAATTTTTTGTGTTTCCACAACTANATTTTTTCCTCTTATCCTTTTTCATTTCTCTAATTTACGGAACATCTGCTCTTATACTATCAATGGCTTTTTTAATATCAAATAAAACACGCGTACTGTTATTGGTAAGAACAATATAGCCACTTTTAGTCTCAATTTCATTAAATAAATAAGTTGCAAATCCAACCCATCCACCAGCATGAGAAACAGTTTTAGGTTTTGCTTTGTCTTCAAGGGACCATCCAAAGCCATATCTTGTCTTTTCACCATTATTGAGTATTCCCCAAGACCAAGCTTCATCTAAATATTCTTTTGGAAGAACTTTATAATTTACCAGTGCCATATTCCATTTGTACAAGTCATTTAATGTAGAGTATATTCCTCCATCTCCTCTTACATCATTAACAATATGATAGTCATTTAGCTTATAGTCTTTTTGATTTAGTGCTTTTTGATAACCAAATACACGGTTAGGCATATTAGGGTCATTACCTTCTTGATAATTGAAGAGTGTTGTGTTACTCATTCCAAAAGGTTCAAAAATATTCTCCTTTAAAAAATCTCGAAAGTGTTGCTTTGAAACTTTTTCTACGATTGAGGCTAAAACCATATACCCTGTATTGCTATATTCCCATTCTTCTCCAGGTTGAAAATTAAGTTTTGGATTAGTATCGTAAAAAATGTTTAAGATTTCGTTATTACCCAGAATATATCGTTTAGTTGATTTTTGAGGCATAAAATTTTCTTTTATTATTTCTATATAATCGGCAAGTCCTGAGGTATGGTGTAGTAAATGTTTTATTGTAATGTTATCGTGTGGAAAATCCGTTAATATAGTATTGACTTTTTGGTTATAGTATAAATTACCTGATTGTTTAAGCTTCATTATAGCTACACCTGTGAATTGCTTACTTACTGATGCTAAACGAAATTGAGAGTTTAAGGTTAAAGAATCTATTGGGTCAATAGATCTCAAACCATCTGAACTTTGAAAAACGATTTCTCCGTTTTCATAAACCAAAATATTGCCAGTCGTAAATCCCTTTGATTTCATATCTGAAATGAATTTAGCGTACTGATTTACTTTAGAATTTGTTAATGATGTCTCTTTTTGTTTGCAACTACTAAAAGAAAGAATTAGTAGGCCTATTAATACAAATTTAAGTGTTAGTTTCATTCTATGTCTTTTAATGTATGATTTAATAATTGTTACTACTAAGGGAAATAAAATAACTACTCCATATATCCAGGAACAATACCGTCTTTGTTAATATACGTTCCAACTGAACCAACTAAAGCGTTTTTAGATGATAACCCTATAAATTTTCTTATTTTGTAAGTAGAATTTATGCCAGTGCAATGAGCTCCTACAAAATATTTAACCCCAGCTTCTTTCATTTTATTTGCAGTCCATTTGAGCTTTTCATTATCAAGTTTTAGTAGATGAAAACCTCCAAGAATTTTATAAATCGGTCTGTCAGGCATTATTGTTTTTACATATTCTAAAGTGTTTGCAAGACCTGCGTGTCCACAACCACTTATAAGAACTATTCCATTTTCTGTATCAAAAAATAATGATTGGTCTTCTGGAATAGTATCTTCTGTTATTTTACCATTATAATCAATCATTTTCCCCAATTCACTCCAGTTTTTTTCATCATATTTTCTTGGAACTTTTCCTGTTGTCCATATACCAGGAATGATTTGAGAAGGCTTTGTGTGAGATATAAAATTTACACCAAGGTTTTGAATCTTATTTTTATTATTTAGAATATAGTGATCAGAACCTCTTGAATTAGGTCTTGAATAAAATATTCCCTCTCCTACGTGAGCATTAGAAAAAGAATTAGGGTGTTTTTCCCTTAAAGTGATTAATCCTCCTGTATGGTCTTTATGGTTATGGCTTAAAAAAACATCTTTTATATTGTTTAAGTCTATGTTTAGTTCCTTTGCATTTTGTAAAACAGTATTTTCTCTGGAGCCGGTATCAAATAAAATTCTTTGACCATCAGCTTCTATAATTGCTGAAAATCCCCATTCACCAATATGAGTGTCAGAAAGCATTGTGGAAAGAATAGTTACTTTGTAGTTATTAATTTTATTCGTTTGCCCAAAAGAAACTAAAGGAACAAACAGTAAAACAAGAAGTAGCTTTTTCATATTCCTAATTTAAATTTTATTTTTTAAATTCTTTTAAACTCCAATAAAGTGTGAGTATAAATAAAATCACTCTTAGATAAAATCCAAAGTTGAAATTACCATCACCTGCCAAGATTATAGCCCTAACTGCAAAATATATTGGAAAAATGAAATATAGATACTTTTTCATAGGGCATATTTATTAGTTTTTAATATATGGGTTAAGAATTTTAGTCACAGCCTTGTCCATACCATACGTCTTTAACCTTATAGTCTTCCCCATAGTCAACTATTTTTATTTTGTAGTCTTCTCCATACTCAACAACTTTCCATTTTCCAACCTTATCTTGACCATACCATACATATTTTATCCTCAAATCCTCACCATATTTTACAAATTTAACTTTGTAATCTTCACCATATTCAACAAATTTGATTTTACCATACAAATGACATCCTTTATTATTTTCTGAAAGAAGACATTCTGTATTGGGAAATGAAATCATTAAAAATATCACTATTGTATAGATATAATTAATCATCTTTTAGGTTTTTTGTTTTTTCTTTTTAGCCGCTCTTCTTTTTTAATTCTCCTTAACTCGGCATTTCTTTTCCTTTTATTGATCCTATGTTCAAGCTCTTGCATTTTTCTCTCATTTCTAAGCTGCTTCTTTTTTTTCTTTCTTGCAGCAGCCATTTCAGCATAAGATGACCATCCAAGCTTTCTTGCAGCTTTTTCTCTCGCCCTATCTGTTAATTTATCAAATTCAGATTCATCAAGAGCTCTCTGCTCATTATTTCTATATTCTTTGACCATCTTGCTCCAATCATCTATGTTGGCCCTCTTATCTCCAGTATATCCATAACTTATTTGACTGAATGTAAGTTGAATAGTTAAAACAGTAATTAAAAAAACTAATAGAGCTTTTTTCATATCTCTAATTTAAAAATTAGGGCTAAACTTATAATTATTATGAAATTCTTCAAGAAAATCTATTACTTCCTCTTTTGTATCGGCAATTTTAAATAGATCTAAATCTTCTTTGCTTATATGATTATTTTCTAAAAGAAGAGTCTTTTTTATCCAATCAATTATTCCTTCCCAATATTCAGAACCTACTAAGATAATTGGGAACTTTTCGACTTTATTTGTTTGAATTAAATTTATCGCTTCAAATAATTCATCTAAAGTTCCAAATCCACCTGGCAAAACAACAAATCCTTGAGCGTATTTTAAAAACATTACTTTTCTAACAAAGAAATAATCAAAGCTTAATTGTTTGTCTTTATCTATAAATTTGTTGCTAGCTTCTTCAAAAGGTAGATCTATGCATAACCCAACTGACTTACCTTTTTTCTTATTAGCGCCCTTATTAGCAGCTTCCATAATTCCAGGTCCTCCACCTGTTATAACTCCATAACCCCTACTAACAATTTCAGCTGCAATTTCATCTGCAAGTTTGTAATATTTATTATCAGGTTTAGTTCTGGCAGATCCAAAAATGGATATACAAGGACCTATAGCGCTTAACTTTTCATATCCTTCTACAAATTCACCCATTATTTTGAATATAGACCACGAGTCATTTGTCTTAGCCTCATTCCATTTTTTATTTTTATCTTCCTTCATAGTTAATTTTTATTCTAAGTTAGTTCTTATTACAGGATCTTTTTCATATTCTAATTAAAAAATATATCAAAAAATTCATAGCATATAAATTAATTACTTTTAAAGATACTTTAACAAATAAAAAGGTTGTGAAAAAATTAATCTTAATTCTGTTTATAGCTCTTAACTATATGGGGTATTCTCAAGAATCAAATCTGAAATTTCATGATTTATTCAACTCTGAAGAAAATCCAGAGGTTTCTTGTTACAGAATCCCTTCAATAATTACTACTATGAGTGGGGATTTAATTGTTGCAATTGATGAGAGAGTTCCATCATGTGGGGATTTGAAATGGAGTAGAGATATTAATATTGTGATTAGAAGAAGTAATGATGGTGGAAATTCTTGGTCAGCAATTGAGCGAGTTGTTGATTATCCAATAGGTAAGTCGGCTTCAGATCCTTCAATGATTTTCGATAGAATAACTAATAAGATTTTTTTATTTTACAACTATATGGACCTTGACAACGAAAAAGACATTTATTATTTAAAATATGTTACAAGTTCAGATAATGGTATGACATGGTCTAAGCCAGTTGATATTACTAACCAAATTTCTAAACCAGGTTGGGAAAAAGATTTTAAGTTTATTACTTCTGGAAGGGGAATTCAAACAAAAAAAGGGGATTTGTTACATTGTCTGGTAAATCTTCAAAATGGCACTCATGTTTTTGGAAGTAAAGACCATGGAAAAACATGGTTTTTAACAGAAACACCTGTACAACCGGGTGATGAATCCAAAATAGTAGAGTTAAAAGATGGAACATGGATGGTAAATTCAAGAGCTAATAGTGAAGGAATTAGATATTCTCATATTAGTTCTAATGGGGGAAAAGACTGGTTAACTAAGGAGGAAAATGACCTGATTGATCCTGGATGTAATGCAAGTTTTATAAAATATAATTATGGGAAATATAAAAGAAAAGCTCTACTAATTTTATCGAGCATAAACAATTCAAAAATAAGAAAAGAAATTGTCGTTAGGTACAGTTTAGATGAAGGAGAAAATTGGTCAAAACCAAAAATAGTTTATAGTGGCGAGGCAGCTTATTCATCGATGACTATATTAAAAAATGGAGAAATTGGATTATTTTTTGAAAAAGACAATTACACCAAAAATGTTTTTACATCATTCTCATTAAAGTGGTTACTTGATTAGGTAACTAAACTATTATAAAACTGAACAAATTAGACACCTATAAAAAAGGATATAATATGAATAAAGGAATAACAAGAATAGTGACATTCTGTATTGGTAAATGAAATAACTGCCTTATAATCAGTTAGTTATGTATTGTGCTTTTGCTTAATTAAGAATTTTATCAACAGGTTGTGTAATAATAGGGCTCTTAGGTCGTTAAATTTTCAATTCAATTTTGTAACTTTTAGATATGAAAAGAATTGACATCTCTTATTTACAAAAAAAAATTAATAAACTCAATAAAAAAATTCATCGAGCAGAATCACAAAGTGAAGAAAATAAAGTTTGGTGGAGAAAACTAAAAATAAATAAGCTGAAAAATAAAATTAGTCAAACTAACTCATAAGAATCTAATCAAGATTTTCTTCCCATTTTTTAAATAAAGCTGTTAGTGAAGCTTTAAATCTTTTATAATTTTTATTGCTAGTTAACGTCCAACCTGTTTCAGCATAAGCAGCAATTCTTGGAAATGTTTGACTGTAGACTTCTTTTTTAGTTGGTGTCCATTCTCCCCACATTTGAGTCCCTAAGCCTAAAATTTGTTCAGCTTCTTCTTTTGTAAATCCATCAGGTATAGGATTAAAACTGTAAGCTTTATTCAGATCAATTTGCTCGTATGTATAATCTAAATAGGTGTAATTATGGTCAGAATTTACTAAATCGTGTCCTGCATCAATAGCTATCTTTAAGTTTTCAAGATCACCTTTCCAGAAATGGATAATTGCATTTTTTGAAAGTTTTATAGTAGTGTTATCTTCATTATTTCCCCAATAATGTAGATTATTACCTATAATTTCATTCCATCCCATCATACGTTTTCCTAAGACAGAATTAATGTAATCAGAAACATTGTTAGTGAAATGCACTTGAACATCACTGTAATTCTGTAATTGATTTTTTTTCATAAGAGCTTTAACATCTTCATTAGTTTTCCATGAATCATATTTCGCTTCATCTCCACCAATATGTATTATATCCCCGGGGAATAAATCTGAAACTTCTTTCAATACATCTTGAATAAATGTTATTGTTTTTAGACTGGCAGGATTAAATATAACTTCTCCAACACCAAACCTTTCTGGAACCTTAATAGGTTGTGTTGAAGATCCTAAGAAGGGGTAACTTGCAATTGCAGCTGATGCATGGCCTGGCATAGCTATTTCTGGAACAATTGTAATATTCAGATTCTCAGCATAAGCTACAATTTCTTTAATATCATCTTGAGCATAAAAACCTTCATGTGGGACACCATCAAAAACTTCACTACCCCATTTTTTTCCTTGATAATTAATTTGTGTACTATCTCTTTTAGAACCAATCTGTGTTAAAAGTGGATATTTTTTTATTTCTATTCTCCATCCAGCATCATCTGTCAAATGCCAGTGAAAAACATTCATTTTCAAATGTGCCATTTCATTTAATATATATTTCACAACTTCTTTTCCTTGAAAATATCTACCTTCATCGAGCATGTATGCTCTCCATTTAAATTGTGGCTTATCTATAATTTCAAGTTCTTGTATCACTCCTAATTTCGTTAATTGGATTAAGGTCTGGATACCATAAAATGTTCCTGCTTTAGTATTCGATAAAATAGATATCTTATTATTTTTTGCTATTAATTGGTAACCTTCGTCACCTAATGTATCGAGTTTTGACTTTTCAAATATAACTTTTACCCCTTTGTCATTTGGTATATTATTCAGAAGAAGTTGATCTTTCAAATAACTACTGTAAATTCCATTAGATACATTTAATCCTTTACCTAAGTTTATTGTGTTTTTTTGTAAAAAGATTTGGTTTGGGTATGGCAATAAATGAGGTTCTGGATCAACAGAAATATCATTGGACTGATTACAACTAATGATCAAAAAAAATAATAGCAGTAGTCTTTTCATATCAATAATTTATTAAAAAAAACTGAATATGCCTATTTAAGTTTAAAATATAAATGAACATCATCATTGAAATTTACATCATTTTACCTAATATTTCTTTCATCATTTTTGCTGCTAAAAAAGCAGTCATATTTTGAAAATCTCTATTTGGATTATATTCTACAATATCAGCTCCAATGATTTCAGTTTCTATGCTCTGAATTAAATTTATTACTTGTCTAGAAGTTAACCCTCCAGGTTCATGATGTGAAACTCCAGGAGCATATGCAGGGTCAAATGCATCCATATCTAGAGAAATATATAGAGGGTTTTTAAATTTTGGAATTTGACTTAAATCTAAATCTTTCATATGATGTATTTCAACATTAAATCTATCAGCTTGTTCTGCTTGATGTGTATTTAATGTTCTAACTCCAACTTGTACTAGCTTAACAGCAAATCCGTTTTCCATAATTCTTGCGAAAGGACATGCGTGCGAATATTTGTCTCCTTCATATTGATCATATAAATCACTATGGGCATCAATATGGAGAATATCTAATTTGGGGTATTTTTCATTATGTGCTTTAATTATTGGAAATGTTACGGAATGGTCACCTCCTAATGTAAAAACTTTCGCACCAAAATTAAGGTGGTTTTTAGTTATTTTATCGATGTCAAAATATTCATATACTTCAAAATCACCTTTATCATCAATCCTTGAGTTTTCGATAGAGATTAAATTTTCTGTATACATATTTGAAGAACCACAATTCAATGCTTCTCTTATTAATGGCGGAGCAAGTTTAGGCCCCTTCTGATAAGAAGATTTCTTATCAAATTTTATTCCTTGTATAATTAGTTTAGTCACCTTTTTTAGGATCCATTATCTTAGTTAACTTTCTTTCATTTATCTCAACAATAACTCCAGTTTTTGTGTCAACTCTAAAAACCCTTGTACCCTTCAAACCATCAGTATTAGTAGCTGTAATTTGATATCTGCCAATTTCTTGATGAGAATCATTAACTACTATGTTTGTAAAACCTGTAACTATTGTTGCAAATCCAATGATTGCGAAAATTGTTAAAATTATATTTTTCATTTTTTTATGTTTTAATTATATATCAATATAATTAATATGCTATTTACTGTAAAGAAAAAGCCCCACTAAAAGTGGGGCTTTTTAAACAATAATTTTATTTAATTATTATATTATATTAAGAACTTTTGAATGGTAACGAAGGTCTTTGAATCCATCTTGTTAGAGTTGATAATATACCATAGAAAAAATGATATATTGCCAATGCAAGGTATAATTTTGCTAAAATCAAAATAACCTGAGCATATTCATATCCAACTGCAACTAAACCATTTATATTATAACCTGATGCTTCAGATCCAGTTAAATCCCAACCAAAAAAGTCGCTAATAACTCCTCCAACAAAGTCTAATCTTATCATTTCTATAAATGCACCTGTTGCATCTAATGGTAGAGCATAAGCGTATGCAAAGCCACCATATAGATCAACACTCATAGACATTCCATCAGAGTTTAAAACCCATCCTACAGTAGAACAAATTGCTCCAAATAAAGCTACCAAGGCAGTAATATGCCCTAAAGCTTTAATATTTTCTGTAACAAAGTCTCTAAATATAAAATCAACTGAACTGCTTTTAGATGCAGATAGAGAATCACCTGCTGTTCTAACTACATGAGCTATTGGAAAAGCTGCATATACTAGAATCAATAGGCAAACTATTGCAGATACTTGTCCAAGGCCACTAGCGCTTGAGAAAGTATCCATTCCATTAGTAATAACTGAAATTAGAGTTACAACTAACAGAACAAGTGCACCTACTTTAAATGCCGTACCAGTCCACTTTTTTATAGATCCCTCAGAATTGTCCATCATTTCATTAAAACAATTT
Organism: Flavobacteriaceae bacterium; assembly: GCA_002729755.1. Taxonomy (GTDB): domain Bacteria; phylum Bacteroidota; class Bacteroidia; order Flavobacteriales; family Flavobacteriaceae; genus Marisimplicoccus. The sequence continues at coordinate 11,575 of PBYT01000027.1, forward strand.
TCAGGGAGCTTATCATTTACCGTTTTCGGTAAATCCAATAAAAGATTTAATAGTTTATTCATAATATAGTATTAAATATTCTGAGAATATAATAAGAAATAATTAAAAAAAGAAACTAAACATTAAATAACTTGCAATCAGTTATTAACAAAATAAGGTCAATATTTAAGGAAAAATGTTACTGTCTGTATAGGTGAATTGTAAATTCAATTATAAAGCCGTAAAAGAATGTTGCAATGCAGTCAATAATATATGCTACAAATTTATCTTAAAAAAAAAAAAATGACCCCAATTGAGTTTATTTCTTTTATTTAATACTAAAAACAATATAAGAGTCTCCAGATTTGGTTCCCAGTTTCCCTCCACCTGAGGCAATTGCTATATATGACTTACCATCAATTTCATAGTAACTTGGAGTAGCAAATCCTGCATACGGTAACTCCTTTTCCCAAATTAATTCTCCATTTTGATTATCAAAAGCTCTAATTTTTTTATCTGAAGTAGCTGCTATAAAAATTATTCCCGATTTAGTTACTATAGGTCCTCCATAATTTTCTGATCCTGTTAAAATATTATTTTTTTGACCAATTTCTGTCTGACCTAAAGGGATTTTCCATTCAATTTTTCCAGTATTTAAATTTATAGCATTAAGTGAACCCCATGGAGGGTTAATAGCTGGATAACCATCATTAGTTAAAAACTTATTATACCCTGTAGAAGTATAAAATACTTCCTGATCCATCGATGATAAATCGGTCATATCTCCATTTTTTAATTCTAAAATATAGTTTACTAAAACTTCCATTTTTTGAGTGTCTAAAAATGAAAAACCAGGCATAAACCCTTTTCCATTTTTAATAATTGATTTTAACTCATTAAAACTATATTTCTCTTTCATGCCAATAATTGAAGGATTTTTTCCAGATCCTTTATAATCAATTGCATGACACATTAGGCATTGCTTATTGTATATATTCATCTGTTGTGAGCTATTATTTGCAACTTTTTTCATTGTTAGTATCCAAGGCATCTCATTGGAATTAACATATAGCATATTATTAATAGGATCAAGTGCAGGCCCTCCCCACTCTGCACCTCCATCAAAGCCTGGAAAAATCAATGTTCCATTTTCTGACGGAGGAGAAAAAATATTATTTTTTAAGATAGAAGAAAAAACTTTTTTGATACTATCTTTTTCTTTATTGCTTATAAATGGATTAATATCTTGAATTGAAATTGAATGTCTAGAAAATGTATCAGGAAAAGTTGGAATTGGTTGTGTTTCTGATAGTTTTTCTCCAATTAATAAAGAGTTTGTTGGAACAGGGCTCTCTATGATATCATATAAAGGCTTTCCAGTAACTCTGTTTAATATAAATATATAGCCTGATTTTGTGACTTGAGCTAAAGAAGGTATAATTGAATCATTAATCTTATAATCAAATAAAACAGGAGGCGAAGGCAAGTCTCTATCCCATACATCATGATGAACGGTTTGAAAATGCCATATTTTTTTTCCATTTTCGGCATCTAGTGCAATAATAGAATTAGCAAAAAGATTATCACCAACTCTATCACCCCCATAAAAGTCATAACTTACAGAACCAGTTGGAGCATATACAATACCTCTTTTTTCATCTAATGTTAGTCCAGCCCATGCGTTTGCTCCACCAAGTCTTTGATACGCATCAGGATTATCATAAGTTTCATGTCCATCTTCACCGATTTCAGGTATTGTTTTAAAAATCCAAATTAAATCTCCTGTGTTTGCATCAAAAGCTCTTATATTTCCTTTTGCAGCTGGATTTCCTTCACTAACTTTTGAACCGACAATTATTAAATTATTATAAATAATTCCAGGTGATGTCATTAATACATATAAAGAACTTGAATTTTCACCAAGACCTTTATGCAAATCAACATAACCGTTATCACCAAAGTTTAAATCAGGTTTTCCATTTAAGGCATTAACTTTAAATAATTTTGAACCTACTCCGTAAAAAATAAATGCATTTTTAAATTTATCTTCAAAATAAGTGATTCCTCTACATACATTTATACTTGTATCTTCTTTGTCAAAATATTTTTGATCACTTTGAAAAGGATCAAATATCCATCTTTCTGATCCTGTTTTCGCCTCTAATGAAAAAAGTTTAAGTTTTGGAGATACTCCGTAAAATTTTTCATCTACAATTAATGGATTGGTCTGAATTTCCGAATTTTTATCATTATCATGAGTTCTATACTCCCAAGTCTTAACTAATTTTGAAATGTTTTTCTTATTTATTTTATCTGAATCTATATATTGAGTTCTTTGATAAGAGCCTCCATATACATTCCAATCTTTATTTTTATTACAAGAAAAAATAAGAAATAAGAGAGCAATAAGTAGAATCTTATCCATATACCTAATTTAAGAATTTAAAGCAATCTTATAGATCTTCTAATGAATATTTAACATAAGAAAATTTTGTTCCATCAGGATTCCAAGAATTGACATTTATAGTCCCTTGTCCACCATAAAAAATATCTGTTAGATCTGTCACTTTTTTAGTATTCAAATTAATCAGCCTTAGTTTTACATTTTTTCCAAAAGGATGAAGTTGCTTCTGATCTTCTATATAGCTAATTATTACTGCTAAATCATTTTTTGGAGATATATGTGGAAACCAATTTGAATATTTGTCAAAAGTTATTTGTTCTGCATCAGATCCTTTACTATTCATTCTCCATATCTGCATTTTACCACTTCTATATGAATTGAAGTATATATACTTACCATCAGGTGAATATTCTGGACCATCATCTAGCCCATCGTCAAATGTTAATCTAACTTCAACTCCTCCTTCGGAATTTAACTTATATACATCATAATTTCCGTCTCTTTCAGCACAATACACTATATACTTACCATCCGCTGATACACCATGCCAATATGATGGAGAAAATTTAGTAAGTAATTTTGGGCTGCCTCCAGCTAATGGAATACTATAAATATATGATGAGTGACCTTGAATTTCATTTTTACCAGATGAAAAAAATAAAAATTTTCCATCAAATGAAATACCATGATCATTATTTAATTTATCTAAATTACCTGTATTGATTACTCCTAAATTGTTACCCTTAAGATCATATTTTTCTAGTTTACCTTGACTATTTATATATAGATAATTTCCGTCTTTGGACCAATTGGGAGCTTCAAAATGTCTTTCCTCCTTAAATAAAAGAGTAGATTTTCTGCTATCTAAATCATAAACATACAATGAGCTTATTATTTTTTTGTCCTGAGGAATTTGACAAATCAAAAATTGAGAGCATAAAAAATAGAATAAAAGATTTTTCATTATTTAATTACTTGCCTCTACCCACTTTTCTAACACCTGACATATTAGACTTTCCAACACCTTTTGATTGTATTTTACTATTAGTGTTCTTTTTGGAACCCTTAATTTGGCGTTTTCCTTTTGAAGTTTTATTATCGTGTCTATTGCTAAAAAATTTACTTCCCATATTTTTTTCCCACAATTTACTGATAATTTCTAATTAATTTTTTACTTAGTTCCTCAAGAGATACACCTTTTGTCTCTGGCATTATAAAATGAGTAAAAAGTAATTGTAGCACCATCATAAAAGCAAAGAATGCAAATACAATTCCAGGTCCTATCCATCCAAATAGAAATGGAACAAATGATGGTATAATAGCAGCTAAAACCCAGTGAGTAGAAACTCCAAAAGATTGTCCATAACTTCTAATATGATTTGGAAATATTTCTGAAATATATACCCAAATTATAGCTCCTTGTCCAATTGCGTGAGATGCTATAAATAGAAAAAGAAAAATAGGAAGTGCTATACCACCCCAATCTAAAATAAACGAAAGACTTATTAAGGTAAGTGAAATTATATAACCTATTGAGCCTATATACATAAGTACTCTTCTACCAAGCTTATCAATTAGATTAATACCTATAAACGTAAAAATCAGATTAGTTAGACCAATTCCAACACTATTTAATAGGGCTGCACTCTGGCCAAGTCCCCCTTCTTCAAATATTCTAGGAGCATAATACAAAAATGCATTTATACCAGAGAATTGATTAAAAGCTGCAACTAAAAAGGCAAGCATTAATATAAAACTGTATTTCTTTTGAAAAATTGATTCTGATTTAATACTTGATTCTTTATCTTTTATTATTTCACTAATTAATTCATCTGCATCATTTTTTGAGTATGCATCCCTTATTATTTTTTCCGCTTCATCTTGTTGATTATTCAAATAAAGCCATCTTGGACTTTTTGGAATTGATAGAACTAATAAAGTGTATAGCAAAGCAGGCAGAGCTTCAATACCCATCATATATCTCCAATCATTTTCTCCAAGCCCACTTAAAAGATAATTTGATAAAAATGCAATTAATATTCCACTAACTAAGTTAAATTGGTATAATCCTACAAGTCTACCTCTACTTTTTGCAGGCGCAATTTCTGAGATATATGCTGGGGCAGCTATTCCAGATATTCCTACCCCTATCCCTCCTATAAATCTAAATATAGCAAATGTGATTGGATCATTAGCTAATGCTGATCCAATCGCAGAAATTGTATAAAAAACACCTATCCAAAGTAATGTTTTTTTTCCTCCAATTTTTCTTGATGGAATTCCACCAAAAATAGCTCCTACAACTGTTCCCCATAGCGCCATAGCCATAACAATTGAACCATGAAAGATATCACTTGAGTTCCATAAGAGTTGTAGTTTTTGATCAGCACCGGATATTACTACTGTATCAAAACCAAAAAGGAAACCTGCAAGAGCGGCAGTTAACGACCACTTTGTTAACTTATCCATAGAATATGATTTATAAACCTTTTTTATTGATAATCATTGAAATACCAATGAAGATTAATATCATTGGCCAAAAGTTTCGAATAACATACCCAAAAATATTCAACTTGTCAAAATACATGTCTATTTGAAATATAATCCCAATAGCTATTAATGTAATAGCACCTATATGTTTTTTCATATTCCAATTATTTATTCAAAGATAGATTATATAAAGAGGATACAAGGGTTATAGGAAACCATTTTTTATTTTCATTACAATAAATAAGATGCTTAGTTGTCTTTGGCTCATAAAGATTATTATTTTGGGAATTAGAAATTATATCTTTCTTCAATAAAGTCTTGTTTTTACCTGTTATAATCTTATCTGAAAAATAGTTAATTAAAGTAACTGGGATTTTTTTACACCCTAACTCTTTAAGTGCAGCATACCTATGATGACCATCAATTATCATGTTAGAATTGCTACAAATTAGTATTGTCGAGATTATTATATACTCATCCTTATATTTTAAATTGTTTTTTAAAATATCTTTTTTGTCTAATAGAACTTTTTCATGAGGCATGATGATATCTACATCCACTTCTTTTATAGCTACAACAATATCTTTATCTACTTTAATGGAATACATAATCTAATAATTTAAAGCGTTATACGTCTTTTACTTATAATGTAGACTAAATATGCAATTATTAGTAAGAAGACTTCCCAAAGTAAAATATAATAAGGCCACTCCCCTATAACCAAAGGATTATCAACTTCAGGTGGCTGAGCTAGGTACATATAGTTAGAATGTATTAAAAAATTTAAAGGCATAATTATAGCAAGTAAAATATTTACGTTAACCCAAAGCTTAAACCATGACAATTTAGGAAGTTTCAAATCTAGGTGAAGATACATAAATATTGGCATGCCTATTAATAAACTATGTGAGACATAAAAATTTAAATAATATCTAAGTGATCCGTCAAAATGGTTTAGCTGAGGCGTTAATATTGCCATAATTCCTCCAATTATACCGGTATAGTAAACAAATTGAAATAGTTTTTGCTTATTTTTCATAAAAGGCAAGACACAAAGGATTAAAGAAGATATTCCACATAAATGAAGAGGTAAGTTATATTCAATATCCCAAGTCCCACTGATAAAATAACCAACATTTTCAGATATGAAGTCAATTATCATAATAACACCCATTATGTAGGATATCAGTTTCTTTTGATCTCTATTTAAAACCCTAGCTAAAATTAGCGGTATTGATATAACAAGTATTGAAAAAGCAGTCCATGTTATCCACTCTTCAGATAAAAATTCAATTACATATATAGGTATCGGATTTTCTTCCACAAGAAAAGATTTTTTCAAATTTATAAAAACTATCTCAACTAAGGATTATTTGTCTCTTTTTTGGATCCATTGTTTAACTTATTTATTTTATGAAAAATTGGACAAGTCTTTCCATGGGCTCCTTTTATATAGCCAGTGCTCATTAGAAATTCTTTAGTTATCTCTCCTCCTGTAAACTTAAAAGTGTTTTTAAAGAGCTTAACCCATTCATCTATGTTCATTGGTGTTTTTAAATCTAACCATGATTTGAATGATCCATGTTCATTTTTAATCTCTAATACTTTATTGGCATTATAAATCACTGCTTTAATCTTTAATTTGTTTCTTATTATACCTTTATTTAAAAGAAGTCTATTAATTTCTCTGTATCCATAATTAGCAATATGATCAATATTATAATTTGAATATGCTGATTTAAAGTTTTTTTGTTTATTTAATATTGTGGTCCATGATAATCCTGCTTGATTAATTTCTAAAATTAACCTTCCAAATAATTCATTATCTGATTCTATTGAAAACCCATATTGAGTATCATGATATATTTTATGAATATTATCAGACTCTAAAGTTGCTACAAACTCGCAATAGGAATTAGGTTTAATTAAGGACAATTTTTAGATATTTAAAAAAAAATCTTTTTCACTTATACAATTTAATAATTTATTACTTTTAATCATAAATCAATTAAAATATAAAAAATGGCAAGAACACCTTCAAATATGTTATCATTAGGAACAACAGCTCCTAATTTTGATTTAATTGACGTGACAAGTGATTCAACTGTTTCTTTAGATAACTTAAAAGGAGAAAAAGGAACAATCATAATGTTTATCTCTAACCATTGCCCTTTTGTTAAACATGTTAACTCAACAATAGCATCAATGGGTCAACAATATCATGGAAGTGAGATTAGATTTATAGCGATCTCTAGTAATGATGTTATAAATTACCCAGAAGATAGTCCTGAGTTAATGAAACTTAATGCAGTTGAAAACAATTTTAATTTTCCTTACCTGTATGATGAGTCACAACAAGTTGCAAAAGATTATGATGCAGCATGTACTCCCGATTTTTATTTGTTTGATTCTGAATTAAAACTTATCTATAGAGGTCAATTAGATGATTCTCGCCCGGGAAATGAGTTAGAATGTGATGGAGCAGATTTAAAAAACGCTATAGACTGTCTTACAAACAAGAGAGATAACACTAGAATACAAAAGCCAAGTATTGGTTGCAATATAAAGTGGAAGTAATAGAAAGACCATGATAAAGTTCTTTCTAGGTTTTATAATCGGTTTTCTTATTGGGTATTTTCTTTTTGATGATTCTCTATTAGGAATTGCTATTGGATGTGCTATAGGTGCAGGGTGGTCACAAGGTAAGATTGCCTGATTTTTAAAAAATGAAAAATATCATTCTCCTTTCAATAATATTTTCTTCATGTTCTAATGATAGTTCAATAGATCAACCTATGGGAAAAGCAAATCCAGAATTACGAATTGAAAACATAATCCCAAATAGTTTAGGTAAAGAATATTCTAATAATTTTAATCGTTATACTAATGTTGTAACACCTAATGGTGGAAAAATACACATTGTAGCTCAAAGTAATTTAACAGATGAACAAATTGTTAGAGCTAGAAGCACACTAGAACATTTCCTTGAAAATTATCCAGGTTCCAAATATGGTAGTGACAAATCTGAATTAGCAAACAAAATGTCTGAGAACGGTGCAATTCTTATACTACTTAATGGCCAGGATGATGGAAATAATCCTGTTGAAGTTAATGGTCAAGCATTATTTGAAAATGAAATTCAAGTTGAAGGACATCCTTGGTACATTAATCAAGAGTACAATAATCATAGAGATGCAACTTATGAAGAGATTCTCCATTTAGTCCATGATTATGGAATAGGAATAGATGGTCACAACTCTTTTCCAGGTGCAATGCCAGAATATCAATCAGAAATAAGAGAAGCCCAAAAAATCGCATTATCAAATAATTTATGGGGAATAGATGCTGAAAGGTGGATAAATGAGCTAATAGATGAAAATAGTTTAACTCAAGAATACTTAGCAGCTCTTATAGATTCTTATTACGGATTATGGGGTGCTTGGACAGATAGTAATACTCATGGAATGTGGGGGATATATGTTGCAAAAACAAGAGATGAAATCTTAACAGAAGATCCTATTGGTGCTGAAATAATGAACAATAAATTCTTTCACCCACACTTAACTTATAACGCTAGAATTGACTCGAGTTTTAATGGGAATTTCTCATTAAGATTTGATTCATCAAAACCTTATACTAATCATTCACAATATTTAAAAGATATAACTCTCTTAGGGAGTAATGATATCTCAGTTTCTATTAATCCACTTGATAATAATATCACTGGAAATCAAGGAATAAACACAGTGATATTCTCTGGGAATAGTTCAGAATATATTATCAATATTTCTGATAATAAAGCTTCTGTTATAGATAAAATTTCAGATAGAGATGGAATTAATATATTGCAGAATATTGAAAAATTAGAATTTAAAGACCAAACTATTGAATTAAATTAAAATGAGAAAAATATTATTAATACTAATAATTTCATTAATTTTTTCATCTTGTTATATTCATAAATTATCATATGGTGAGGGAGCTGTTGAAGGATATACAAAAACTGATAAACAACATAATTTTATACTAGGCTTTATCTCTGAAGAGACTTCTATTTTAGAAGAAATTAAAAACGAGAAAAACTATGAAGTTGAAATAAAAATGACTCTTACTGATGGACTCATAAGTTTTCTTACGGCTGGACTTTATGTTCCAACTACTATTATTGTAAAAAAATAAAATGATTATTATCATATGATTTATTCAAAACCAACAATAATTTTGTTTTATAGAATCAGTTAAAATGACAAAAAAAATAATAAGATTCAGAATATTTTTCTTATTGTTTTCTTTCTTGATTAGTAATATTTATTTTTTACAAGCCCAAAATGATAATCGTTTAAAAGTCAAAGCATTTCCTGTCAAAGGAAAAGTAATCATAGATGGTTTGCTTGATGATATGGACTGGAAGTCTGCACAATCTATTAATAGGTTCAAAACCATAGAACCTATTGAGAATGGAGTTCCATCTCAAATTACAGAATTTAAAGTACTAGCTCACAGTAATTATTTACTTATAGGTGTAACATGTCTCGATTCTAATCCAGAATCTATAGTACACTATTCTAAGTTAAGAGATTCTAATCTTAAAAATGAGGATCACATTAGGATAGTTATTGATCCTTTCCTTGACGGTCAATCGGGTTTAATATTTTCGGTGAATGCTAATGGTGCTCGTTATGATGCCCTAGTTTCGAATCGTGGGGAATCAGAAAATGTTGATTGGGATGCTATTTGGGAGGCTAAAACCAACATCCATGATCAGGGATGGACAGTTGAAATTAAAATTCCTATTCAAAGTATTTCATTTGACAAAAGTTTAGACACGTGGGGGTTTAATATAGAACGACGTATTCAAAGAAATCAGGAAACAGCTCGTTGGGAAAATATTAGTCGTAATCAGTGGTTTATTCAAACCAGTAGAGCTGGATTACTTACAAATATACCCAAATTCAATTATGGGATTGGTTTGAATATTCGTCCTTCTCTTATTTTAGATAACACCAAACTGGGAAATATAAGCTCAAATCTATCCTTCGATCCAAGTATTGATATAAGTCAACGAATTAGTTCAAACATTACTGCTTCATTGACAGTAAACACAGATTTCGCTGAAACTGAAGTTGACACAAGAAGAACAAATCTCACTCGATTCCCTTTATTCTTTCCTGAAAAAAGATCCTTTTTTCTTGAAGGATCAGATATATTTGAATTTGGTTTTGGAGTGGGATATAGAGATAATGGTCTTATGCCTTTTTTTAGTAGAAAAATTGGTTTATATCAAGGTGTTGAGACACCTATACTAGCTGGATTAAAAGTTAATGGTAGATTAGGAAAAACTGCTTTTGGAGCTTTATCTATAACAAATAGAGAAACTACCATTAATGGTGAAAACCTGGAGAGGACTAGCATGAATGTAGTTCGTTTAAGACAAAATATATTCAAAGAATCCTCAATTGGTTTTATTAGCACATTTGGTGATCCATTGGGAAGAAATAATAGTTCTACCTCAGGAATAGACTTCATTTATCAAACAACCCATTTTAAGAGGAATAAAAACTTTTTAGTTGGAATATCAGCTATGCATACTAATCGAAATGATTTATCAGGAGATAAATCAGCTTATACTATAAAGCTTGATTATCCTAATGACATCTGGGATATAGCTATGTCATATACTCATATTGGAGATGCATTTGATCCTTCATTGGGATTTGTGGAAAGAAAAGGTATTAACTATTGGAGAGCAGGTATCACCTATGCACCTAGACCTGACTGGGAATGGGTTCGTCAAATGAGGAATCAGTTTTTTACGACTTATTACACAGATCTTAATGGGAATTGGGAGTCTTATCGGATTTTTACAGCACCTATAAATTGGCGACTAGAAAGTGGTGATCGAATAGAGGTTAATTATGTACCACAAGGGGAAAATTTACAGGAGTCATTTGAAATTGCTAAAGGTGTAATTATTCCTACTGGTAAGTATCATTTTAACCGTTATAGATTAGAGACAGAATTAGCGGCTAAACGAAAAATTAGTGGACAATTAACCTGGTGGTTTGGGGATTTCTATGATGGGAATCTAGATCAACTAGAAGCTACATTAAACTGGAACCCCTCTAGTATACTTGCTTTTGAATCGGTTATAAATCATAATATTGGACGTCTGCCATTTGGAAATTTTGATCAAACACTTGTTGGCCTTCGCACACGTTTCAATGGATCTCCAGATTTACAACTTAATAGCTTTGTGCAATATGACACAGATACAAAAAAATTAGGCCTAAATGCTCGATTACAATGGATATTTGATCCACAGGGTGATTTATTTTTAGTATTTAACCACAACACTATGGATCTAAATAATAGATGGGAAATGATTAATCAACAAGTTCTACTTAAACTTCGATATAATTTTAGAATGTAAATAGATTTATTACATTTCTATTTTCCAAAAAGCTATTCCTCCCGCCTGCTTTCCAACTTTAACTGAACTTATTACTTTAAGGGTTTTTAAGCTAATTACGTCAACAATTCCAGGTTCACCTCCAACACCTTCAAGTGATACAAAAGCATATTTACTATCAGGGGAAATCGCAACACCATGTGATACACTTCCCGAATTTTCAATATTCTTCACAAAGCTCAAATCTTTAAGTTTCCAAACACCTGTCTTCCCTTCTCCCTTTATACTAGCAAGTAAATATTTCTCATCTTGGGAAACCTCTAGATTATAAGGTCCTTTTCCAGTTTTAACTCTTTGTGTTATTTCCCATTTTTTAAGATCAACTTTTATAATCTCATCTGAACCATTACATGCAATATATACAAAATGCTTAGAAGGATGATGTATTACCCATGTTGGCTTAACTGTTGAATGCATCATGATTGATTCATGAGAATCTTCTCTATGAATCTTAGATTCTAGTTTTAGGACTCTATTTACCTTAAGACTTAATGCATCAATTTCAAATAACTCACCTGACATCATAGCAACAGAATATTGAAATAAACCATTAGGAGAGATTCTAGATCCATGAGGCATTGAACCAGTTGTTATCTTCTTTATTTCAGTCATTGTATCAGGATCCACAACTGAAACTGAACTTGGCTTCATGTCTCCATGAAGATTAAAATTAACGCAGTAAAGCAGTCCTGTTACAGGGGATATTTGCATAGAAGCAGGGAATAATCCTAATTTAGTTTTAGAAATTGGTCTATTTGATTCTGTTGAATACTTAACTAAACTTCCATAAGGATTTCCATGAGCTAAAGATAAATACCAGTATTCACCATTTGGATCAACAGTTATTCCATGAGGACCTTCAATTTCAGTTTTCATGATTCCAACTAGAATCTTTTCTTTCTCATAAGCCTCTGTTCCATTAAATTTTATTAATGAAACTTCGTCTTCTGACTCTGCCGCTACATATATATAATAATCTTGAGAGATAAGAGAGTTAGTGTAAACTGAAAAAATAAAAATTAATATCTTTTTCATTTAATCAATTAAAGGGACATTATTTATATACTGATTTTGTTTCGATGTATCAGGCTTTAATTTAGAAACTTTTGAAGATCCTAACCCATTGTTCCAATCTGAATAAAAAACATATCCTTTATATAATTGAGCTCCCCAAGACATAGTAGCATTTGGTATATAACCATTTGAAGTGCCTGTCATAATATAACCTATCTCTCTTCCTTGTCTATAAAGATCTCCAATTAAATCACCACTAATATCTACAATTCTAACACCTCCTCCATACATAGCAACATATAAAACATCATCTTCTATCCAATAGTTATGAGATCCTTGTCCCGGTAATTCATACCTAGCAACTTCTTTAGGGTTTTCTAGATCTGAAAAATCAACAAAATGAACAAATCCAGCAGTTATATTAGGGTTGTTTTCATCAACACCATCTGGAAATATCTCATCTCCCAATAGAGTATAGAACTTACCTGTTGATTTACTTTTAAATGGAAATGTAGCATGATGAGCACCTGTTGGGTAATCATAATTACCAAATGCTACTGGGTTAGAAGGAGATCCACCAGCTATACCGTTACCAACATCAACAAGATAAACTCCATCTCTCCAATTTGATGAATATGCAATCCCGTCTTCAACCCACACATCATGAATTGACTGCCCTTCTTTCCCAACTTCAAACATCCCAACTTCAAAAGGNTTTTTAGGATCTTCTATATTTATTATATAATACTTTTGACCANCACTTAATGCATAAACATGATCATCATAAATAAAAACATTATGGACTCCTCCTGTTAAATTTTTAGTGTATTCTGAAATTATTTCTACATCATATGGGTTTGACACATCAATAATTATTATTCCNTTTTTTCTATTAGAGGCACCTTCTCTACTAATTACAGNTATTCTTCCATCTTCAGAGACCTTAACATCATTAACAGTTCTTGCATCTACTTTAACACTATCAATCAATTTAAGATCAGACGGGTCAGTTACATCCCAAAAAAAAGATGTGCCATCAGCACCCCATGTGCCTGTTACAGCATAATCTCTTCCATCAACGCCTTCAAATACCCAGAAATCAGAAGTATGTTTATCAGTTACTATTCCTTTACCTACTTTAACAATNTCCCTTTCTACCCCTCTATCAATTACCTTTAACCTTTTAGAAGNTGAAATATTACCTAAAGATGTTGTAATTAAATAGTCTCCTATTATTTCCGCAACAAATCTTCCATCATCAANTATTAAACCTGAAGCAGTAGTAGTTTTATCTATTGCTNTTCCTGAAAAAGAATACTCAAAAGGTAGATTTTTAATCTCCCTACCTCTTGAATCATAGCCGACAGCTTTAAATTTTACNACATCTCCAGTTCTTGCAACATCTATATTAGAANTAATCTCAATTTTAGANACTGGATTTTTTAAAACATTTATTTTAATTTTTGCNGAAATACCATCNTATGAAGCTTCAAGAGAGGCTGAGCCAGGTTTAATAGCTTTTACATTATTATAACTATCAACNTCTAANANATTATTAGATGAATTAAGCTTAAATAAGACGTCATCCCTTTTATACCCCATTTCATCAATTACTTCAAAATTAAGGGGAACATATGTGTCAGCGTATATTTTATCTCCTCCTAATGTAATTTTAATTTCTTCAGTTTTTGGATAATCAACAACTACATCAAAAGTCCTACTTAACCTTTGTCCATCTTGACTAACACATAAAGCTACAACCTCATGGATTCCGGGCTTATTAGCTGTTATTTTTCCTTCTTCACGATCAACTGTTATTGCATCTGCTCTACTAAAAACTCCTCTTTTATTATAATAGATTACACCTGCACACATAATTTTCTNACCATTTCTATCTAAAGCATAAGAATCAGGAGTAAACTCCTCACCAAGTTTTAATTTAAGACCACTAAGGTTAGATTCTATAGATAATCCTTGAGAAAATACAGTAGATGATATCATTATTACAATAAGCAATAAAATGTTTTTTAATTTTTTCATATTCTTTTTTTTTAGGTAAACTCTAATTTACAATTAATTTATTTTCTTTATCCACTTTATAGATTTCCAAATTGCAATTACAACTACNACTAGTATTAGTATTTTAATATCAATAGAAGTTCCATAGTTTACAAAGTCTCTCATCTTAAGTTATCTTTTAATAATAAATAAAGTCGATATAAATAAAAGNAATCCAATCCCCAATATTATATATGGATCTATAAAATGATCTATAATACCTNCTATCATTAATGCAGCTAGTGTATTAAATGCTATTGAAGCACATAGTATAACTATTGGTGTTAGTATCTTCATATTACAATTTAAAAAATTATTGTTACTTAGTAAAAACATAATTCAATTTAAAATGAAAAAAATATTGCTACTAATNTTCTTTATTTCAGCCTCATGTTCAAACAATCAAAATATTAATGGTTTAGAAGAAGAAGTTGAAGTGCTAAGGGATAAATATGGNATAAATCATATTTATGCAAATAATGAAAATGATCTTTTTTTTATGCAAGGTTACTTAGCTGCGAAAGATAGNTTATTTCAATTTGAAATATGGAGAAGACAAGCNACAGGAACTGTTTCTGANATNTTNGGNGAAGAAGAATTTGAAAGAGATTTAGGAACNAGGNTNTTTAAATTCAGNGGNGANATAAAAGAAGANNTAAANCATTATCATGAAAATGGGTATGAAATTATTACATCATATGTTGATGGTGTAAATGCATATATAAAAGAAATTAAAGACAACAACCTGGAACTTCCTTTAGAATTTAAGATACTTGGGATAGAACCAATGGAATGGACTCCAGAGGTTGTAATATCAAGGCATCAAGGTCTATTAGGTAATATTGAAGATGAACTTAATATCGGAAGAGCTGTTTCGATAATTGGAGAGAAAAAAGTAAAAGATTTAATGTGGTTTCATCCAAAGGAACCATCCTTAAAGATCGATAAGAAAATTACTAAAAAAGATTTAGAAAATGATATACTAAGGTTATATAATGCTTATAGACAACCAATGGAATTTAAAAGAGACTATATTTTAGAAAAATATAAATCAGATAATAATCAAATAGCAGAAATAAAGATTGAGAAAAATCTTGACAATTATTCTATAGGAAGTAATAATTGGGCAATATCTGGAGATAAATCTTTTAATGGATATCCTTTATTAGCTAACGATCCTCATAGGACAATAGTTGCTCCTTCTTTAAGGTATATGGCTCATTTAGTTGCACCAGGTTGGAATGTAATAGGTGGAGGTGAACCTGAAATACCAGGAATTTCTATAGGACATAATGGTTATGGAGCATGGGGATTGACTGTTTTTAGAACTGATGCTGAGGATCTTTATGTATATAATTTAAATCCCAACAATCCTTCAGAATATTTATATAACGGGAAATGGAAAAAATTTGAAGTTATCAAAGAAAAGATAAATATTAAAGGGAAGGGAGAAAAAGAAGTAAGTCTGAATTATTCTATACATGGACCAGTAACGTTTATTGATGAAAAAAGGAATAAAGCATATGCTGTTAAATGTGGATGGCTTGAAGTTGGCGGGTCACCTTATCTTGCCTCTTTAAGGATGGATCAGTCGAAAAGCTGGGAAGAATTTAGAGATGCTTGTAACTACAGTAATATCCCTGGAGAAAATATGGTTTGGGCTGATAAAGATGGAAATATTGGCTGGCAAGCAGTTGGTATAGCACCAATTAGAAATACTCATAGTGGATTGGTTCCTGTTATGGGTAATGGTGATTATGAGTGGGATGGATATCTACCTATAATTGAGAAACCAAATAAATTTAATCCAAAAGAAAATCTTATAGTAACTTCTAACCAAAATGTTACTCCGGATGATTATGATCGTTGGGATGCTATTGGTTTTGATTGGGCAGATCCATTTAGAGGTAATAGAATAAATAATATTTTAACCAATAGTTCTAATTTTTCCATGGAAGATATGATTAGCCTTCAGGTAGATTATCATTCTGTTTCATCAGAAAACTTAATTATGATGCTTTCCAATGTCCTAAATGATGATGATAAATACTTTAAGATTTTATCAAACTGGGATAATAAGCTATCAAAAGATTCAATAGCAGCAGGATTATATAATGCATGGGAGATGACAATTTGGAATGAATTCAATAGAAGATATGTTCCGAAAGAGGTTAAAAATTTTATTTGGATGCAGTTATCTAGAGTAATTGAAAAACTTGAGGACTTTTCAGAAAAAGATAGAAATGAAATTTTAGCTAGCTCTTTTAAGCAAGCTGTTGAATATATGGTTAATACTTATGGCGAAGACACTAATAATTGGGTTTATGGACAAAATGAATATAAACATGTTAAAATAAGACACCCTTTAGAAAGAGTGGTCAATGATTCTATTTATAGCTTAATTTCCTTGAAATCTTATCCTAGAGGAGGAAATGGATTCACTCCTGGTTCAACTAGTTTTAATAACAATCAATCCTCAGGGGGAAGTTTTAGAGTTTTAATCAACACAGGGGATTGGGACAATAGCATTGCTACAAACTCACCTGGACAATCAGGAAATCCAAAAAGTAAATTTTATAATAATTTATATGAAGATTGGGCTAATGATATTTACTTCCCATTACTTTATTCTAAAAATAAAATTTTAAGAAATCTTGATAAGAGAAAAGTATATTATCCTATAAAATAGGAATTAGTCGTTATATATTTTGACTGTTAATTCCCCTTCATTATTTATGTAGGCTCTATACATTCCAGCAGTATTAAAATCCATAGACACATCCCCATTTTTATCAAGCACAATTACTCCTCCATCACCTCCTAAATCTTTAACTTTTTCTAGAGCAAGCTTAGAAGCCTCTTTAATGTTAAGTTTTTTATAATTTACTAAAGCAGCTATATCATAAGCAACTACATTTCTTATAAAAAATTCACCCCAACCAGTAGCTGAAATTCCGCAACATTCATTGTTTGCATATGTTCCAGCTCCAATTATAGGAACATCTCCTAGTCTACCCCATTTTTTATTGGATCTTCCACCTGTTGATGTTCCAGCAGATATATTACCATTAACATCTAATGCTACACATCCGACTGTTCCATATTTTGAATCTTTTATATAAGGGTCATAAAAACTAACTTCATTTTTGTTTTGAATAGCTTTTAATTGGGTTTTTCTTCTCTCTGTTATAAAATATGAATTAGGTACTATCTCAAGACCTACTTCAGATGCAAACTGTTCAGCACCGTTAGATGAAAGCAATACATATGGCGATTTTTCCATTACTGCTATAGCAGCACTTATGGGGTTTTTAATATTTTTAACACCTGCAATAGCTCCTGCATCAAGTGTTTCTCCATCCATAAATGAAGCATCAAGCTCAGCAGTTCCATCACTAGTTAACACTGCTCCATGTCCAGCATTAAATAAAGGAGAGTTTTCCATTACATGTATTGTCTTCTCAACTGCCTCCTTACTTGAGCCACCATTTTTTAATATCTCATAACCAACTCTTATAGCTTCCTCCAATTTTAAAAAATATGATCTCTCTAGTTCAGGAGTTATATTTTCTTTTACAATTGTTCCAGCACCACCATGAATAACAATTGCAATTTTATTGTCAGATGATTCTTGACAACCTAAAAAAACAATACTCAAAAAGATTAAAATAAGATTCCTAACCATTACGATTTATTATTAAATAAATATATTGTACTATTAATGTAAAACATATACAAAACATGAAAAAATTTTTATCCATAATAATTGCATTATTTTCATTAAATGCAAGTTCACAAATTCAAAATATAGCTGAAAAACTAGGTTATGGAAAAGATGCGAAGTTATTGATTCTTCATGCTGATGATATAGGTGTTTCTCACTCTGTTAATCAAGCATCTTTTAATGGTTTTTTGAATTCTTCCATAAGCTCAGGATCTATAATGGTACCTTGTCCTTGGGTTAAAGAAGTAGCAGAATTTTCTATAAAAAATCCTCAATTTGATTTAGGCTTACATCTTACTTTAAATGCTGAATGGAAAAACTATAAATGGAATGGCGTATTACCATCAAATGAGATTAGTTCATTATTAAACGAATTTGATGAATTTTATGATAACACTAGTGATGTAGATAAAAATGCCGATCCTGAAGAAGTTAGAAAAGAATTACAAGCTCAAATTGATTATTCAAGAGCACTTGGTTTGAACCCAACTCACATTGACACTCATATGGGTGCATTAGCAACAAATAAAGATTTATGGAAAGTATATATAGAAACAGGTCATAAAAATAAATTAGTTAGCATGGTTACAAGTGGTAGAAGCTTAACTTTATTTAATGATGAGTTTCCAATTCCAAATTATGTTGTAATAGTTAATGATCTGTTTATGATTTACCCAGAACTAGATAGGGGATTTGTAGAATCTGCTTTTGGAAAAGAAAATGCAGAAAAAATGATTATTGAACAAGGTTATAATCATGAAACATGGATTGAACTCTATTCAACAAAAATAAAATCATTAGAACCTGGACTTAATGTGTTTCTTCTACATTTAGGATATGACAATTCAGAACTTCAAGCAATAACAATTGAACATCCAGAATATGGCTCATTATGGAGACAGCTTGATTCTGATATTTTTAATTCACAAGAATTGAAAAATTTAATAAAAGAGAATAATATTAAACTTATAACATGGGGTGAGATTAGAGAAGTTATCTATCCTAACTTAACTGTTAATTAAATTGTCAGATGCAGAATTTTTCAGAGTTATCTTTACAATTACTTTTGTTGTAATTGCACTATGGTGGCTATTTAAAAGAAAAAAAAGATTTTAAAATAAAATGAATTACATCAAGCATCTATTTATAATAATCATTTTGATTTCAGCATGTGAAAAAAAATCTGTAGAGGAAGAATCCTCCCAAGAGGAAATAATATTAGTCTCTTTCCCTGAACTTGGTAGTGATGGTCCATATGAATTGAATAAGGTTTATAATGGAGTTGGTAACTACACAACCTATTATCCTGGAAACAGTCCAATAATCTTATCAGCACCCCATGGAGGTGATTTAACACCAGATGATATTCCAAATAGAACATGGGGGACTACAGTGACAGATACTAATACTAAGCAGTTAACACTTGCTATTATGAACTTTCTTGATTCTAATTATAATATTAAGCCACATGTAATAATTAATAATCTTAAAAGGACTAAACTAGATGCTAATAGAGATAAGGCTGAGGCTGCACAAGGAGATATTTCTGCCGAAAGGGCTTATGATGAATATCATTATTATATATCAAAAGCAAAAGAGAAAATTTTAACTCAATATAATGATGGACTTTTTCTTGACATTCATGGACATGGACAGAATCCAGATGGGTTTTATGATTTAAGGACATGGCTTGGATATCTATTATCTTCTAGTGAATTAGATCAAAGTGATGAAGAACTTGATACAGAATTTGATATATCAGAAAGCAGCATATATGGTCTTGTAAACAAATCACCTGAAAAATTTTCTGAAATTCTTAGAGGAACAAATAGTTTTGGAAACCTTCTTGAAGAAAGAGGTTATCAATCGCTGCCTAGCATAGTTAGTCCTAGCCCTGAAGGTATGAGGTACTTTAGTGGTGGCTACAATACATATGTTCATGGATCAGCAGAAACTGGAGGAAGCATTAGCTCAATTCAATTAGAAATGCCAGCTCCAAGTATAAGACAAAACGCAACTCAATGGAACGATTTTTCCCATGCACTATCTGAAGTATTAATTATATATTTTAAAGTACATTTGAATATTGATCTAATTAACTAGTTTTATGAGAATATTCATTTATCTAATAGTATTTTCTCTTTTGTTAAGTTGCTCTAAAGGTGATAACTCATCTTCAGATTATTCTAGTTCATCTAATTCTGGATCATCAATTGCTTCATCTTCTTATTCTTCTAGCCAGTCAACTGGAACATCAAGCTCAAGCTCCTCATCAAGCTCAAGCTCCTCTACTAATCTAACAAAACTTCCATCTGGCACATTTGTTTTTAATGTTACTGCTCAAACTTCCTCAGATTACATTGTATCAGTTGCTGACAGTAATATTACCCAATCAGGTAATGATCCAATATTAAGAGTTAAAGAAGGTGATGAATTATCCTTTAATGTAAATGCTTCTGGCCACCCTTTTTTATTAAAAACTACACAAGGCACAGGGACAAATGATCAAATAGATGGTGTTAATAATAATGGTGCTGACGAAGGCACAGTCACATGGTCAGTTCCAATTGGAAGTGCTGGAACATACTATTATCAATATTCTATTCATGGGGATATGGTAGGTCAAATTATTGTTGAACAATAGAAGTTAGATAATCTTTTTATTTTTGATAATATCTCATTCCACCGAGACTAGAACTATTTATACTTGTTAAGAATTCATAAGCCCTGTAAAATATATTATTAAATTGACCCTATTGAATAAATTAGGCAGAGTTTCTACTTGCATTAATATTTCCAAACATTGATCTTATAACCATTTTCTCAAAAGTTTTAATATCTGTTCTTGTTAATGACATTTCGTTAGCTTTATTTATATTCATTAAGGCATATTGTTGAATAGTTATTAGTGGTTGTACTATCTCTTCTCTAGCAAGAATTGATGCTTTACCTGCATCTTCATTTTGCATTAGTTCTGCAAAGCCGGTAAGTTCTAGAATTAGTTTATTTGTAAGGACATATTCATCATATATTAATTTCCAAAATTCCCCATATTTTTCATCATCACTTAGATAGTGTGTTAGTTTAAAAAATGATTTTGTTAGACTCATCATACTATTTGAAATTAATGTTCTGAAAAATATAGATTTTTTATATAGCTTTTTTAATTTACTAAAATCATCATTTACCTTAAAATAATTTAATGCAGTTCCAACACCATAAAAACCTGGTACATTTTGTTTTAATTGGCTCCAACTTCCAACAAAGGGAATTGCCCTTAAATCCTCAAAAATAAATTCCAAACTCTTATTTCTTTTAGATGGTCTACTCCCTATATTAGTCTTAGAATAATACCTTAATGTTGTAATCTCTTCCAAATAGCTTAAAAATTTTGGATGTGACTTGAACTTTTTATATGATTTATAACTAATCATAGCAAGAGTATTTAAGATGTCGTAGTTTTTCTTTGTTAATTTATTCTTATCACTTCTAAGCACCTTATTTGAAATACCGGAGCTTAAAAGTTGTTCTAAATTAAATTTTGATGAATCTATAGTACCAAAATTAGAACTAATTGTTTGACCTTGAACAGTAAGTTGAATGTCATCTGCATGTACAGAATTATCTAAAGAGGAGTAGAACTCATGAGTATTACCTCCTCCTCTAGCAGGTGGCCCCCCTCTACCATCAAAAAAAATAGTCTTTATTTTAAATTTATCTGAAATTTTACTGAGAGAAAGCTTAGTTTTATATATACTCCAATTAGCCATAAGGTATCCGCCATCTTTAGTTCCATCCGAAAATCCAAGCATTACAGTTTGTTTATCCCCTCTTTTTTTAAGATGATTTCTGTATTCTTTTATCTTATACAAGTCTTTTAATATTTCTTCCGAGTTTTTAAGATCATCAATTGTTTCAAACAGTGGTATGATGTCAACAGAGGGTGAATTCCAACCACACATTTTAAAAAGAATAAAAACATTCATTATATCATCTAATGAACTACAATTACTTATTATATATCTATTACATGCTTTCTCACCATTTTTATCTTGTATCATCCTCATAACATTAATACTATTAATTGTGTCTTTTGACTCCTTAGACTTTAATTGAGACAATATACTTTTAGTGTCTAAGTTTTTATTAATCTCTTTTGTGAAATCTGATAAATTTTTATAATCATTTTTTAGTATGATAGATGAGTTATTCATTGAGCATATATTATTAAATACTTTTGAGTGAACTCTTGAGTTTTGTCTTATATCAAGACTTGCGAAATGGAATCCAAATAAAGTAACTTTATTAATTAAATCCGTCACTTTTTCTTGGTATAAACCAAAATAAGATTTATTAAGTTCTTTTTTAATCGAAATTAAGACACTTAAGAATTTATCAACTGTGATTTTTGGTTTTGATTTAACATTGTAAATTTCATCATGAAGGTGATCTTGGAGAGTTTGAAGTTGATTAGATATTTTATCAAATGTTAATCTTCTTTTTAGTTTTTTTATATCCTTAAAGTAATTGTTTAGTACTGCGGATCTTAATTTATTAGAGGTCTTAAGAGTTATATCTGAATTAACAAAGGGGTTTCCATCCCTGTCTCCTCCTGGCCAAAAGCCAAAATCAAAAATTGAATTATTTATTTCTTTACCTTCAAAAATATTTTCTTGTAGATAATTGACAATTGAACTAGCTGAGTTATAAAACACGTTTTCCAAATACCATATTAAACTTATAGCCTCATCAAGAGGCGTTGGTTTCATTTTAATATAAAACCTTGTTTTACCTAACTGTGCTAGTAATAGTTTAATCTCATCAAGATCATCTTTATAGATTGCATTTGAAAGGTCAGTTATTATACCCAGAACATTGTCAGGATAGAACTGTGTAGGATGAGCTGTTAATACTATTCTGACCTTAGTTCTTTTTAAATATAACTTGAGTTTGTTTGATTTTTGAAGATTTACAGCCTCTTCTTTGATATACCGCATTGTTCCTCTTCCATGCATATTGTTAACATAAGGAAAAGCAGCATCCTCAATAGCATCAAATAAAACAACTTGTCTTTCAATATATTTAATGAAATTGAAGAGGATATCATTCTTTTCACAACTATTAATTTTAGGTAAATAGTTACTAAAAAATGAATCGATAATAGATTTAGGATCATTATTATTTTTATATTGACTTTTACAAAAATCCGTGAATAGAGGCAATAGAATTGATGTTTTTTTAAGTGAAGAAAACGGTAATGTTAAAAATAAATTATTGTAAATCTGATATTTTGACAGAACCCTTTGATTGAATCTTTCTATTTTTGGTTTACGAGCCATTTATATTATTTTACGCATAGCTAATAGTATCAATACTTTAGATGCTTTTTATATTATACTAATTTATTATCAATTCTCCAAAAATCTTCAAAAAATAAATCTATATTTGCGCAAAAATTTGAAATGAATTTTAAAGAAATCTTCACTGTAACTATGATTCTATTTGCTGTAATTGACATAGTTGGAAATATTCCAGTAATTATATCACTTAGAAGGAAGGTTGGTAAGATAGAATCTGAGAAAGCAACAATAGTTGCCTCTTGTATAATGATTGCATTTTTATTTATAGGAGAAGAAATACTCAACTTGATTGGAATAGATATAAATTCATTTGCCGTGGCTGGATCAATAGTTATCTTCTTTTTAGCACTTGAGATGATATTAGGCATATCATTATTTCAAGATGATCAACCAGAAACGGCATCAATAGTGCCTATTGCTTTTCCATTAATAGCTGGTGCTGGAACACTTACAACATTATTATCTCTTAGAGCTGAATTTCAATTAATAAATATTATTGTTGCAATAATAATTAATTCTCTTTTTGTATATATAGTTCTAAAATCATCCAATAGAATTGAAAATGTTCTTGGAAAAAATGGAATAGCAGTTGTAAGAAAAGTTTTTGGGATAATACTTCTCTCAATAGCAGTAAAACTTTTTTCAACTAATATTGCCCTTATAACTGGATAACTCTTAAATTTTGAAATACATTAAATTAATCTCTATATATTTTTTTGGATCAACATATATTTATATTGGAATAAGACACTTTACTGAACCAGACTATTTTTTATCAATAATACCTAATTATATGAGCTTTCATCTAGAATTAGTTTATTTGAGTGGTGTTTTTGAAATTCTTTTAGGCTTTATGCTTCTTTTTAATAAATATAGAATTATAGCTGCAAAAGGAGTAATTCTTCTTCTTCTAGGAGTATTCCCTGCTAATATATATCTTGCTCAAAGCACTCTAGCACAGTCTTTATTAGAAATTACAAAAGAAACTGCAATTATTAGACTTCCTTTTCAAGCTGTATTTTTATTATTTGCTTATTGGTTTACAAAAAAATAAATATTCGTAACTTTGTTTAATGAAGAATTTCTTTGAATGGCATGAAGAATTTACTTGGAAATTTGCTAAAAAGTTTGGCTTTACCAAATATCAAGTGACACTATTAGCTTGGTTAGAAGGTTTTCTACTTGGATATCTACTCTGCAAGTTTGTTTTTTAAAATAAAAAAAATGATTTTATCAATTTCTTGGAACTGCAAACACACTTGGAAAAAAGCAAGACTTAATACATTCTGGTGTCTATTAGGTTGCTCAATAGGTGATTTTGGCACTATTTATTATTTCCAAAATATTGACCATACCTGGTCAATCACCAGTATAATGATTTTAGCAATAGTTAATGGATTATTAACTTCAATTATTCTAGAGACATTCATACTATTAAAACAACTAGGATTATTCAATGCAATAAAAACAGCTCTTGGAATGAGTCTTATTTCAATGGTTTCAATGGAAATAGCTATGAATATTACAGATATACTTCTAACTGGAGGAGCATTAATAACTTGGTGGGCTATACCGATTATGCTTACTGCCGGCTTTTTAACTCCTCTACCCTATAATTATTGGAGACTAAAAAAATATAACTCAAGTTGTCATTAAATCGGTTTCAATGAGCTTAATTTTCCCCTTTCTAATACTTTTTCTAATTGTTTTGATTTTTAACTTAATTATGAGTTTATTTATATCATGAAAGAAAAAATAATTGAAGTACAGAAAAAGTGGGGTAATGGAATAATAAAAATGGGTGAGCTTTCCGATGATAAAGATTCTTTAGAAGAATTCACAAATAATTTTCTTCATGAGATATATAACTTTGAAGGAGATCAATTATTATTCAAACCTAGCAAAGCATCAGAAATTCAATTTAGAAATACAAAGGAAAAAACTATTTCATACTTTATTGCTGGAGATGATAGAAAATGCAGTGAAGATCAAGGTTTTGCTTTAGCAAAATGGAAAAAAATTAGTTTTGAAAATAGTCAAATTAAGATAATAAATGATTTAGGTTTTGCTACAGGAAATTATTGTTTTGAAAATGAGTCAACAAAAATAAAAGTTGAATTCAGTTTTGGATATATAGAAATAGATAATTCTATTAAAATTTTCCTTCATCACTCATCTATTCCTTATAAAAAATGAATTATTCTAAAATCATCTCAGGTACAATGAATTGGGGTATTTGGGGTAATAACTTGTCTACTAAGCAGGTATCTGAACTTATTGAAAATTCTGTTGAATTTGGAGTTGATACATTTGATCATGCTGATATCTATGGAGGATATACAACAGAAGAATTATTTGGAAGGGGGTTAATAGAATCTAAAATTGATAGAGAAAAAATAAAACTTATTTCAAAATTTGGGATAATGTACCCGTCAGATAAATTACCAATTAAGGTTAAGCACTATGATTACTCAAAAGATCACATAATTAAATCTGTTGAAAATTCCTTAATAAATCTTAAAACTGATTATTTAGATTGTGTTTTAATGCATAGACCTAGCCCGCTTATGGATATTAATGAAATATCCGATACAGTTAATCAACTTTTAGAATCTAAAAAGATTAATTCATTTGGGGTTTCAAACTTTAACCCTCAGCAAATGCAAATGTTTAATAATAAAATTAAAATTGTTTGTAATCAAATTCAATGCTCGCTAACTCATTTAGATCCTATTTATGATGGAACATTAGATTATATGCAATCGAAAGGTATAAAACCGATGGCTTGGAAACCTCTTGGTGAGTTCTATTTAAAAAAGAATGATCAAAATAATCGAATAAGAGAAAAGCTTTTAAAATTCAAAAAAAAATATAATTGTTCTGAAAGTCAAATTCTCCTATCATGGTTGATTAAACATCCTTCTAATATTATTCCTGTTGTTGGAACAACTAAAATTGATAGATTAAAAGAATCTATAGATTCTAGTAGTATTAATTTAGAGTTAATTGATTGGTTCGAAATATTAGAAGCTAGTGTTGGGAAGAGAGCTCCTTAGACTACTTACCTTTTATATAATTATCTATAGAATACTTACCTGGACCGGCAATTATAATAATTGAAAGTGATATTAAATACAATAGTGCAGTCTGATATGATTCAAATGGTTCACCACTTTTAACATCAAAAACAACAATAAACATCATAAATAAGGGAAGTGCTGTAAAAAATCTTGTTTTATATCCTATTATGATAAAAATAGGAGCTATAAGCTCACCTATCGATGCAAGTAATAAGGTTATATCACTTCCAAAGCCAAGAAAACTGTAGAAGAAATCTTCTCCATTAATAAGCATCTTAAGCTTTTTAAGTCCATAACCAAAAACAAAAAGAAGTGATATTATTACTCTATATAATAATAGTGCTTTATGTATATATTTACTCATTAGTCAAATATAGTTATAAGTTTATTATAGCCTCATCTATCCACTGCAATCTATTGTTAATCCAATCTTTCATATAACCAATCTCTTCTTTATGAGAATTTGCAACAAATTTATTTGGCCAAATATATCTTCCTAATAAATCCCATCTAGAAAAATTTTGGTATACAGCTCCTCTATCATTAAGATAATCAGTATATCCATCTATTTTATCCATTATAGATTGGTTAGAAAGTAGATTTAATCTAAGATCATTCCATCTTGTCAGAAGCGCTTGTTTAAATACTGGAGATTCCATAAATCTGTTCCACCAGAACGGAACCTGCCAAATATCTCCAGGACATATTTCATTAAATTTAAAACCCCATCCACTTGTAGTCCATCCATTACAATAGTCTGAATTAGCAAAAGCTAAGTTAAAGTCCCATATTGGTCCCATTTTTAATTTTCCATTTACATCTTTATTTAAAAATGTACTCAGTCTATAGCCATCAATATTTTTCGTGATTTCGTTTATTATAAAAAAGTTGATAAATGAATCTATATCTATATAACTCAAATACCCATTTTCTATATTATTAAATTCATCAGACAATAAATTTGACTCAAAATCATTTATATATGTTTGGATATATTCTTTTTGTTCAGTTGAAATTTTTTCTGGTTTTGGATAATCATATATAAAATATATTTCTGATTGATCTGACAGATTACCTTTCGTATTATAATTAGATCTAAATGACATAGATGAATCATAAGTGGTTCCTGATGATGAATCACCAGTTGCCTTATCAATTTTAATTATATAACCCCCATTTGCTGAAGAACCTGAATGTTTTGTTACATCTACCCTGTTTTTATCTCTTTTGATTTTTTCCATTAAAATATAAACACCCTTATAATCACCATTAATTGATAAATTGTAAAATTTTGTATCACTAGCCTTGTAACCTATTAGATTAGATAGATCAAATGTTAATTTGTTTCTTATTAACGATTTATCACTATATGGGCCATAAAATATCCAATCCTCTTCTGGTGAAAAACCTCCTAGAGAAACATCTATATCATCATTAAAGTCGCTACTCCTAGTCTCAAATCCATAAGACTTTTTATCAAACATTTGTGAAGAGCTACCCCTAATCTCAACACCTATATTATAATCAGATTTAATTAAGTCTTCTTCAATAAGACTTAATGTAGCATTAATCTTAGGCTCATCAACAATTTCTTCTCCTAGGGTTGATATGATTGCTTCAGGTAATCTTTGAATGCTTTCACCTGTATAGCTAATTTCGGATTCTCCATCATCTAAATCAAGGGGTTCAGGTCCATGACAAGAAATAATAAATGGTATGATTAGAAAACAAATAAGGGATCTTATTTTATTATACATAGAGTTTTTAAGAAAACATTTCTTCATAGATATTATCAATAAATCTAGCTAATGAAAAATCTTTTTCAGTAATAGCATTTAGACTATGTGTGTGCAATTCAATTTCTAGTATGTTATATTCATTAGTTAATTTTGGATGATGATTTATCTTTTCAGAATGATCAGCAACTATATTCATAAAGCTAAATGCATTCATAAAGGTTTTAAATGAAATTTTTTTATATAAAATATTATTCTTTATAACCCAACCATCTAAAGCTTCTAGACTTTCTTTAATCTTATTCTCATCAAGTATCTCAGACATTCACCTCTTATTTAAAATATCTCCAAATATAATATATTGGAATTAATATTACAGCTATAACTATTGAATAGAATAATATATAAGCTATCAATATAAGAATCAAACAAATAAAAATTATCCTTACTATAATTGATAAAAGTGGATGAGACATTATATCAGAATATAGTTTCTTTAATAATTTAATTAGTTGCTTCATTATAGACAAAAGTATAGTATTAAATTATTAATTATTATTATAAAAAAACGATATTTGTAATATGAAAAAAATATTATTAATTATTTCAATAATTCTTTTTTCTTGTAATCAAGACACAAAAGAAAAATTAGTCGTTTATCAATCACCTACTTGTGGTTGTTGTTCTGGTTGGGTAAGCAATATGGAACAAAACGGTTTTAATGTAGAGTCAATTAAGACAAATGATATGTACTCAGCAAAAGTCAAAGCTGGTATTGATTATACACTTCAATCATGTCATACTGCATTTATTGGTAATTATTTTGTTGAAGGACATGTACCATCTGATGCAATAACAAAACTTTTATTAGAAAATCCTGACATTAAAGGAATTACAGTTCCTGGAATGCCTGCTGGAAGTAATGTTCCAGGAATGGAAACAATTAATGAAAGAGCAGAATTTGATGTTCTAGCTGTTAATCATGATGGTTCCACATTTATATGGAAAAAATATCAATAATTTAATCACATAAATTTTATGAAGGTTAAATCTATTTGTCTTCTGTTTTTAATTATTTTTTCTTCATGTAATAAAGAAGATTGTTTTACAATAAGGGAAAAAAAGATTATTGACGGAAAGTATTATTTTTATTTTAATACTCCATTAAATGATGGTCCAGGATATTCATCGGGAGATGGTTTAAATTCAGGTGGTTATATTCCTGATAAATATTCTTCTGGTATAGTAGATAAGGATACTTATGATTCAACAAATATTGGAGATAAGTACTGTGAATAAAGAAACCTGCCCAAAAACAAAGGCAGGTCTCTATAATATATAAATCAGATACTACTATTAAACTATTAAGTAGGTAAATAAACTCTACTATTAACATGGTATAATTGTAAAGCAAAATTATATCTTCAAAAACAGAGGTTAAATAAAACAAATGATTATTTTTTAATTTTTATCGATATTTAAAAAAAAGTGGTTATTTTTTAATACTTTGATTTATTAATATTGTAAAAATTATTAATTTAAAAATGCTGAGTAATAATTACACAAAAAGTTATATTATATTTTCATTATTAATAATGTCTTGTAACAATGAAATAACTATCAACTCAATGGAATCAAATCAATTAAAAAATGAAACTAGTCTTTATCTAAAACAACATGCTGAGAATCCAGTAAATTGGCAAAGATGGTCAAATTCAATTTTTGGCTTTTCTGGAGAGTTAGATAAATTGGTAATTGTTAGTATAGGATACTCTAGTTGCCATTGGTGTCATGTAATGGAGGATGAAACTTTTACGGATGAAATGATTGCTAAATTAATGAATGATAATTTTATAAATGTAAAAGTTGATAGGGAAGAAAACCCTGATGTTGATCAAGCATACATGACAGCATCTCAACTAATGACAGGTATGGGAGGGTGGCCTTTAAATGTTATTACTCTTCCTGATGGAAGTCCAATATACGCTGGGACATACCATACAAAAGAGCAGTGGTTTGACATATTAAATAGAATTATTCGAGTTAAAGAAACTAATTACGAAGGTCTTGAAGAAATAGCTAATAATGTAAAAAGTGGAGTAATTGATATAAATACAATTACAAAGAAAAATGAAGTATCTGAATTCGATAAAGATTTTTTAAGTAGAAATACAAAAATTTGGTCAGATAAATGGGATACAAATAATGGTGGAGATATAGCTCAACAAAAATTTATTTCACCTTCAAAATATCAGTACTTAATAAATTATGGCTCTATTTATAAAGATGAACAAATACTTAATTATGTTAAAAAAACATTAGATATAATATCTAATAGTGGGGTAATAGATATAGTTGAAGGTGGTTTTTATAGATATACGATTGATCCAGAATGGAAAATTCCACATTTTGAAAAAATGCTTTATGATCAGGCTCAAATGATTAGCTTATACTCTAATGCATATAAATTATTCAAAACACCTGAGTATAAAGATCTTGTTTATCAAACTATTAATTTCCTTAACAATGAAATGAATTCATCAAATGACTTATATTATGCTTCAATGGATGCTGATACAGATGGTGAAGAAGGAAAGTATTATTCATTCAATTTAAATGAAATTGAATTAATCTCTAGTGAACAAACTGATTTATTTAATTCATACTTTAATATTGACCTAGATAAACCATGGGATAATAACAAGTTTCTTCTAATACCAAAAAGAGACTTAAAATCATGGCTTAGTTCAAATTCATTAAATGAAGATGAATTTTCAAAAATGAAAGAAAGGTGGATTAGTGAGATATTGAAGATTAGATCTAAAAGGACAAAACCTCGAATAGATGATAAGACAATTATTTCATGGAATGCACTATCAATAATTGGTTTGATTGATGCTTATGAAGCATTTAAGGATGATCCTCTATTAACTCAAGCCAAAGATAAGTTTAACACTCTTCTAAAAATGGGGTATAAAAATAACATGTTAGTTCACACCTTTAAGGACAGACAATACCAAGATGGAGTTCTAGAAGATTATGCTTTTCTAGCTAAAGCTGCAATGAGACTTTTCCAAACTACTGGAGAGGAGTTTTATTTTAATAAATCTAAAGAGATAATTGATGATAGTATTAAGTATTTTAAAGATGAAGAGTCTGACTTATTGCTTTATACAACAAACAAAGATTTATTTACTAAAATTGTTTCTATAGATGATGGTGTTATCCCTTCACCTAATTCAATTATTGCTGAACAATTATTTAATATTGGACATATAATTTTTGATGATTATTACCTTGATCAATCAAATAAGATGGTCTCTTCTGTTAAAGAAATAATTGACGGAAGTATTAATTATTATTCTGTTTGGGCAAACAATATTCTAAATAGAGTTGAGCCATTTTATGAAATTGCTGTTATTGGTTCAGATTCAGATTCTAAAACAAAATTAATTTCTGAACAGTTACTTCCTAATGTAATTTTGGTGCAATCTAATACTGAGAGTAATATTCCTTTGTTTGTGGATAGATTCTTTGAAGATGAAACCTATATATATGTCTGTCAAAACAAAACTTGTCAAAGACCAGAAACAAGTATTAATTATGCTTTAGAGCAGATACCTTATTTAAAGTCAAACTAAAATGAAAAAAATATTTCTATTTATTATAGTTTTAATTATTAGCTGTTCAGAAGACAATAAAGGCTGTGAAACTTTTTTGGATTGCTTAAATGGAACATATTGGTCAAGTGAGGATAATGCATCAATATGGAGGTTTTTTAATGATAAAAATGGTGTGTATCTGGATGTTCATGTCAATCAAGGAGGATGTTATATCTATGAAGACAATAATATGGTAGGAGCTTCATTTAAATTTCAAACAAAAAAGAACCTTTCAGAAGACTATGCAGGATCTAATTGGCTCTACACAATTGTAAATGACTCTCTTATAGAAAAAACAATGTCCGCTGGCGGAAATACTTACTATTTTATTAAAAGAGACAAAACATACTTTAATGAAATATTAGATCTTGGAACTTGTAATTAGAGTTTTATAAATATTTTCTTTTTGAAAAGAATATAAGCTGGTAAGAAAATAATAAGAACATATATAACAGCATACATAAAAGATACTAGCTTATCAGGTATTCCAAGTCCAGTAATTAAATCAAAGAACTCTTTATTAGGATAAAAACCTAGAAAATAATTACTATAAAATATAGAGGATAATACACCTGCTAGAACGTAGCAAAAGATTGAATTAACCCCAAAAACATGAGCAAATTTAAATTTCTTGTACCCTAAGACATCTATGGTGTAAACAAAAGCTGCTGTTAACAGAAATGACATTCCTCCCATTAAACAGGTATATGAAGTACTCCATAGATTTTTATTAACTGGAAAAGACCAACTAATTGCATCTCCTATAAACACAAGAATTACACCAATTAGAAATAGATTAATCAGTTTATCTTTCATATCCTTTTTACTAACTAATATACCTCCAGCTATTAATCCAAAAATACCAGTTGCTATTGATGGAAAGGTTGATAATATACCCTCAGGATCCCAAGTGCCTTGCCACATAACTCCAGGGAGATATAAACTATCTATATAATGAGCCCAATTCCTTTCTGGAATACTAAGGTCAGGAACACCAATTCCTGGAACAGGGGCAAAAACCATAATTATCCAATACAGGATTAAAATGGTAGCCGCAATATAAACTTGTTGTTTCTGTTTAAAAAAGAGATAAATAAGACCACAAAAAAGAAATACTACTGAAATTCTTTGAAGGACTCCTGTCCATCGAATACTTCCTAGATCAAAAGCAGGCCATATCCATAAAAAAAGTCCTACTAGGTATATCTTAAAAGTTCTCCATAATATTTTTTTTATAAGTGAAGATTTATCTACTGAGTTAAGTTTTTTGCTCATTGAAAGAACAATGGATACACCAACTATGAATAAAAACATTGGGAAAATATAATCAGTTGGAGTTAAGCCATTCCATTTAGCATGAAGCAATGGAGAGTAGACATGGTCCCAAGACCCAGGTTGATTAACGATTATCATAAAAATAATTGTTAATCCCCTTAAAACATCTATAGATAATAATCTCCCTTTCATTTAATTCAATTTATATACCTACAAAGTAGTGAAAAATTTACTTATTAACTTTCATATGATTTCCTCCCCTACCGGTATTATCAAATAATCTTAGATGGACAATGTCATCTTCATTTATTTTAAATGGAGAGATATAATTCTTACTATTAGAATTAGGAACTGATCCATCTAAAGTATACTTTATATTTAATCCTGGGAATACTGTATTAGCATAAAGGGAATCTTTAATTACAACTCCCCCTGGTTTAGGTAAATCATAAGATAGGCCGCCAAAGATATTATCAATCATAGGCAGAACTCTTTGCCCAATATTATTAGTAAACTTGTTCCATTCCATTTCTAAGGTTTGATCTTTAAGTTCTTTATCTGATATTTTCATCCATGAATCATTTTGAGACCATGCTTTTTGAGAAAAAACAATAATATTTGGCATAAACATGTAATCAAGAATATCTTCACTAACTATTGTCTCACTCCATATCTGTGATTGAACACCCATTATGTTATCTCTATTATTTGGATTTAATTTTTCAGATTTATTGATATAATCAATTGAGATATTATTTTTTTTAACCCCATATGAATCGTTAAAAATATCAAATACATCAACAGTCCACATATCTTTATAATTAGCATATCCACTCCAAGAAAGTCCAATATTATCAAAGTCTTTATCATCTACCATATCAAAATAAAATGCACTAGAGTTACTCATAATGGTTTTATATCCAAGATTAGCATATTTATATATCATATCTTGTCTTCCTCCACCCCAATCATTTTTCCAAACAAATAATAAAATATCATCTCCTTCAAAAAAGTTTTTTATCTGGGTTTCAGATTGATTCTTTTCTGTTAGTTTTAGCAGAATATCATCCCAACCTGTCATTGTTAATCCATAAGAAGATAATTTATCATAAATTCTTCTTTGCTGATATTGATATAAAGCATTATAATCTCCTGTTATTGATTTCTCCTTCATGAATTCATCACAGAGAGGTGATTTCCTCCAAGCTCCGTATGGTAGTTCATCAGCTCCAACTCCAAATTTTTTCATTTTAACACCAGCTTCTTTATACATTAAATAGATCTCATCTATTACTTTCTCATAGAAAGTAAAAGCACTCTCTCTACAAATACAAGCAATATTATCATCAAATCCTTGAGCTGAATAGTATTCACTTTGATCATCTGGATCAGTCAACCAATATTTCTCAGCTTCTTCCTTATCTCCAAGTTTCATATATTTTTGATATCTAACATTCATAGAGATGATAGCAGACCTAATATGAGAAGGATAACTAATTTGAGGTATAACTGTTATATTTCTATCATTGGCATACGATAGAATATCTACAAATTCTGACCTAGATAAATAACCAGAACCTGAAGAATCAGTATAAGGACCTGATCCATAAATTGGTATAAGTTTATCAAATTCATCTTTTGTAAAACCTCTTTTTGACCCAACCTCTGTCAACTCTTCAAGACCTGGAATTTCAAGTCTCCATCCTTCATCGTCAGTTAATCTAAAATCTAGATAATTAATTTTAAAAAAAGACATATAATCTAAAATTTGCTTAATCTTTTTTGGACCATAAAAATTCCTTGAGATATCAAGAAGCATTCCCCTGTAAGAAAATTTTGGCGAATCATTAATTTCTAAATTTCTTATCGGTGTATTTTCTAATTGAGAGACCAAAAATATTTGTTTCAGAGATTGAATTCCATATAATGCACCTGATCTATGTGAAGCAAAAATTGATATATCATCATTATCAATATTTAATATGTAAGATTCTTTTTCTAGGGTATCTAAAAAACTTACTTTAATATCAATTTTATTATCATTTGAGACAACATCAACAACGCCAGACATTAAAGACTTAATCAAGTCAAAACTTAAATTTAAAGATTGATCAACATCGAGCGAATATTTTTTTTTCAAATCTATCTCACCGTCTAATAATTCTATCTTATTTGGGGTAGGAACAATCAAATCAAGCTGAGACTTATCTAATAGTTTACTTGAGTAGTTATTGTTAAATCTATCATTAGCTGTTGGAATATTAAGATCTTCAACATCTTTAGCATTTTCCCACAAATTGATAAACTTAACATCTATAATCTCNTCATTTATTACTACAAAACCACCCATAGGAAAATCAGATTTTCTTNTAACTACTCCTTTTTGNTTTAANTNAANNNAAANANNTTCNCCTTTNTTNANNGNATNATCTTTACCAAATGATAAAATATTATAAGANTGTCCANCNACATATTCATACTTAANNTTNTTNGGNAGTAATNCNNNATCNANTNNAGCACTTATTTGATTCCAATGNAGTGACCATAAAGANGAAATNTCNTTNNTTGTTTTNTTTGTTATNTCNAGNGTAANATTTANTCGGTTATCNTCNGNNCTAAANTCATTNATNNTATATATAACNTCAATTACNGGTTTNTTTTGAGAACAAGAAATAAGGNAAAAAAATAANAGTANAGTTGATATTTTCTTCATAAGATTTTTTTATTAAGAAAGGAAGTTACTTATTTATTCTAGTAAACTCAATAAAATCATCATTTTTAGCAGAAACTATATAGTCTATATTACCAATTTTAATAAACTCCATATCCTTCACATCACCTTTAANAAAAAGTCCACTCTCTTTAGATGGAATAGCTGTAAATCCTTTTTCTTTTGTATAGCTCAATAATAACCCAACACTTGCATCATTTCTNGGAGTTTCAACTTCTGAATTATACATATTACCTGATATTATTATATCCTTATAACCATCATTATCAAGATCTTTACTTAAAATCTTGTTTATAGCTGAAAGTTGTGAATATTTAGGTAGGTTTTTCATTATAAATTTATCTCCTGTATTCTCTAGATAAACACTTGAAAATGTTTTAACGTAGTAGTGAAGTGAATTTTCAAGAGCTGGTTCAGTGTAAACATCTTCTAAAGTCGCTATTGAAAAAGCATCATAATCTTGAAACTTCATTTTAATGGCAGGAATTTGATCAGAAGAACATTGCCTTCCTCTTAGTGGATANNTNTCNCCATCGTTATAGTAACTTAAAACAATATCTCCACTTTGGTTTTCATCAAAATCATTATANTAAATATCAAATGTTTCATCAGATGATGCTTGATATTTATAGTTATTTCCAAGATTNCCTACAACTAGGTCCATATCACCATCATTATCAAAATCTTCAGAAACTATATCATACCACCATCCATTAGTTGAATCGGAATCAATAAACGATTCATCTNCTATAAATGTTCCTTGAATATTTTTATAAAATTTTATCGGCATCCACTCACCTACTACTATAAGATCATCCCAAGAGTCATTGTTATAGTCTGTCCAAACAGAAGAAGAAACTAAACCAATGTCACTAAAAGGAAAAATAGAAGTGTCCGCATTAATAAATTTTACTTGCTTACTATCACTTTCATTAATAAGAAGTNTGCTTTCAGCAGGGAGAGGGTAATTACNAGGAACAAGCCTACCTCCAACAAATAAATCTAAATCACCATCTTTATCAAAATCATTAGCTGAAACTCTCATCCCACTTGTAAAGTTAGATGGGATAGAATTGACAGACTTAAGTAGATTTCCCCTTCCATCATTAATATAAAGTCTATCTATTAAATATGGAGAATCTATATCAAATTCATTACCACCAGAAACAATATAACAATCGTTATCTCCATCATTATCAGCATCAAATAAAATAATATCCATATCTTCATAAGCACTATCTTCTTTAGAAAAACCATATAATTTATTTCTAAATTTTCCGTTTTTTAGTTGAAAATAAAATGCTGTAGGTTGATCTTTAGCACCACCAATTACAATATCATCTAATCCATCACCATTAATATCTCCCGTTGCAATTCCAGGTCCTAGTTTTGAGTTCTGGTGAGGCAGTAAAACTTCTTTATCATAATCATTATAATCATTCTCTATATGTTTATGTTCTACTATTTTTTCTGAAACAAAAAGTAAGTTATCCTCTTCTTTAATATTAGTTTTTTTATTGGAATAAGAATCCTTAATATCTAGCGTTATCATCTGATTAATACCTGGATTAATCAATTCATAATAATTTCCGTTTGGCCATTCAATCGATATTAAATCAATTGAAGTATTATTTGATAGTCCAAAATGGAATTCTGGTGATACTGAAGATTGAAAACCTCTTGAAAGAGTCATCTCTTGCATTTGGTTTAAATCATTTGACTTAACAAAAGCTCTAGCACCAATACCAAATGGATTTAATTCGGAACCTTTAAGTTTAATTTTTACATAATTATGAGATGAATTATTTTCAAATATTTGAGCTTCTTGGTCAATATTATTTACTATTATTTCTAGATCTCCATCATTATCTAAATCTGCATAAGCAGTTCCATTAGAAAAGTTTTTTAAATCTAACCCCCAGTCTTTTGTTACATTAGAAAAACTCAAATCTGTATTATTCTTAAAAATAAAATTAGATATAGGCTCTGAAGGAATATTTTGCGAATAATATAAAAGACTATCTTTTGCCATAGGTCTTAGTTTTAATTCATTAAAATAATCTNTATGATTAATCTCTCTTCTTGTTCCATTTGAAATAAAAATATCTTTCCATCCGTCATTATCAAAATCTGCAAATAATGGTCCCCAACTCCAATCTGTAGAGGATATGCCCGATAATCTAGATACATTGCTAAAAAATGGCTTATTTCCATTGAATACTCCTCTATTTAACTGAAGAGTATTATGCATATACTGATAATGAAAACCATAATTTACAGTACTCCAAAATAAGTCTACATTCATACTAGCCATATTAGCTTTCGACCTTCTATTATNTCTAGCATCCATGTCTACTTGNATATAATCAAGGTTAAAGTCATTATTAAANTCTGCAATATCAGNACCCATTCCATAAAAAGAAGTTTGACTAGTTGACTCTTTTATTATATCAGNAAAAGTGCCATCTTGATTATTTANGTACATATAGTCNGGTGAACTAAAGTCATTTGAAACAAAGATGTCAGGGTAAGAATCATTATTAATATCCCCTATAGTAGCACTTAATGTAAGNCCATATGATCTTAAACCAGCTTCATCGGTAACTTTAGTAAAAANACCATTGTCATTTCTATATAAATTATCTGATTCNTNATCTTTAACATTTTGCATTTTATAGTAATAGTATGCATTTGGAGCATCAAAAGGCGTAGGAGGATAATTTGCAACGTATAAATCTAAATCACCATCTTTATCATAATCAAAAAAAGTAGCTTGAACACTATTTCCAATATCATCTATTCCATATTCTTTTGCTGATTCAGTAAAGGTTTTNTCTCCATTATTTATATATAATTCATTATTTTTTGGACTGAACTTTCCTCCAACAGAACAATAAATATCTAACAAGCCATCATTATTAATATCAANCATTGTAGAACCTGTATACCATCTATTATCCCCTTCAATANCAGAAAAATTAGATATATCCTCAAACTCCATATTTCCTTTGTTTAGATATAATTTATTTTCCACCATATTACCTGTAAAATAAATATCAACTAAATCATCATTATTAATATCTCCAGTTGACACACCACCACCCATATAGATATATGGATATGTAAAGTAGTTTAACGTATCATTTTCAATAAGCTTATTAATAAATTTTATTCCAGAATTATTACTTGATAGTAATGAGAATTTTTTCTTATTAACTCCTTTAGAACAAGAAGCTACAAGAACAATAAAAAATATTAAAAAAAGGTGTAAACTGAATTTTTTCATCTTACGAATTTAGATAAAAAAAAAGCAGGATAAATAAATTTATCCTGATTTTTTTCATCTTACGAATTTAGATAAATAAAAAGCAGGATAAATAAATTTATCCCGCTTTTTATTTTTAGCTAGTTATTTTGATTAATGCCCAGGGTTTTGCGAAAGCGCACCTGCAGATTGATCAATAGCATTTAATGGTATTGGAAGAGCAGCATGTTTCGATTGAACAGGAAACGATCTATCTAAAAAAGGAGTAATAGTTCTCCCTTCATTTGCAATAAAAGCGTTTAATGTAGAAACAGTATTACCCCATCTTCTTATATCAAAAAGACGTTTTCCTTCCATTCCTAATTCAATTCTTCTCTCATGCCTAACAGCTTTTCTAGCTGTAGAAGCATCAGTCCAAGCTGAATTATATGTGTCAATTACGTAGTTAGGAGAAGAATCAGCACGTGGCGAATTCTTAGCTCTTTCTCTAACTTGATTTACATAACCTCTACCTTTTTCTAGGTTTCCAGTTTCTATAGCAGCCTCAGCAGCCATAAGTATAACGTCAGCATATCTTATGATATGGAAATTAATTCCAGATCTTTGCTGACCCCAACCACCAGTACCTCTGTTACCATCATCACCAGCAGTATACATACTCTTCTTATTAGCATAAGGACCAGAAACATCTGTGAAAGATGCTCTAATGTTCTCTTTACCAGTAAAAGCACCAAAACCGTTAAAATCTATACCTCTTCTTCCGATAGTATAATCGATTCTAGGATCTAGTGGACCTGTATGAGGAGTAAATGCATCAGCTGTTTCAACATAATAGTCATTAGTTATGTCAGTAGTCATCCAAGTATCAAGTAATGGTAAACCATCTGCACCAGTTTGGAAAGCATTTGCTAAATCTTGTGTTGGTTGGTAAAAACCACAACACATTCCACCTGTCATAGGTCCTATAGGCCAGTTTAATGTACCACCAATATTACCTTGGAAAGATTGACCAGCATCTGCAGCGTATTGGATAGCAAAGATATGCTCTGATCCGTTTTCACCGTCAGTTCTGAAATTAGCAAAATAGTCTGAATTAAGAGCATATTGCCCTGAATTAATAACTGCGTCTAAATTAGAAAGAGCAGCTGACCATTTACCTTGGTGAAGCTGAGCTTTACCTAGATATGCTTGAGCTGTAGACTTAACAGGTCTTCCAGGTTCAGAATATGATCCTCCTCTAGAAGCTGGTAAGCTTGCCATTGCAGCAGTAAAGTCTGCCTCAATCTCAGACCAAATTGGTCCAGAATTAGGTTGGTTGAACTCATTATCAGCAAAATTCTGAGTTGATATAAAAGGTACATTGACCCACATAACTTGAATTTCAAAGTTGAAGTGACCTCTCAAGAATCTTGCTTGCGCAGCTTGAACTGCAAATTCATCCGGGTTGTCTGATTTATTAATTAAATCAAGTACCCCGTTAGCTCTATTTACACCTGCGAACAATGCCAACCACTTACCATCAACATAAGGGTTAGTTGTTTCCCAGTTAAATAATTCTAATGCTAATAAATCTGGCTGATCACCATCTGTTGAACCTTTGTGAGCATCATCTGATATCACATCCATCCACCAGTTGTCAGCAGCAATATGCCAATCTGCAGCAAAACCATTTCTTACTCCATCAAGAACAGAATAAGCTCCGGTTAATAAAAGATCAACACCAGTAGCATTTTGTAGTGATGCATCACTTAATGCACCTACAGGGTCTATATCAGTAAAGTCATCTGCACAAGAGACTAAAAGAGAGACCGATAATAAAATTGTTAAAAACTTTTTCATTTTCTTTTTTTTACAGGGTTAAAATTTTACGTTAATTCCAATAGACGACATCTTATATGTTGGATATTGTCTGTTATAAACTCCAATATCTAAAGCTCCACTCCTTGGTACTTCAGGATCTAAACCTCTGAAGTCAGTAAGTGTAAGTAAGTTACGTCCGTTATAATATACTCTTGCACTCTTAGCTCCAATTTTAGAAGCAAGGGTATCAGAAAGAGTATATCCAATCTGAAGAGATCTTAATCTTACATAAGAACCATCTCTTACAAAGAATGAATTCGCCGAAGTAAATTCATTATTCAATGTAGTTTCACTAAGAGCAGGCATATCAGTGTCTGTGTTTGTAGGAGTCCAAGAATCTAATACAACAGTACTTCTGTTTCCATTAAAGAAATATGGTGATTCGTAATAAAGAGCAGTATAATCAAAAATTTCATTACCAATAGAACCATTCCAGAACATACTAAAGTCCCAAGGACCTTTTTGTAAAGTAACGTTTAGACCAAAAAGTAAATCTGGGTGAGGATCACCAATTTTAGTTCTATCACCATCATTGATTACTCCATCTCCATTTACATCTTCATATTTAAACCTACCAATACCAGCACCGTCTTGTTGAGCATGACCTGCAATATCTGCAGCACTCTCAAAAATACCAACTACGTTTCTTCCATAGAAGTAAGAAATTGGCTCTCCAACTGATGTTCTAGTCATAGAACCTATTCTATCAGAATATCCAGCATAGAATTCACTGATAAGCTCAGTAACTTCATTTGAAGCCTTTGTAATTTCTGCACCAATAGAATAATTCAGTCCTGAAGTTGTAGCATCAGTATAATCTAATGACAAATCAAAACCTGTAGACTCCATTGAACCTAAGTTCGTATAAGGAGCTCCAGCATCAATCGCTGTCGTACTAATTTTCTGAGTATCTTGAGCTACTAAACCAGTTGTTTCATTTTTAAAAACATCAATTGTTGCTTGAAGTTTATTATCCATGAATCCCATATCTAAAGCAAAGTTTGTTGAAGTTGTAGACTCCCATGTAAGATTAGGGTTACCTTTTGATGCAACATATGCACCAGCAGTTGCANCACCACCTCCATTAAAGTTATACCAACTTAAATACTCATTTATATATGAAATATTTACATCTAGATTAGATCCACCAATANTTTGNTTACCCATCTCACCGTAAGAAGCTCTTACTTTTAATGTATCAAAAATATTACTATCAAAACCNTCCTCAGCACTAATTAACCAACCAAGACTACCAGAAGGGAATANTGCATCACCTTGCGCTTTAGCAAAACGTGAAGTGTCATCCATTCTAACTGTTGCAGTTCCAAAANATTTACCGCCATATGACCAGTTAGCTGTTCCAAAATAAGAAAATAGTGACCAACTAGATTCACCAGAGTTATTAANTACTGGAGTACCAGAACCATTACCTANTTGGTAAAATCCTGGATCTTCAAATAAATAGTCAGTTCTTTTGATACCATATCCTTTATAACTATTTTTTACAGCCTCTGTTCCAATTAGAACGTCTAGAGTATGATCTCCAAAAGAGTCTCTATAGTTTAATGTATTAGAAATTTTCCACTCATTTATTNNAAAAGNGTTTTCATATAAATCATTTACAGAAATTGCTTCTCCATGTTCTGGATTTAATTTTGTAAAGTATCTACCATCTAGATCTCTCATAGAAATACCTGCGTTAGAGATAAACTTCAACTTAGGAGTAATATCATATTTAANATATACATCTCCAATTACTTTAAAGTTTTTGTTGTAGTCGTCTTTACCTCTGTATAAATCTGCAATCGGGTTATTTGCAATACCCGTTCTTGCAGAGTTTGCATAAGTACCCGCAAAGTTACCATTAGTATCCCTAACAGGTACTAAAGGAGATGAGAAAGCAGCACTTTGAACATGATATGCTCCAGATTGCTGTTCTTTATCAAAAACGGCACTCAAGTTTTGACCTATTACAATTTTATCTCCAATTCTAAACTCTGTGTTTAATCTTGTTGTAACACTCTCAAATCCAGTGTAAACCATTGGACCCTGTGCATCAGTATAACGAAGAGACATGTGATATCTTGCTTGAGCAGAACCACCAGATGCCGTTAACGAAACATTCTTTTGAGTATGAGGATCAAATAGTT
The DNA here is from genome assembly GCA_002729755.1 of Flavobacteriaceae bacterium. GTDB lineage: Bacteria > Bacteroidota > Bacteroidia > Flavobacteriales > Flavobacteriaceae > Marisimplicoccus. Next base: position 54,832 of record PBYT01000027.1, read on the forward strand.
CATCGAACCAATCTGTTCCANNTCCACCGTTCATAACTCTAGCAGAAGCNCCTTCATAGGCAGCGCCNCTAGGNATTGGAACGTTAAGCAAATCAGGTACTACTGGACTAGGGCCAGAACCATATTGAGGGTGAGTAGGAATGTTACCATCGTTAAGAATACTTTCCCAAGTCATGTCAGCATGCTGTTNAGCATTTAACATATCAGGAACTCTTGTAACGTCAGCGATACCAACCCATGCATCTATTTCCATAGTATTTGCTTGGTTATACTGACCTCTTTTTGTAGTAACAACTATTACACCGTTAGATGCACGAGCACCATAAATTGCTGCNGCACCATCTTTAAGTACACTAATTTGATCTATATCTTTNGGGTTTATATCTCTCATTANATTAGCATCTGTAGTTTGAACACCATCAATAACCCATAAAGGACTATTATCATTGGTNGTTGAATAACCACGAATTCTAACAACGGGAGCTGCCCCAGGACCCGCACCAGAAATAACTTGAACACCAGCAACTCTACCTTGTAATGCTTCTGCAGCATTGGTAGCAGGAGTTTTAAATGACTCCTCTGTGTCTACTGTTCCAATAGCACCAGAAAGTGTTCTTCTTTGTTGAGTTTGGTATCCAGAGACAACAACCTCATCAAGAAGATCAACAGCCGTAGCTAAAGAAATGTTAATCTGTGTTTGGTTTCCTATAGTTACAGTTTGAGANGAGAATCCCAAACTTGAAAAAGTCAACTGTTCNCCAGTTGACGCATTAATTGAGTAATTACCATCAAAGTCCGTTACAACTCCCCTATTAGTTCCNTCTACCACAATACTGGCACCAGGAATAGGGNTGTTGTTTTCATCAGTAACACTACCAGAGATAGANTCCTGAGAGTAAACGAAACCTGATAATAACATCAATACAACTAAAAAAGCTTTTTTCATGTTAATTATAGTTTTAGTTTATATATTATATAATGCGATAAATATAAGTTAATTTTTTGTTAAACAACAAGAAAATTTATATAAAACATTGNTTTTTTTCAATGATTAATTAACAATGATTCTATATAAAAAGTGAGTCTATTGTCTTTGTTATAATCAAAACAGTACTTAAAATAAGNAATACATGTTTAGACTTTAAGTAATGTATTTTTTAATCACAGCATGTTAATATCTATTATAAAATATGGTCTATTGAATAATTAATATCAATGAATTACTTTTAACAATAATTGGCCCCGTAGTTCAATGGATAGAACAAAAGTTTCCTAAACTTTAGATATAGGTTCGATTCCTATCGGGGCTACTAATAAAAAGGATTTAATGAATAAAAAGTGGACAGTTTCTTTACTACTAATTCTATTATCATTACTATTATCTTTTTTGTTTAATGTGTGGTTATTAATTTTGTTTATACCTTTAGGAATCTATTTATTCAAAGACAATTAAATGGAATGGTATGAAAAAAATAGTTTTTTTAGTCCTATCAACAAATTTTATCTTTGCTCAAATAAATCCTGAATCTATTGATATAGTTAGAGATAACTATGGGATACCTCATATTTTTTCAAAAACGGATGCTGAACTAGCATATGGTCTTGCATGGGCTCATGCTGAAGATGATTTTGAAACTATTCAACTAGCTTACCTAGCAGGTAATTCAATGTTATCAAATCACTTAGGAGCTGAAGGAGCTCCTGCAGATTTTATCTCAAAATTCATTGGTTCAGAGGAAATTGTTGACAAGAAATACAATGAAATTAGCGATAAATATAAGTCAGTTTTAGATGGTTATGCTCAAGGTCTTAATAGTTATGCAAAGAAATTTCCCAATAAAGTTCTTTATAAGAAACTTTTTCCGCTTACCCCAAAGATGATGTTACGATATGGTCAACTTCAGCTGTTTATAAGATCTAAAGGTGGTGAATGGGTTGGAAGAATATTAAACGATAACTCACAAGAAAATTTTATCGATCAAAGCTTAGTGGGTTCTAATTTTATTGCCATGAATAGTAGCAAAACCAAATCTGGGGAATCATTTCTTGTAATTAATACTCATCAACCTTTAGAAGGTCCAACTTCTTGGTATGAAGCTCACCTTAATAGCGAGGAGGGGACAAATATACTTGGAACTTTATATCCNGGGACTCCNCATATACTGATTGGAGTTAATGAGAACTTGGCATGGNCTCACACATTTAACAATCTAGACATTTTTGATGTATATAAATTAGAAATGACTAAAGGATTAAAATATAAAGTAGATGATAAAGAATATAAACTTAAAAAAGATAAAGCTAANATCAAGATTAAAATTTTAGGNATTAAGATTCCAATAAATAGAAAGTTTTATAAAAGTATTTTTGGACCTACACTTAAAAATAAAAAAGGTTTTTATTCAATAAGAACTCCAATTCTTCATTCAATTAATGCTCTAGAACAATGGTGGGAAATGGGTAAANCNAAGAATTTTAATGAGTTCTATTCAGTATTAAAAATGAAGGGACTGACAGGAGTAAATATTGCATACGCTGATAAATATGACACAATATTTTATATGTCTGGTGGGTTAATCCCAAAAAGAGAAGAAGGATATAATTGGAAGGGGATAGTTCCGGGGAATACAAAGAAAACATTATGGACGGAAACATATAATATTNAAGATCTCCCACAGGTCATTCAACCANAGTCAGGATATATTTATAATGCTAATCATTCTCCATTTAAATCTACTTCTAATGAGGAGAACCCTAATCCAAATAATTNTAATANTGATATGGGCTTTGAACTATTTGATAATAATAGATCTATACGGTTAAAAAAACTTATTGATGAAAAAGATAAAGTTTCATACGAAGATTTTAAAAAAATAAAATATGATAANNCNTTNCCNGAAANGTTTAGNTANATATTTATGGATATAAATCCACTATTTGATATAAAACTAGACCCTNATCATGAATTGAAAGAGATTCTAGATATTCTACAAAGTTGGGANAGAAAAACAGATATAGATTCTAACGGTGCAGGTATATATGGNNTCTTATATTATCATTTATTAAATAATTATAGAGATTATATACTAAAGAATAAAGTTTTATCAGAAGAAGTTTTACTTAGTGCTTTAAGAGAGATTAAANCATCTATAATAGAAAATTTTGGTTATTTAGAAATAACTTTAGGTGATTTCCAAAAATTAGTGAGAGGAGATATAGAACTNCCTATATGGGGTCTTCCTGATGTTGTAACTACAATGGTTTCCACTAAGCATAAAGATGGTAAACGAAGAGTTATTGCTGGAGAATCATATATAGGTTTTATAAGATTTGATAAAGATGGAGCAAAAATTGAAAGTGTAATTTCATATGGTAATTCAGAAATTCCAGAATCAAAGCATTTTGATGATCAAATGGAGTTATATCAAAACTTCAAACTGAAAAAGGTTTCNATGAATAAAGATGAGATCTATAGAGATGCATTAAGAATATATAACCCCCACTAAACTGAAGTTTATTTTATTGCNTTTTTATATAAATCCTCATAGAGTGGGATTATNTTTTTAATATCAAATTTTTTAGCATTTTCAAAAGCATTATCTCTAAATTTTTGTTGAAGTTTTGAGTCAGATAATATCTTGATTGAATCTTTTGCCATTTTCCCTGTATCTCCAACATCTGAAGTATATCCAAAATTATTATCTATATTCAATTCTTTGAGTCCACCAATATTTGTTGAAATAATNGGCACTTTTAGAGCCATTGCCTCAAGAGCTGAAAGGCCAAAACTTTCTTTTTCTGANGGTAAAATAAATATGTCCGAAGAACATAAAATCTCATCTACTTGAGAAGTATTCCCAAGAAAAATTACATTATTTTTTAAATCATTTTTCCTNATATATTCTTTTGCCTTATTTTTCTCTGGACCATCCCCTACCATTATCAGCTTTGAATTTATTTTTTTATTTATTTTTTTAAAAACTTTNAGAACATCATTAACCCTCTTTAGTGGTCTAAAGTTGCTTATATGAATTATTATCTTTTCATCACCTTTAGAAATAACGTTTTTTTCACAACTCTTGTGCTTTTCATTATACTTTTTAATATCAATAAAATTTGGTATGACTTTTATTTCTCTCTTTATTTTAAAAAAATCAATAGTGTCATCTTTTAAGCTTTTAGATACACATGTAACAATATCTGAATTATTAATGCTGAATGTAACAGCAGGTTTATAAAATGGATGATTACCAACAAGGGTGATGTCTGTTCCATGTAATGTGGTAATTATAGGAATATTATAACCATTATCCTTTAGCATTTGTTTTGCCATATATCCAGCATAAGCATGGGGTATAGCGTAATGCACATGTATTAAATCTAAATTATGTTTTNAAATNACATCATATAATTTACTTGATAATGCAAGTTCATATGGCTCATATTTAAATAATGGGTATTCTGGGACTGTAACTTCATGAAAATGGAGATTTGATGTTAATGCTTCTAATCTAACNGGTTGACTATATGTAATAAAATGAACCTCATGACCTTTATTTGATAATTCAATTCCAAGTTCTGTAGCAACAACTCCACTCCCTCCAAANGTAGGGTAACAAACAATACCTATTTTCATTAGTTATAAATTAAAGAATTATAAACAATTTCTTGCATTCTGGTTCTAATATTATGAGTTTGCAATAAGGTGTTTTCTCTTGTTGGATAAGTTCTGTTTGAAAGAAAAATAAANATTATTTGTTCATCTGGATCAGCCCAAGCTATAGAGCCTGTATAACCAAAATGTCCAAAACTTTTTTTTGANACCCCTCCAAAAGTTGAACCATGTTTTCCTTCAAGTTGAGGTTTGTCAAATCCTGCTCCACTCCTATTACCTTTATCACAATAATAACAATAGTTAAAAAGATCAAATGATTTTTTATCAAACAATCTAATTCCGTCATATATACCGCCTTGTAAAAATGTTTGAAGCATTAATGCGACTTCATATGAATTAGAAAATAAACCTGCATGGCCTGAAACTCCTCCAAGCATTGCTGCTCCTTCATCATGAACATATCCTTGTAATTTACCATATCTAAAAAACTCATCTTTTTCAGATGGAACTACATTATCAATCGATATTTTTTGATAAGGATTAAACATNGTTTTTTTAAGATTTAATTTTCTGAAAATCCTTTTATCAGCTAATACATCTAAACCTTCTTGATATTTATCTTCTATCCAATATTTAATGAAATAAAAAGGTAAATCTGAGTATTTAAATTCTAATGTATCTCTTAATTCACTCTCAATAATTAAATCAAAAATNTCTTCTTGATATTTATTTTTTAAGAATAGATTACTTGAAACTNTAGTTGAAAATCTTTTTCTTTGCTTATTCTTATAAAATCTATTTTTAGGTTTTTCTTTTTTATTTAAAGTCTCCTTGTAAAATGGAATCCATGGTCTTAATCTTGCATAATGAGATAGCATATCTTTTAAAGATATATCAGCCTTATCTAATAATTTTTTTTTTTGGAAATAACTTGTTAAGTTTTGTGTCAAGAGATAGATTTTTCTTTTCATATTCTTGAATAATTAAAGGCATACTTGCAAGNATTTTTGTTATTGAGGATAAATCATATATATCTGAATTTNTNACCTCTCTCTGTTGACTATATGTATGGTATCCAAAGCTTTTGTGATAAATTATTTTCCCTTCTTTAGCTACCAACATCTGAAANCCTGGTGTCATTAATGAGTCTAAAGTAATTCTACCTAATGAATCTAGATNAGATAATCTATTTGGGTCAAAACCTAAATAAGATGGCCTTGAGTAACTTAATANTTCCTTTTTNTCTTTATACAATCCATGATTTAAAGGGAAAAATTTTGTTGAAACGGGAAGTTTACCAGAAAATGTTCTAAATCCTGCTATAAGATCAGCACTTACTTCTTGAGAAATAATGGTGTTCTGATAACTTATAATCACGGATTTAAAATTATCTAGTGTATTAAATGAATTTAAACTGTAGGGATTAANAAATAAGTTTAATATTACATCATTTTTTAAACTTATTTTATTAATAATCTCAACTATATTTTTAGGTATTTTATATGAATTGAAAGGGCTACTATTAGATCCTTGATATGTTATTATTAATGCATCATAGTTAACTTTTTCATATATCAACTCATAAGATAGCTCATTATATCTGTCGATTTTATGAGTTCTATTAAGTTGATTATAGAAATGATTACCATTTTCTCCGAAACTTATATGAAGGTATTTTTTATCCGAATCTAGCTGAATTANATCATCTTGATTTTTAACTAAAGTAATAGCTGATTCCATTGCTTTTGAATAAAGCAATGTGTCTTTAGGTGTATTTAATTTTTCTAAAATGGCTTCTGATGATATTGGTAAATATTTATCTAAATTTACAATTGCTTTTGCTCTTAATATTTTCTTAACTGAATTGGNTAATCTTTTCTCTGANATTTNACNTTTATTATAAGCATTAGATATTAGTTTTATTCCTTTAGCTACATCTGTTGACATAAGAAGTATATCATTACCAACTAAAAATGCTCTCAAATCAACATTAACTTTAGGGTCTTGTAGAACACCCTGCATATCTAAAGCATCAGTAACTATTATTCCACTAAAACCCAGTTTCTCCTTTAGGAGGTTCTTCACGATTTTTTTAGATATTGATGAAGGATATTTTTTATCAAGAGAGGGATAAAGTATATGAGCAGACATTATAGAACTCACAATGTTATCATTAATTAATTTTCTATAGGGGTATAACTCAATTTCATTTAATCTTTTGAGGTTAGATTTAATTTCTGGGAGGGTATTATGAGAATCAATACTTGTGTCACCGTGACCAGGAAAATGCTTAAGAGATGTTATTATACCAACCTCATCATGTCCTTCTATATAAGCTTTAGCTTTTTGATACACATTTTCAGGATCTTCACCAAATGATCTATTTCCAATTATAGGATTTATTGGATTACTGTTAACATCAACAACTGGAGAAAAATTATAGTGTATCCCTAATAATTTATTTTGTTCAGCTATTCTTCTTGAAATATTCTTAACTATTTCATTATCCTGAATAGCTCCAAGAGTCATGTTCCATGGATAAGCAAATACATTATCTAATCTCATTGCAGGGCCCCATTCAGCATCCATAGCTATTAAAAGAGGTGTTTTAGCTTTAGACTGAAATTTATTCATCCATTCGACATGAGAAAAAGGATCTCCAATAGAAAAAATCAATCCTCCTATCTTTTGCTCAACAACAAGCTTTTCAATTTGATCATAATCTGACTGCTCAGGGGAGACCCAATTAATAAATAACTGTCCTATTTTCTCTTCTAATGAAAGAGAATTATATACGCTGTCAACCCATTTCTGAGTATTTAATTCTGATAAATTTTCCTGAGAAATTAGGAAACCAGTAAAAGCGAAATAAAAAATAAATAAACGCATCCTATTTAATAAATTGTGAAAGCCAACTATTTTTTAAGTTGCTCTCCCAATTATTCATATAATCAATTTTAGTTTTCACTAAGTTATTAAATATTATAGTCTCTTCATTAATTGATTTATTATTTAGAAGTTCTTTTAGCTCATTTACTTTTACACATTTAATATCTTGTTTATCTTTATAGTTAACATTCATTCTATCTAATAAGTCAATATTTATTTTTTTGCTTAAATCGTTAATAAATCTTAATGATAAATCTATTGAACAGCCTCCTGGCGAGTTAAAAGACTCATTGACTGCTAATATTAAAAATCTATTATATTTAATTTCATATGAGACTTCTAGTTCTTGATTATGTGATTGCCAATTAATTAAAAAGGATTCTGTAAGATTCCTAATTTCATCTTGTTCCTGATTAGAAAAATCTCTATTAGATTGATATATCCACAATCTTGAATCATCCGGAAGGTTATTAAAATCAACAATCATATTTATAGGTTTTCAGCTTTTTCTATCATTTGAGCTACATCTAAAACAGAAACATCTTTTCCTATTGATTTTATCCCATCTGACATCATAATATTACAAAAAGGACAGCCAACAGCAATTATTTCTGATTTTGTTTTTAAAGCTTCTTCTGATCTTTTAATATTAATATCCTTATTTCCTTTTTCTGGTTCCTTAAACATTTGGGCTCCTCCTGCCCCGCAACATAATGATTTTGACTTACAACTTTTCATCTCTACTAATTCAGAATCTAACTTCTTTATTATCTCTCTAGGTGGCTCATACACATTATTTGCTCTTCCCAAATAACATGGATCATGAAAAGTTATTTTCTTTCCTTTAAAAGAACCACCTGAAACCATGATTTTACCGTCTTTAATTAATTTATTTATAAACTGTGTATGATGAATAACTTCATAATTACCTCCAAGTTCTGGATATTCATTCTTAAGAGTATTAAAACAGTGTGGACAAGTAGTAACTATTTTTTTAACCTTATATAAATTTAAAATCTCAATATTGCTAATAGCTTTCATTTGAAATAGAAATTCATTTCCTGCTCGTTTAGCAGGATCCCCAGTACAAGATTCTTCTTTTCCTAAAATTGCAAATGAAACATTTGCTTTATTTAAAATCTTAATAAATGCCTTTGTTACTTTTTTTGATCTTTCATCAAAACTGCCTGCACAACCAATCCAAAATAAATATTCTGGATCAACTCCCTGGTTTTTAACTTCTGATATAATTGGCACCTTCATTATTTATTTTTATTGAAATCATCATCAAAAACTTCAATTTTAACAGTTTTCTCAATTAAATTGGTAAATTTCCCATTATATCTTGTCGCTTTCACTAAATGGTTATCAATCCAATGGTAGTTACCTCCTCTTGGCTTATCCATCAATAAGCTGTGGTATTTAAACCCTTTTTCTATAAGCCATTTTTCAGTTATTTCTCTATGAGATTCAAATCTAGCAGTAAAAAAACAAATTATATGTCCTTCATCATACCATCCATTAATAGTCTCTAGGGCATCAGGATAGAATTTAGCTGTTCCCATTCTTTCTGGTTCTTCATTGGGAACATCATCACAGATAGTGCCATCGATGTCAATTAAATAATTCTTAACACCTTCAGGCAAAACAGGGCTAACTGTTTCTCCTTCTTTTACTTTTTTATGTAAATATTTTTCAACTTCTTTCTTTTTCATAATAAAATTTTAGGGTTCTTGAATCCATAGTTCTCTATCTTGTTGATTAAAAGGCCATGGTGCGCCATTATTTTCTATATTATTCATCATATTATTTAAATCAGAATGAGCAGATGACTCCTCCATAATAAGGTATTGTCTCATTTTCATTATAATAGATAGAGGATCAATATTAATTGGGCATGCATCAACACATGCATTACATGATGTACAAGCCCATAATTCTTCTCTAGATATAAAGTTATCTAAAAGTTGATTACCATCATCTTTAAACACTCCATTATTTTTAGATATATTTTTAGAAACTTCTTCTAACCTATCTCTAGTATCCATCATTATTTTTCTAGGAGATAATTTTTTACCTGTAAGATTAGCTGGACATTCAGAAGTACATCTTCCACATTCTGTACACGAGTATGCATTCATAAGTTGAATCCAGTTAAGATCAAGAACATCTGAAGCACCAAATTTCTCAACCTGAGCATTATTTTCTTCTTGCACCTTTTCGGGGTAAAACATTAATAAAACCTCATTTTTTACAGATTCAAGAATACCAAATTTCCCCTTTTCTTCTAGATTGGCATAATAAGTATTTGGGAAAGCAAGAAGAATATGCAAATGCTTTGAATAATATAAATAATTTAAAAAAAATAAAATTCCAATTATATGAAGCCACCAAAAAGACCTCTCCATATAATATAAAATTTCAATTGAAAAGGAATCAAATACAGGTATTAGAAAAGATGAAACAGGAAAGAATCCTGCCTGACTGTAATACCCTCTGTTTTGTAGAATTAAATCAGTAGCATTCATTGAAAGAAAAAGAAGCATTAAAACTATTTCAAAATATAAAATATTGTCAGCATCAAATTTAGGCCATCCTTTCATCTCAATACTNAGAAATCTTTTTATTTTCAAAATATTTCTTCTTATCCAAAATATTATAACTGCAATCAAAACTAATAATGCAAAGAACTCAAAAAAGCCAATTAGAAAATTATATAGGCTAGTAGAAATATATTTAGAGAAAAACCTGTGAGAGCCTAATATTCCATCTATAACAATTTCTAGTAATTCTATATTTATGATAATGAAACCTATATAAACAACCACATGAAGAATTCCTGATATTGGTTTTGTTACCATTTTAGATTGACCAAGGGCTANCCTAATCATATTTTTCATTCTGTCTAACTTTCTNTTTGATCTATCTATATCTTTTCCCAAAAGTATAACCCTTCTTAGTTTTAAGANATTCNTTGTAAAAAAGAATATTGAGAATGAAAATATTATGAGGAAAATTAAATTAGGTATATAGCTAATCATTACCACTTGATTTATCTTTTCTTCCAAAAATTGAAAAATGGATATATCTTTTTGGATTATTCTTCAAGTCAATTAATAATTGGTTTAGATCATTTACCGATGAATTAAGTTTTTTATAAAATTCATCATTTCTAATTAGAAGACCNAGAGAACTAGAATCAGAATTTAAATCCTGAATACTTTTATTGATACCCTCTATTGATTTCTCAAGGTTTGATATTGTTTGTTTTAAACTTGTTTTAGCTATTGAATCTGTTATCTTCTCCATATTAGAAGAAATACTCTCTATATTTCCAATAGTATTATTAATCTTTAAGTCATTACTTTTAAGAGTCTTTTCAAGTATAATAGCACTGGAGTTAATTGAAGAAATTGCAGAAGTCATTTCATNTAAAGCAACTTTTAAATTATTTTGCGANTCCTTATTCATGATATTTGTAACTCCTAGAAAAAGAGAATCAANACTAACTAAAATACTTTGAAGATTTCTTTGCAATGGTTGGATTTGCTCATTNATTANTTCAGTCAAACCAGGTCTAATAANAGATTTTAGAGTGTCTCCNGATTTAATTATGTTTCCATTTTCAAAAACTGGATCAATAGATATNGCTATACCTCCTATTAAACCAGTCTCATGTAAAGTAGCTGTACTATTTGGAGAAAACCTTAACTTGTCTTTTAACTTTAATGTAACAAGNATNTTTGTAGAATTTGGAAGAAANTCTAGCGAGGTAACATTTCCAATTNCTAACCCGTTAACTNAGACACTAGCCCCAACCATCAAACCATCAACTTCATCATATACTGCATACANAGTCTTTTGTTTATCTAAAATTGAAGTTCCTTTTAAAAAGTTAAATCCAAAAATAAATAGCAGTACACTAAAAAGTACAAATATTNAGGTTTTTATTTCTTTTGTAANTTTCAAGTTAAAGGTTTTAAAGTATAAAAATAATAATATTTTAGCTTACCTCGGCAATGTATCTAATTAAGNTTATTTAATGAAATAATTTTGTTNTTTCTAAAACCAATAATAAATGAGGAATTAAAACCAAATTTCTTAACATATTTAAGATTTTCTTTAGCTTCCTCATGAGAGTTGTAATTACCATATAGATACTTGTATAAATCTCCATCTCTGTGAACTTGAATTGATTTTAAACCATTAAAGTTATATGATTTTGTTTCTATTAACCGTTTGCTAGCTGAAATCTGTATTTTATAATTTAAGTAATTANCTTTTTCTTCAGAAGTAAGATTCTTATAGAAATCACTTTTATATTTAATTATAGCTTTTGAAATTGCATTTGACATTTCTTTTTGACCATTTAATGAATTTAAGTATGATCCTTCANTTTTGTTTGTCAAAAAGCCTGTTTCAATTAAAACACTCGGCATATAAGTATATTTTAAAACAATAAATCCTGCCTGTTTAACATTTCTATTTTTTCTTTTTAAATTTTGAACAANACTNTTTTGAATATATGATGCNGCAATAATACTCTGATCAAGATATTCTTCTTGCATAAGGGTTAANCCAATTACAGACTCTGGGTTNTTAGGATCAAAACCATCATATTGATCTACATAATCATCTTCATAAAATATTACAGAATTTTCTTTTTTAGCGACCTCAAAATTCCTTGCATTTGCATGTAGTCCTAAGACAAATGTTCCAGCACCATATGCTTGAGAATTATGAGAATCACAATGAATAGAAATAAAAAGGTTAGCATTAGATTTATTTGCAATATTTGCTCTTTCGAAAAGATTAACAAATTTGTCTGTGGTTCGTGTATGAATTACTTGCACATCATTATCTTTCTTTAGGATTTTACCTAATTCTAAAGATATTTTTAAAGCTATTTTCTTTTCTAAATATCCATTCCCAGTATTCCCAGGATCTTTTCCACCATGACCTGCGTCAATTACCACAATAAATTTTTCTTGATTTTGAATTGATTGGGAATTTGAAGTATTGATTATAAAAAAACATAATAAAACCTGAAAAAATATAATAATGTTTTTACTTACAACCATCAAATTAATAATCATAAGCAAAATTATGATTAATTTTGATTGAAAATTATATTTTCAGATTAATAATTCACAAAATTATTTTGAGAAGAAGAACAATACTTAAATCGATATTACTAATTATCTTAGGGGTTTCTGTTACTTTTTCTCAAGAAAATAATGAAGTTTCAAATAAAGATACACTCACTGTTGATAAAAAGGTCAAAGAACCATTATTGTTAAATGATGTTAAATATGATGCTAGTGATTCTATTATAATTAATCAAAAGGATAATAAAATAATTCTTTATAATAATGCTAAAATCATTTATGGTGATATTGAACTTACTTCTGGACTAATTATTCTAGATTATAAAAAAAATGAGGTTTATGCCGGAAGAATAGCTGACGCGGATGGTAATTTATCTCAATACCCTGTTTTTAAAGAAGGTCTTAATACCGTTAATCCTGATTCAATTAAATACAACTTTAATAATCAAAAAGCTCTAATTTGGAATTCTAAATCTGAAGAAAATGGCATGAATATATTGGCTACCCTCACAAAAAAACAGAATGATTCTGTCTATTACTTAAAAGATGGAAAAGTGACTACAGGAGGAAGTCTATTCGGAGGAGAAACTGAAGATGCTGACTATTATTTTAGAATTCGAAAAGGTAAGTTTGTTCCTGGTGGTAAAATTATAACAGGCTTTACAAATCTTTACATATCTGATGTTCCTACTCCAATTGGGCTTCCATTTGCATATTTCCCTTCTCAGGAAACAAAAGAAGAGGCTGGGTTTATAATTCCAAATGTAAACGAAAGTAACAGAAGAGGGTATTCATTACAAAATGGCGGATATTATCTACCTATCTCAGAGTTTTTTGATCTAACAATATTGGGAGATTATTATACAAATGGAAGCTATGGATTGAATATTAGCTCTCAATACAATAAAAGATATAAATATTCAGGTAACTTCAGTGTTAGATATGAAAATTTAATTGATGGTGAGCGAGGGCTTCCAGGATATGGTAAATCTACAATTTATAATGTAAGATGGAGTCATTCAAAAGATAGTAAAGCTTCGCCATATTCATCTCTTTCAGCATCTGTAAATTTTGGAAGTAGTGATTACTTTAGACAATCTGTAAATCAACTAAACACTCCTAATTTCTTAAACAATAATTTAAGTTCTTCTGTTTCATATTCTAAAACTTTTCCCGGAAAAGCTGGAGTTAGATTTTCATTAACATCATCGATGTCTCAGAATACTCAATCTAAAGAGGTAAATATAACTCTTCCAACATTCACGTTAAGTACTGCAAGATTTTATCCTTTTACAAAAGAAGGAACTCCAAAAAAGGGATTTATTAAAAATATAAATCTTCAATACTCTTCAAAAGCTGACAATAGAGCCACTCTGCCAGATGATCTTCTTTTTAAGAAAGGTATGTTTGAAAATTCAAAAAATGGAATGCTACATATGATTCCAATTAGCACAAACTTTAAAGCATTCAAATTCTTCAGTATATCAATGGGAGGTAACTATCAAGAAGTTTGGGCTTTAAAGACAAAAAGATATTTTGATTACAATGAAGTTGATGGTGCAGTGGAAGAGGAAATA
>PBYT01000028.1 GCA_002729755.1 Flavobacteriaceae bacterium
CCTAATAAATGTTCCGCCTAACCGTTTTTCTGCTATAGAAATAATTGTTGGTGATGGGTTTTCCAAAGAAGTACTAGAAGAAGAGCTTAATCAATTGTTGCCTGTTGATTTTAATGTTGTTTCTAAACAAGAGCTAAATCCTGCTCTCTATAAAATGCTTAACACTGAGAATTTTGCTGTTTATATTATTTTTTGTTTGGTTGTGATTATTGCTGTTTTTAACCTTGTTGGCTCTATCACCATTACGATGGTTGAAAAAACTTCTGACCTAAAAATCTTAAGCGCTTTAGGGGCAAGAAAAAACTCTTTTAGTAATATTTTTCTTTCTCTTGGTTCTATAGTTTCTTTTTTTGGCAGCCTTGTTGGTTGTCTTGTTGGGTCTGTTTTTGTTGTAATTCAAGGTTCAAGCCCTTTTGTTTATGTCCCCGGAACAAGCCTCCCTTATCCTGTGGTTCTTACTTTTCAAAACCTATTGATTGTTTTTTTAACCGTTTCCTTGTTTGGCCTTGCCGCCTCTTTTTGGACTACCCGAAATCTTGACAAGCTTTTTTTAGATTAGCGCTTCCGCTTTTTCTGATTGCTCTTTTATGTTGTTTAGTATTGTTATTATTTTTTCAGGATCTCTCTCTGTTAAGATTGCTGTTTTTGTGGGTTTAAAATTTTTTACTCCTTTAAAATAATTACCGTAGTGCTTTCTTGTCTCAAGAACTCCAAGCACATTCCCTTTCCATTTTAAAGAAAGCTGTAAGTGTTTTTTTGCCACCTCTGCTCTTTCTTTCAACGTTGGAGGGGTTTTTATTTCTCCTGTTTCAAAATAGTGCTTTATTTCCTCAAAAATCCATGGGTTTCCGATAGCCTCCCTTCCTATCATTGCGCCATCTAGCCCATATTTGTCTCTCATTTCTTTTGCCGCTTGAGGAGTATTGACGTCTCCGTTTCCAAATACTGGAATATTCATTCTGGTGTTGTTTTTTACTTCTCTTATTTTTTCCCAACACGCTTCTCCTTTATACATTTGAGCTCTAGTTCTGCCGTGAATTGAAATTGCTTTTATTCCAACGTCTTGTAGCTTTTCTGCAACCTCAACAATTTTTATTGTTTTCTCATCCCACCCCAGCCTGGTTTTAACGGTTACTGGCAGGTTCGTTCTTTTTACTATTTCTTTTGTAAGGCTAACCATTAAAGGAATGTCTTTTAGTATTCCTGCGCCCGCTCCTTTACAAACTACTTTTTTTACTGGACACCCATAATTTATGTCTATTATGTCTGGGGCTGTTTTCTCCACTATATCAACAGCTTGAAGCATTGAATCAAGGTTTGCTCCAAAGATTTGAATGCCTACAGGCCTCTCCTTTTTATAAATATCTAGTTTTTTTGTGCTTTTTGCTGCATTTCGAATAAGGCCTTCGCTAGAAATAAATTCGGTATAGACAACGTCTGCTCCATGCTTTTTACATAGTGCCCGAAAAGGCGGATCGCTAACGTCTTCCATTGGCGCAAGTAGTAGTGGAAAATCCGGAAGCTCTATTTTTCCTATTTTAACCATATAGCAAAAATAAGAATTCCTTTATTTATAAAAGGATTCTCTTTTAAGATATTTCAAACTAAGTATCTTTGTACCAAAATAAAACTGGTGACAAAAAACATTAGGAATTTTTGTATTATAGCCCACATAGACCATGGGAAAAGCACCCTTGCAGACAGGTTGCTTGATTCTACTGGCTCCGTTAAGGAAAGAGACAGGCAGGCTCAGCTTCTTGATGACATGGATTTGGAGAGAGAAAGGGGCATAACAATTAAATCTCACGCTGTACAAATAGAGCACACAAAAGATGGTGTGGGCTACGTTTTAAACTTAATTGATACTCCAGGGCATGTTGATTTTTCTTATGAAGTCTCAAGGGCAATTGCTGCCTGTGAAGGAGCGCTGTTAGTTGTTGATGCGGCACAAAGCATCCAGGCTCAAACAATTTCTAATCTTTACTTAGCTTTAGAAAACGATCTTGAAATTATTCCTGTTCTTAATAAAATTGACCTGCCGTCTGCTAACACAGAGGTTGTTGCTGACGAAGTAGTTTCTTTGCTAGGCTGCAAACATGAGGATATTCTTTTAGCTTCCGCAAAAACAGGACAAGGTGTGGGGGATATTCTTGACGCTATTATAAAGAGGGTTCCCGCTCCGAAAGGACAAGAAAAAAACGAACTTCAGGCTTTAATTTTTGACTCTGTTTTTAATCCATACCGCGGCATTGAAACATATTTTAAAGTTGTAAGCGGAAGCCTCTCCAAGGGAGATAAAATAAAGTTTCTCTCTACAGAAAAAACCTATCATGCTGAAGAGGTTGGTATATTAAAACTTCAACAGGTTCCTAAAAAAACGATTTCTTGTGGAGACGTTGGCTACCTAATTACAGGCATCAAAGATGCTAAAGAGGTTAAGGTTGGGGATACAATTACGCTTGCCGAGTCGTCTATAAGCAAACCCATTGAGGGGTTTGAAGATGTTAAGCCGATGGTTTTTGCTGGAATTTATCCAGTAGACAGTGATGACTATGAAGCCCTTCGTTCAAGCATGGAAAAGCTTCAGTTGAATGATGCTTCTTTGGTTTTTTATCCAGAAAGCTCCGCTGCCCTTGGGTTTGGTTTTAGGTGTGGGTTTTTAGGGATGCTCCATTTGGAAATAATTCAAGAGAGGCTTCAAAGAGAATTTAACATGTCTGTTATAACAACTGTTCCTAACGTGTCGTATCTGGCTTATACCAAAAAAGACCCTAGTGTTCCTGTTTTGGTTAACAACCCCGCTGATCTGCCAGACCCCTCAAGGCTTGATCGTGTTGAAGAGCCTTTTATAAAAGCTTCTATAATCACTAAATCTGAGTTTGTTGGAAATGCCCTAAGCCTTTGTATAGAAAAAAGAGGCGTAGTTACAAACCAGAGGTATTTATCAACAGAGCGTGTGGAGTTAAGTTTTGATATGCCTTTGGCTGAGATTGTTTTTGATTTTTATGATCGCCTTAAGTCTATTTCAAAGGGGTATGCTTCTTTTGACTATTCTCCCTCTGGGATGGTTTCTTCGAAATTGATTCGTTTAGACATTTTGTTAAACGGCAGGCCTGTTGACGCTCTTTCTTCTTTAATTCATTTTGAAAATGCTCGCCAGTTAGGAAAAAAAATGTGTGAGAAACTTAAGGAGTTGATCCCAAGACAGCAGTTTGACATTCCAATCCAAGCTGCAATTGGAGCAAAAATTATATCACGAGAAACAATTAAGGCTTATAGAAAAGATGTTACTGCAAAACTTTATGGGGGAGATGTTACTAGAAAACGAAAGCTGTTAGAAAAACAGAAAAAAGGTAAGAAAAAAATGAGAATGGTTGGAAGCGTAGAGATTCCGCAAAAAGCGTTTATGGCTGTTTTACAAATTAATAATTGACATGAATTTATATTCTATTGAAAACGGAAACTTTAAACTTGATGGTGGTGCCATGTTTGGCGTTGTGCCAAAAGCTCTTTGGGAAAAAACAAACCCCGCCGACTCTAACAACAGGATTGAAATGGGCGCCCGCTCTTTGTTAATTGAAGACGGGAATAGGCTTATTCTTGTTGATGCCGGCCTTGGGGACAAACAAAGCGCTAAGTTTTTTCGTTTTTTCTCTAGGTGGGGAGAACACAACACGGACGCCTCTCTGGCTGCCCATGGTTTTAATAGAGACGACATAACAGATGTTCTTTTTACTCACCTTCATTTCGATCATTGTGGAGGGGCGACAAAAAGAGATGGCGATAAGATTGTGCCCGCATTTAAAAACGCACGATTTTGGTGCCAAAAAGATCACTGGGAATGGGCCACAATAAGCCCAAACCCCAGAGAAAAAGCCTCTTTTTTGAAAGAAAACCTTGAGCCAATTAAAGACTCCGGGCAGCTAACGCTCTTTGCGGGCAGAGAAGCGGGTTTTTGTAAAGAGCTTGGGTTTGAGATGCTTTTGGTTGATGGTCATACAGAAAAAATGGTTTTACCAAAAATCAACTATAGGGGGAAAACAATTATTTTTGCCGCTGATCTTGTTCCAACTGTTGGCCATATTCCCATCCCTTATCTTATGGGTTATGACATCAGGCCTTTAGTAACCATGAAAGAGAAGGGGATTCTCTTAAATGATGCTGCTAAAAACGGCTTTTTATTTTTTATGCAACATGATGCTCACAACGAGGTTGTGTCGCTAAAAAACACAGAAAAAGGGGTTTGTCTTGACCAGTCAATATCTTTAAAAAACTTATAATGCTCGCTCCTTTAAAAAACAAAAAAAAGATTGAGCTTCTTTTTCGTTTAGGAGAAAAAAAGAGTTCTGGTTTTTTTGAATGCAGATGCCTTTCTTCTTCAGAAGATGAGGGGGCGTTTAAGTTTGTTGTTGTTGCTCCTAAAAAAAATTTCCCTCGTGCGGTTGACAGGAACAAGATAAAAAGAAGGATGCGCGAGATTGTTCGAAAAAAACTATCCCTACTGGAGAGCTCTGGCTTCAACTGGTTTCTTTTTGTTTATCTTAAAGAAGAGGTCCTCTCTTCCGATGCCATGCAAAAAGAGTTTACAAAACTTATTCTTTCTCTTTGATTTCTTTTTCCTTGTAATACATTGCGCAGTGGGGTATCCCGTCCTCTAAGTATCTTTCGTTTTTACAAACAAACCCTCTTTCAAGATAAAACTTTTCTAAATGTTCTTGTGCTGAAATTTTTATATCGTGGTTTGTGAAGTTTTTCAAACAAACCTCTATTGTTTTTTCAACAAGAGCTATCCCTAAACCTTTTCCTCTTTCTTTTTTGTCTACCGCCACCCTTCCAAATCCAGAAAACCCCTCGTAGTATTCTCCTGGCGGAAAAGCTCTTGCGTAGGCTACAATTTTGTTTTCTTTTCTGCCTATTACGTGTATAGCTTTTTGGTCTTTATTGTCTGGGTCTACATATGCTATTTCTTGCTCTAAAACAAAGATCTCTGCCCTTATTTTAAAAACCTCATACAGCTCCTCTACGCTCAGGTCTATAAACTTTTTTTCCTGCCACTCTATCATTTATTGTTTGGGTATTTTTTTTACTCTTCTTTCGTGCCTTCCTCCTTCAAACCGAGCCTCTAAAAACGATTTAATTATTTCCTCAACCTCTTCTTTTTCTAAAAACCTAGACGGAATGCTAATTATGTTTGCGTTGTTGTGTTGTTTTGCAAGGGCTGCTGTTTCTTTATTCCAGCAAATTGCCGCTCTTACCCCCTGGTGCTTGTTTGCTGTCATTGCTGCTCCGTTTCCTGATCCGCAAACAATAATTCCTACTTCTGCCTTTTTTTCATCAACATCTTCGGCAACCTTGTGAATGTAGTCTGGGTAGTCCACGCTTTCCTCTCCGTCATAGCCTCTGTTTATGGTTTTTATGCCCTTTTCGTTTAGATATTTTTCTATGTTTTTTTTTACCTCCACACCAGCGTGGTCGTTCCCTAAAGATATTAGCATTCTTTTTTGTTTTAAGTTAACAAATATCTGTTTATTATTTATAAGTTGTTAATAGTTGTTTAATATTTTTCTTTTTTTTTCCTTCCTTTTTTTTATCCCCTTTTTTTTCTTTTTTCTCCCAACCTTATTAACCTTTTTTTGTTTTTTTTTATTAACTCTCCCTCTTCTTTTTTTTTATTAACAGGGTTTAACTTCTTGTTTATTCTCTTCTTTTTTAAGTCTTTGGGTTGTTAATAGTTTGTTGGTAGGATGTTTTTTTTGTTTAAATGTTGTTTTTTGTTTTTTGTTTTCAAGATATTAACTGTACATAATAATAATATATATATTTATTAAAAACCTTTTATTGTATATGTTTAAATGTTTATATGTAAAAAATACATGGAGGGGGTTTTAAAACTATCTTTGAACAACAAACAACGATGTCTAAAAAAAGGAACCACCCGACTGATCTTGAAAGAAAAATAGAAAAGGTTTTTCTTGAAAACCCAAACAAAGAATTTAACTATAAACAGATCTCCGCAACACTAAAAGTAAGCGACACGAAAAGACGAAACGAGATAAGAAAAACTATTTCTAAAATGACAAAAAAGAAGAGACTTCTCTCCCTAGAAAGAGGAAAATATTCACTAAGCAATAACCACAACAACCGGGTAGAAGGGGTTTTAGAGATAACCGCTTCAGGAAGAGGGTACGTGGTAAGCGACCAAATTGAAGAAGACATATTGGTTGAGCCAAGAGGGCTAAACAAAGCTTTTAATGGTGACAGCGTGGTAGTTTTGGTTGGCCAAAGAAGAAATAAAGGAAAACTAGAGGGTGAGGTTTTGCAAATAAAAAAGAGAAAAAGAGAAAAATTTATAGGAGTTTTTGAAAGAAAAGAAGGGTACGGATTTGTAAACACAAGAAACGCAAGAATGTACACAGATTTTTTTATTAAAAAGGAAGGAATGGGCAATTATAAAACAGGGGAAACCGTAGTTGTTGAAATAAAAAAATGGGATGAAAAAAACGATTCACCAGAGGGAAGAATATTAAAAACGCTTGGAGAAAAAAAAGAAGAGGTAGAGGCGTATTCAATACTATACGAGCACGGTCTTTCTGTTGACTTTTCAAAAAAAGCAGAAAAAGAAGCAGAAATGAAAAGTATAGAAAACAATGAGGGAGAGGTTGAAAAAAGAAAAGACATGAGGAACACCCTAACCTTTACAATTGATCCAGATGACGCAAAGGATTTTGACGACGCTATTTCTTTTTCCGAACTAAACGACAATCTTTTCGAGGTGGGGGTCCACATAGCAGATGTTTCGTATTTTGTTAAAGAAGACACAGAGCTAGATAGGGAGGCAAAAAGCAGAGCAACGTCGGTTTATCTGGTAGACAGGGTTATACCGATGCTTCCCGAAACGCTTTCAAACAACCTTTGTTCTTTGAGGCCAAATGAAGACAAGCTAACTTTTTCTGCAATTTTCAAGGTTAACAAAAAGGGTGAGATTAAAGAAGAGTGGTTTGGAAAAACCATTATAAAATCAAACGAAAGACTCTCATATCAAGAGGCAAAACACCTTATTGACAGCGGGTCAACGAAAATACCAAAAGAGGTTTCTTTAGACAACATAGAAAAAAAAGTGGAAGAAAACCTAACAAAGGCCCTTTCGGTAACAAACGAAATAGCACAAAACATCAGAAAAAAAAGAATAAGCACAGGGGCGATAATTTTTGATAAAACAGAAATTAAATTTGAGTTAGACAAAAACAAACACCCAATAGAAATTAGCTTTAAAAAAGCAGAAAACGCTAACAAGCTAATTGAAGAGCTTATGCTTCTTGCAAACAAAAGAGTTGCAGAAAGAGTTGAAAAGTTTGAAAAAAAACCAAAATTTGTTTACAGGGTTCATGATAAACCGGATCAAGAAAAGCTTAAAAACCTTAAGAGAACGGTAGAAAGATTTGGACACACCCTTAATCTGGCAAAAGGCAACATAGCAAAAGAGCTAAACGGATTGCTTTTAGCTGTTAGCGGAAAAAAAGAACAAAACCTAATAGACACCCTAACGATTAGAAGCATGAGCAAAGCAGAGTATACAACAAAAAACATAGGGCACTATGGCCTTTCCTTTTCTCACTATGCTCATTTTACCTCGCCCATAAGAAGATACCCCGACATCCTCGTTCACAGGGTTTTAGAGGCGAGTCTAAATAAAACAAAAATCAAAAACGAAGAAGACCTGGAGGAGCTTGCACGGCACTCAACAGAAAAAGAAATTCACGCAACAAAAGCAGAACGAGACTCAATCAAGCTAACCCAGGTCAAATACATGCAGGATAAAATAGGAAAAAGATACGAAGCCGTAATATCGGGGGTTATACAAAGGGGGGTTTTTGTGGAGGTTGTTGAAAACAAATGTGAAGGGCTTGTAAAAGCAAAAGACCTTCCGGGGGACTACTACACATATGATTTAAAGAACCACATGTTCCAAGGAGAAAGGGCGGGAAAAACATATCAACTTGGAGACGAGGTCTCCGTTGTTCTCCAAGGAGCAGATTTGGTAAAAAAACAACTTAACTTTCAAGTTGTTTTTTGAGGCATCGAGCGGATTCGAACCGCTGTAAAAGCTTTTGCAGAGCTCCGCCTAACCACTCGGCCACAATGCCACTATTAATTAACAAAAATAAGACAAAAAAATTAAACTTTTTTACTTATCGCCACAGAACCAACATCCCCCCCAACAGGAGGGTTTGTTTTTTCTATTTTAACATCAACACTTGTTATGCTTGGGTGAATTTTTTTTAAAGAAGAAGCTGTTCTTTCTAAAAGCGTTTCAAGAAGTTTCGCCGGCTTTTTCATCTCTTTTTTAACACAGTTAAAAACCTCAACGTAGTCTACAGTGTCTTTGAGCGCGTGGCTTTTTTCTACTAGCGACAGATCAAACTCAACAACAACGTCAACAACATAATGCCCCCCAACAACACCCTCCTCTTCCATGCAACCATGATAGGCGTAAAAACGTGCCCTGTTTAAATATATTTTTCCCATTTTTTTCAAAGATATAAAAGCAAACCCGTTTTCTATAAAAAGCTTTTCAATATCTTTGTTTTGTGAAAAAGAAAGGCCCAAACTTTATAGAACAAATAATAGACGGTGATTTAACCAGGGGGTTCAACGAGAGCGACTTAAGGTTTAGGTTCCCCCCAGAACCAAACGGCCACCTTCATATAGGCCACCTTAAAGCAATCTGTTTAAACTTTAATCTTGGAGAAAAATATAAAGCGCCAGTTAACCTTAGGTTTGACGACACAAATCCTGAAATGGAAGCAAAAGAATACGTAGACGCCATAAAAAGCGACATAAAATGGCTTGGATTTAAATGGGATCAAGAATGTTATGCCTCCGACTATTTTAAAAAACTTCATGATTGGGCTGTATCTTTAATAGAAAAAAACCTAGCGTACATAGACTCCCAGTCCTCACAAGAAATTGCAAGTCAAAAAGGAACACCCACAAAAGAGGGAACGCCAAGTCTTTTTAGAGAAAGACCAAAAGAAGAGAGCTTGAAGATTTTTAAAGACATGTTTGAGGGAAAAACAAAACCGGGAGAGCACGTGTTAAGGGCAAAAATAAATATGTCATCACCAAACATGCTTATGAGGGACCCTGTTATTTATAGGTCTATAATCTCAAATCACCACAGAACAGGAAATGCCTGGAAAATCTATCCAATGTATGACTGGACACATGGAGAGTCGGATTATATAGAGCAGGTGTCACACTCCCTATGCACCCTTGAGTTTGAGCCCCACAGAGAATTATACGACTGGTTTCTTGACTCTATAGGCCCCTTAAAGGGGGTTAGGCCAAAACAAAGAGAATTTTCTAGGCTAAACCTTTCCTACACCATAACAAGCAAGAGAAACTTAGCAAGGCTGGTTGAAGAGAACCTGGTCGACGGATGGGACGATCCTAGAATGCCGACAATTTCGGGCCTTAGAAACAGAGGGTACACGCCAGAATCGCTTAAGATGTTCGCCCTTACTGTAGGTGTATCAAAAAGAGAGAGCGTAATTGATGTTTCTTTGTTAGAGTTTTGTGCAAGAGCACACTTAAATGAGGTTGCGCCAAGGGCAATGGCGATTATTAACCCTTTAAAGCTTACGATTACAAACTATGAGGACAAAACCTTTGAGGAGATAAAATTTGAAATTAACCCACAAAAAAAAGAAATAGGTGCTAGAAAAATAAAGTTCTCTAAAACGATTTACATAGAGAGAGAGGATTTTAAGGAAGCTGCTGATGATAATTTTTTTAGACTTAAAACTGGAGGTGAGGTTAGGTTGAAAAATGCATATATTATAAAAGCAACAGAAGTCCTAAAAGACGACAAAGGAGAGGTTGTTGAGGTTTTTTGTGAATATGATAAAAAAAGCAAAAGCGGATCGAACACGCCAGAAAGCAACAGAAAGGTCAAGGGAACAATTCACTGGGTGTCTGCCACATATTCTGTTGATGCGAAAATAAATATCTATGACAGGCTTTTTAAAGTTTCAGAACCAGGAAAAGAAAAAGATATATTAGCTGACATAAACGAAGACTCTCTACACGTTTTTGAAGCAAAAGTAGAGCCCCNCCTTCAAAAGGCTAAAGAAGGAGAAAAGTTTCAGTTTCAACGAACAGGTTATTTTGTTAGAACTGCAAACAAAAAAACCCTAGAGTTTAACAAAACAGTAGGGCTAAGAGATGGTTGGAAAAAATAAACCCCTATCTTAATAAAGAAGAATTGTCTTATTCATCCTCTTCATCCTCTTCCTTAACAATACTCTTGGGGCTNGGGCCTTTCGAAGAGCCGGGCAAACCGCCTTGATTACCAAAGTTTTCAGCNCTTTCCTTTTTNAGAGCCTCTCCAATTTGGCTGCTTGCGCTGAAAGCAGCAACCATATCATTTAGCATTGTGCTTCCTGCCTGAGGAGAATTGGGAAGAAGGATTAGGTTAGAATTTGTCTCACCTCCAATAGACTGAAGGGTATCATAGTGTTGGGTAACAACAATAAGAGCAGACGCTTCTTGTGAGTTTATTCCAACCCCGCTAAGAGTGCCAACAGAGTCCTCAATACCCTTAGCTATCTCTCTTCTTTGGTCAGCGATACCCCGTCCTTGAAGCCTTTTGCTTTCTGCCTCTGCTTTTGCTTTTTCAACAATTAAAATCCTTGCCGCATCACCTTCGTATTGTGCTGCAGTTTTTTCTCTGTCAGCAGCATTAATTCTGTTCATTGCTATTTTCACCTCTGCGTCAGGCTCTATATCTGTCACAAGAGCCTTAACTATGAAGTATCCGTATTCTTGCATTGCCGCTCCAAGCGCCTCTTTAACAGCAACAGCAATGTCGTCTTGTTTAGAAAACACGTCATCTAGTTTCATTTTAGGGACCTGGGAACGAATTAAGTCAAATACGTAGGATGTAATTTGATCTTGGGGATAATCAAGCTTATAAAACGCGTCAAAAACTTTTTCTTCTACAACTTTATATTGAACAGACACCTTAAGTTTTACAAAAACATCATCACTTGTCTTTGTTTCAACAACAACATCTAGTTGTAAAATCTTTAAACTTAGTCTTCCGGAGATTCTGTCTACAAAAGGGATTTTGATTTGAATTCCCGGCCCTCTAACAGATTTGAATTTTCCAAACCTTTCTATAATTGCCGCAGACTGTTGCTTCACAATAAAGACTGCTGAAAAGAGAAGTAGAAGAAAAAAAAACAGAAGTATTGGGGTGGTAAAAAAATTCATTGCTTAAGTGTTTTAGTTAATTTATTTATTCTTTTAAGGGTTTCGCCAGTTCCAATAATCTCAACTATTTTAAAAAGATCAGGACCTTTTAAAGCCCCAACAATAGCTAGCCTTAATGTTTTCATTGTCTGCCCAAAACTAATTTTGTTTTTTGTGGACTCTCGGAACAGACCCTCTTTAATTGCTGCGCTATCTTTTGAAACACGCACCTCTAATATACAAAAATTTAACACAATCAAAGCCTCCTCTTTATTAAGTTTGTTCAAAACTTTAAGGTCATAACTTGACGGAGAGTTGAGAAAAACCCCCACCTCTTTTTGAAGGTCAACAATGAGGTTTAGTCGCTCTTTTACTAAAGAGATTACCTGGTTAGACTTCTCTTCACCAAAAAGAGAAACTAACTCGTCAAATTTTTTTCCAGACGCTTCAATAATTTTTTTTGTTGAGCCCTCTTTTATATGAAGGTGGTTTATCCATGTTGCTTTTTTTATGTCAAACCGCGCGCCAGATTTTCGAATTCCAGCACCATCAAAAACAGACACCAGTTCCTCAAGAGAGTACTTTTCTTTATCACTTTCGTTGCTCCACCCTAAAAGAGCAAGATAGTTTATAAGGCCCTCTGGTAAAAACCCGTATTCTTTAAAACCAACAGAGCCGCCCCACTCAAGCGCAAAAACAGGAAAGCCTTGTTCTTCAGCGTCTCTTTTTGAAAGCTTTCCTTTTCCTGTCGTTTTTAGGATTAAGGGAAGATGAAAAAACCTTGGAGGAGCCCAGTCAAAATAACGATATAATAAAACATGAAAAGGCAGAGATGACAACCATTCTTCTCCCCTAACCACAGAAGTTATTTTCATGTCTTTATCATCAACAACGTTCGCTAGGTGATAGGTTGGCATACCGTCAGATTTTAAAATCACCTTATCTTCAAGCTCATTAGAGTTAAAAGACAACTCTCCTCTTATTTGATCGTTTACTAAAATTGTTTCATTTTTTGGGGCAACCATTCGCACGACAAAGTCTCCATTGTTAATTAATGATTCAGTCTCTTCTTTGGCTAATGTGAACGTGTTTTTTAAACCAATGTTGTTGTCGTGCCTATACTTAAAATCATTTCCGTGCTTTTTCTTCATCACGCTTAAGTCCTCAAGAGTGTCAAAGGAATAGTAAGCGAAACCTTTTTCAATTAATATCTTGGCGTGATTTAAATAAATTTCTTTTCGCTCACTTTGTTTGTAAGGTTTCTCGTCAGGAATTAAGCCGAGCCACTCCAAGCTTTTAATAATATGTTCTTCTGCTCCAGGAACTGTTCTTTGGCTATCAGTGTCTTCAATTCTAAGAACAAAATCACCGCCATTTTTTTTTGCAATTAAATAGTTAAAAAGAGCTGTCCTAACCCCACCTATATGAAGCGGACCTGTCGGGCTTGGTGCAAACCTTGCTCTTTCTTTCATAATTCAAATATAACACCATATTGTTCCTAATTAAAATATTCCTTATGATTTGAGCTATATTTGTGAATAACTATGTGTAAAATAGATTTTATATCTGAGCCTTTTTTTTCTTTTGGAAAAGAAAAAATCATTCACTTTCTAAAAAAATATGCAGAAATGGAAGGGTTTAGTATATCTGAAATACAATATAATTTTATAGACAAGCCCTCTATGTTTAAAATTAACAAGAGCTATTTAAATCATGATAACGACACAGACGTTATCACTTTTGACTATTCAAATGAAAAAAAAATTAAAGCAGAGGTTTATATTTCATTAGAAATGATGAATGAAAACGCCAAAACCTTAAGGCAAGATCCTGAAAATGAAGCTGTTAGGTTAATCTCCCACGCCCTCTTTCATTGTATGGGCTATTCCGACAAAAGCACATCAGAAAAATCTAAAATGAGAAAAATGGAAAACAGTTTTATCAATGATGTTTCACGTGAAACAATAGACAATGTTTAATTCAAAATATGAT
>PBYT01000029.1 GCA_002729755.1 Flavobacteriaceae bacterium
ATCCGCTCCGTTCTGCCTGAAGTTCCTACAGGCACCATCTTTAAAGGTATCATTCCATTTTTAATCGCGGATATAATTCGTTTGGCTTTGCTGGTTTTTGTGCCTGCGCTTGTACTTCTTCTACCTTCTTATATGCCTTAAGCAGGACGCGTTTTTTAAAAAAACACGGACTTCCTTCAAATTAATAAAAAAACTCTCATATACATTTGTCAAGCTGTGTTAACTTATGCCCTACGAATATCCAAAATTCGAGTATCGACGCAGTCCTGATCAGGATACTGCAGATCCGGTTCGGCATCCTGTAGTGATTATAGGAGCAGGTCCGGTTGGGTTGGATTTGACCATTGACCCTGCTTTCAAGCAGGTTTCGGTAGTTTTACTGGAAGCACTGGACACAATCAGCGTTGGTTCACGTGCGATCTGCTTTGCCAAACGTACTCTTGAGGTTTGCGAACGCATTGGGCTGGGCGGACGTTTACTGGAGAAAGGAGCGACGTGGAAAAAAGCAAAGTGTTTTTCGGTGAAGACGAGGTATATGAGTTTGACCTGCTTTCGGAAGACGGTCATCAATTTCCGGCGTTTATTAACCTCCAGCAGTATTACATTGAACTTTACGCAATAGAACGTGCGCAGGAACTGCAGGAATTCATTGATCTACGCTGGTGCAGTGAACTGCAGGGGATTAATTACGGAGAAAACGGGGTACATCTCACTGTAGGCACTCCGGATGGTACTTATCAACTCGATTGTGATTGGCTGATTGCCGCGGACGGCGCTCGCAGTTTTTGTCGGAAAACGCTGGGTTTGGAATTTGAGGGGCGCACATTTGATCAACACATTTTGCAATGCCTGCATCAGCAAGGGATAAGATGTCGAATGTGGCAGACTCTCTCGGCTCCTATGTCGACTTAAACTGGCGCAGTGGATGTTTATGCTTGATTTCCGGCGGTGATAATGACAGGCTACTGCTAAGCAGTAATATTTGCGATCCCGAGCTGGAATTTATGGCAAGGTTATTTAAACAGGAATTTTCAAGAAAACAGTAAAAAATAAGATGATATATTATGAAGTTAGCTACCTTAAATAATGGAACTAGAGACGGCCGGTTAATCGTGGTGAACCATTCTTTGACCGAGTATGTTTCAGCCCCAGCTGATATCCCCACCATGCAAAGTTCATTGGACGATTGGGCGAATTCAAGTAACATGCTCCTGCAACTTTTCAATGATTTAGAAGCAGGTAAATTACAATCAAACAAATTAAAAATTGAGGAGCTCATGGCCCCACTTCCTCGCGCCTATCAATGGTTGGATGGATCCGCATTTTTGAATCATGTACAATTGGTACGTAAGTCGCGTGGAGTTGAAATGCCAGAGGAGTTTCTAGAAGATCCTTTAATGTACCAAGGCGGTTCAGATACTATGCTTGGGTCACGTGATGATATTGAAGTGGTTGATTTTGAACAGGGTGTAGATTTGGAGGCAGAGGTGGTGGTGGTCACTAACGATTTGCGTATGAACGCTTCTGTTGAAGAAGCGGGGGAGGCAATCATTTTAATTAGTATTATCAATGATGTTTCTTTAAGGGCGATAATCCCACCAGAGTTAAAAAAAGGATTTGGTTTCGTGCATGGAAAACCTCCAACAGCATTCGCACCCGTATTTGCAACTCTGGATGAATTGGGAGATCAATGGCAAAATTTTAAAGTACACCTGCCTATGCGCACCTGGATAAACGACGAGTGGTTTGGAAATCCGAATTGCGGGGTCGAGATGCAGTTTAACTTTGCCAAATTGGTCGCGCATGCTGCCACGACCCGCCCTTTGAAGGCAGGTTCAATTATTGGTTCTGGAACGATTTCCAATTCTGATGAAACTCTGGGGTTCAGCTGCTTGGCGGAAAAACGAACTATCGAAACGATTAAAACGGGCAGCCCATCAACTCCATTTTTACAGCTTGGCGATAGTGTAAAAATCGAAATCTTGGATACTAACGGAAAATCAATTTTTGGCTCCATTGAACAAACCATAACAAAGGCTGGCTAACTTCTACGAATTTGTTATTGAAACAAACTCTAAAGGGATCATGTTATGGCAATTAGCGCATTAGGTTATCTTGGCATTCGTTCGGGTCAGATTGATGATTGGTCGGATTTCGCTTCAAATTTATTAGGGATGCAGCAAGTAGATCGTGCTGGAAAAACGCTCGCGTTTCGCATGGACGATCGAAAGCAACGACTGATTGTTTCCGATGAAACAGGCGATACCCTGTCTTTCATTGGTTGGGAGGTAGCTGAAAAAAGTGATTTAGAGCAATATGCCACCCGTTTGGAGGCAGAGAGTGTAGTAGTTGAATATGGGAATGCTGAATTGTTAGATCGCCGTTTCGTTAGCGAACTCATCTACTTTTATGACCCTGATGGTAATCGAGTAGAATTGTTTTACAAACCCATGTTGACGACAGACCCATTTGAACCGGGACGATCGATTTCAGGTTTTAATACAGGAGTACTTGGGATGGGACACTGTGTGCTAAATGTAAAAGACGTAGATAAAATGCTGGGTTTTTATCGAGACCTTTTACTTTTCCAAGTTAGCGATTTTGGTTTAAGCCCCTATCCCATGTATTTTTTCCACGTAAACGAAAGGCATCATAGTCTTGCTATTTTGGGGACTGAAAAATCGGGGTTTCATCATTTTATGGTTGAGTATAAAAACCTCGACGATGTGGGTCAAGGCTATGATATCGCGCAGCTTGAAGAAGGGCGAATTGCTTATACCTTGGGGCGACACACGAACGATTATATGACTTCGTTTTACGCCCACACGCCCTCCGGATTTTTTGTTGAAAATGGTTGGGGTGGACGCTTAATTGATCCTGCAACCTGGGAACCTCATGAAACGTTTGATGGCCCCAGTTTTTGGGGACATGAACGACTTTATTTGCCGGACGATCAACGCGCTGTTATGCGTGATATGCGCATGGACGCTGCATCGCGTGGAGTGCGTTCACCCAATCTAATTGATTGTCCGTGGCTTTATTGTAAGTTGGGATCAAAGTGAACCAACCTGAGTGAACACCCTCACTGTATTCAAAATCACCACACTAATATAATGCGCGGGCATTTCGATGTAGTCATAATAGGTTTTGGGCCAACTGGGGCGACACTGGCGAACCTATTGGGACTTGCTGGAGTTTCGACTTTGCTAATGGATAGAGAAAAACAAAGCTGCACTTTACCCCGAGCAGTGCATTTCGACGGCGAAGTCATGCGAGTTTTTCAAACCATCGGAATAGCCGAACAGTTAGTCAAACGATTGCGTGTTAATGCTGGAATGCGCTTTGTAAATAAGGACACCGGAATGCTATTGCTCGATTGGCCCAGGCCCCAGGAAATTTGTGAGCATGCCTGGTACCCCAGCTATCGTTTCCATCAACCTGAGCTAGAGTATGAGTTACATGAAAATCTCAATAGATTCACATCGGTAGAAATTCGAAGAGGTTGTGAAGCTCAGGAGATTCTTGAGCATGAAGAATCGGTTGAGGTTCTTTATGAGGATTTAGAGAGCAGAGAACATTACTCGGTTTCGGGCAAGTTTGTGGTCGGTTGTGAGGGGGCCCGTTCTTTAATCCGTAAGCTAATTTGTGAGCTACCAGAAGATACCATTGAAGACTTTGGCTATAATCAGCCTTGGCTTGTTGTAGATGTTATGTTGCATGAAAAAAAACCTGAGCTGAGTGATTACACGATACAGTATTGCCATCCTGAAAACCCTGTCACCTGTGCTAGAGGCCCAGGCTTGCGTCGACGTTGGGAATTTGCACTCACTGATAATGAAAGGCACCAGCCAGTAAACGATGCTCTTGTTTGGGATCGGTTAAGACCTTGGCTGAATCAGGAAGAAGCGCAGCTTGAAAGGTATGCAGTGTATGAGTTTCATTCGACCTTGGCGTTAAAGTGGCGGAAGAATCGATTATTTATTGCAGGAGACACCGCCCATCAAACTCCTCCCTTTATGGGACAAGGTATGTGCGCGGGTATTCGGGACGTAGCCAATCTTGCCTGGAAGTTGGCATTGAGTCTGACCCGTAATCCTGATCCTCAGATACTGGATAGCTATGAACAGGAGCGCATCGATCACGTGCGTAGTTATATAACCACAGCGATTAACTTGGGCCTATTAATCAACAGCAATAGTGAGCAGGATCTGTTTGAAAAATTGAATTCTCCGGATGGGAAAATGAAGAGCATTGTGCCCAAGTTGGGTAAGGGTCTCACTGTTCAGGAAAATAGTCAGGTAGGGACCATATGCCCGCAACCAACATTGACTCATGTTAGTGACCAGCCGACCTTGCTAGACGATCATTGCGGCTATGCGCCGGTTTTATTGATTAATTCTGAATGGGCGGAAATCCTTTCCGACGAACAGTCCTCTGCTTTGGATAAGTTTCAATCGGCGGGCATGTGTGTTGTGTGTTCTGATTCAGAACCACAGATTGCAGATGTGCTTAATCAGTTACAAATAGGAGCTGCTTTGATTAGAGCTGATAGATATATACTTTCGACCTCAACCGATACCGATGAATTTGATGTATTGCTTGAGCAAATACAGTTAATTAAACCATCTTGTGCTTTACTGCCTGGAGCGGCATATTGGTTGTAATTGCAACTAGTTTGTTGCAACCGCAACTATTTTAACAAATAATTGAATTTGTTCATAGTGTAAACAAAGAGGAGTAGGAATGGGAGATTTATTTAAAAATCCGATGGGCCTGGACGGTTTTGAATTTGTGGAGTTTGCTTCTCCGGAAGGCGGTTTATTGGAGTCGGTGTTTGATTTATTGGGATTTTCACATGTGGCTAATCATAAATCAAAAGATGTGAAGCTCTATCGCCAGGGCGAAATCAATTTCATTATCAATTATGAGAAAAATAGCCCAGCATATTTTTTTGCGGAAGAACATGGTCCGTCGGCTTGCGGAATGGCTTTTCGTGTAAAAAATTCTCAAGCTGCGTATGCCCGCGCCCTTGAGTTGGGAGCACAACCGATTGAGATTCCGGTTGGCCCGATGGAACTGCGTCTGCCTGCCATAAAAGGGATCGGCGGTGCACCTTTGTATTTGATCGACCGTTATAAAGATGGTTCTTCAATTTATGACATCGACTTCACTTTTTTGGATGGCGCAGACCTGCATCCGCAAGGTTGTGAATTAAAAAGCATTGATCATCTGACCCACAATGTTTACAAGGGCCGTTTGAATTACTGGGCCAATTATTATGAACATCTTTTTAATTTTCGTCAGATACGCTATTTTGATATTAAAGGTAAGAGTACGGGACTGTTTTCAAAGGCAATGACTGCTCCTGATGGACGCATACGCATTCCACTGAACGAGGAAGCCTCTCAAGTAACAGGGCAAATTGAAGAGTATTTGATGGCCTATAACGGCGAGGGAATTCAACATATTGCGCTGGAAACAGATGATATTATTTCCAGTTGGGACAAGCTCAAAGCCCGGGGAATAAAATTTATGAAAGCTCCGCCGGAGACTTATTACAAAATGCTGGAACAGCGCTTGCCCGGCCATGGAGAACCTCTGGATGAATTACTACCGCGTGGAATTTTATTGGATGGTTCAACCGGAAACGGCACACCCCGTTTGTTATTACAAATTTTTTCTGAAAACATGATTGGACCCGTCTTTTTTGAATTCATCCAGCGCAAGAAAGACGAAGGCTTTGGTGAAGGTAATTTTAAAGCTCTATTTGAATCCATAGAGCGCGACCAAATGGAACGCGGTGTGATTGAAAACGAAAAAAACTAAGGAGATAAAATGAATATTAAACGCATACACCACGTGGCATACCGCTGCAATGATGCAAGGGAAACGGTGGAGTTTTATCAGAGAGTCTTGGGGATGGATTTTCAGTTAGCGATCGCGGAAAACCAAGTGCCTTCTACAAAAGAACCCGATCCTTATATGCACGTTTTCATGGATGCCGGCAACAGGAATGTGCTGGCGTTTTTCGAAGTACCAAACTCTCCGCCAATGCAGAAAGACCCAAACACTCCGGAATGGGTACAGCATATTGCTTTTGAAGTCGAAAATATGGACGATTTGTTAGCTGCAAAATCCCGTTTAGAAGCGGAAGGTTTGGACGTACTAGGACCGGTGGACCACACAATTTTTAAATCAATTTATTTCTTTGATCCAAACGGTCATCGCTTGGAATTGGCGACAAATACTGCAAAATCCGGAATGCTGGAGGAATTGCACAAAGTTGCTCCGGAGATGATCGCTGAGTGGAGTCAAACCAAAACAGCGCCAAAACATGCCGCATGGCTACACGACGGTTCATTCGGTTCAACTGAACAAAACAAGCAGGAAAAATAATTATGAAACTTGCATCCCTGAAAAGCGGACGTGACGGACGTTTCGTAGTAGTGAATAAAACCATGAACCGCTATGTGTTTGTTACTGAAGAGGTCAGAATGCTGGAAATCATTGCCGATGGTCTGCAAAGTACCGAATTTGTGAAATATGGTGACTGAGTTAGCATTGAAATACTGGACTCAAAAGGGCAGCCTGTTTTCGGCGAAATCAAGCAGCAAGTGCAGCCATATCGTAACTAAAACAGTTAGGCCATCGAGAAGTAAAACATGCTAAAGTTATACGGTTATTATCGCTCATCTGCGGCTTACCGCGTTCGTATTGCCTTGGAACTCAAATCCCTGAATTGGGAATCTGTTCCAGTTAACTTGCAATTCGGGGAACAAAAAAAAGAATCCTTTAGTCAACACAACCCGCAGGGATTGGTTCCGATGCTGGAGTCAAGCGGCCAATTTTTTGCTCAATCACTTGCCATCATTGAGTATCTTGAGGAACTGCATCCAGAACCTCCACTTTTGCCGTCCGGTACAGCGCAACGAGCACGGGTCCGCGGGATGGCTCACCAAATTGCGATGGAGATGCACCCCTTAAATAATTTGCGAGTTCTCAAGTATTTGGAAAATGAATTGGGTTTGAATGAAGAAAAAAAAACTTCTTGGTATCAGCACTGGATTGCGGAGGGTTTTAGGTCGCTGGAAAAAACACTGAAAATTTACGGCAGTGAAGGTCAATTTTGTTTTGGAGAATCCCTGAGCCTGGTGGATGTATGTCTGATCCCGCAGGTTTATAACGGTCTGCGCTTCAATTGTGATTTTTCCGGATATCCATTAATTAAGTCCATCTGGGATCACTGCATGACTCTTGACGCATTCAGACATGCGTCTCCGGAAGCTCAGCCCGATGCTCCGGAAGAATAGATTCCTGTTGGCAATCGGTGCATTTGTGTTTGCACTGGGACGCAGGCGACTGAGCTGGGTTACTCTCTACCGCGTACTTGTTGAATCCGCGCAAACGACTGCGATG
>PBYT01000030.1 GCA_002729755.1 Flavobacteriaceae bacterium
CAAAGAATAATTAGAAGGTATCAAGGATTAATAGATGAAATTCAAAGCAGATTATGATAAAAAAATTTTTAACATTATTCATTATTTCTTGCTTAGCATCTTGTGCAAGTTGGCTTACCTATGCACCTCTTTTAGGAGATTTAGAAATGGATTTTCCAATTGAAGATGAAGATCGATTTAAAATTACAGAAGGTAATGTTGGAGTTCATTTTGTAGATATGTCTGTAGGTCAATCCATTGGAATTGATGAGAGTTTTTCAACTGGACTTGACATTGGAATAAAATATCGAAAAAAAATAAATGCAAGAGGTGGAAAAGAACTTGATATGACTGCTAGAATAAATCATAGCTTTAGATATTATATTAATGGTTGGGACTACAACTCTCCTTTTGCTGAGATAAGATCTAATATTCTTGAAGGTGGAACTGATAATAATAAAACAAGATTTGGTTTTAATATTACAAATCTTAGACTAGGATATGAGTGGGATAATGGAGCTGCTGTGTTTTTAGACAAAAAAATTGGAAGGTCATCATTTGAGAAGTTTAATGAACTTAATTCTCCAAACTATGTTAGTTTTGGATTCAGAATGCCAATTTTAAAAGGGGGTACATTAAGAAGCTATTAATAATATTTAGTTAACAGTTAATATTTTAAATTAGAAATATGAAAAAATTATTTTTTACACTAACACTTATAGCACTATCTACTTTTATTAGTTATTCACAAGATCTATCCAATCCACAGGGTGGAGGTAGGCTTAATATTGAATCAATAACTCCTGGAGATGGTTATTCTAAAAT
The DNA here is from genome assembly GCA_002729755.1 of Flavobacteriaceae bacterium. Taxonomy (GTDB): domain Bacteria; phylum Bacteroidota; class Bacteroidia; order Flavobacteriales; family Flavobacteriaceae; genus Marisimplicoccus. Next base: position 805 of record PBYT01000030.1, read on the forward strand.
GAATTTCCAAGGCGATATAGCTGGATATGGAAGAGTATTTGCTTCAATTAAATTATCATCTGGTAATTCATCTAAAACAAGCGGGACTCTTTCTGGTCAAGCTAGAACAATTTTACACGATGGTACATTTTTATCTTCTCCACTAAATGGGAGTTGGAAAAGGTCTGGAGTTACAATTAGATTTTATTTTATAGATGATGTAAGCAATGGTGCAATGAATTTTGTTATTTGGGATGTAGATATTTTAGGTGAAGTAGCCTTCGTAAAGTATTATGAGCTTCACTCAAGTAATTAATCAGAACTACTTTACTTACTTGTTTAATAAGTAACGTATTATTTTCCGATACCAGAAGCCCACAGACAACATTATCTTTATCAACATTTTGTATATTTGCCAAACACTAATAAAACATTTTTATGAACAAGATACCATCACTAGATCTTAGAGATTTTTTAAGTGAAGACCCTCATCGTAAGAAAGAATTTGTTCAATCAATAGGTAAAAATTTTCAAGAGATAGGATTTTGTGCAGTTAAAGGCCATCTTTTGTCTGATGAGCTTGTTGAAAGACTTTACAAGCAAATTAAATTATTTTTTGATCTTCCATATGAAGTAAAAACTAAATATGAATTCCCACAATATTCAGGTCAAAGAGGATATGTTTCTTTTGGTAAGGAGAGTGCTAAAGGAAGTAAACATGGTGATCTAAAAGAATACTGGCATTTTGGTCAATATATTGAAAAAGAAGAGAAAGATAAATACAATTATTTTCCTAATATCCATGTTGATGAATTACCTGAATTTAATAAAGTTGGTAAGGAAGTATACTCCACTTTAGAAAAAACAGCAAAATATATTCTTAGAGCTTTAGCATTGTATTTAAATATTGAGGAAAATTACTTTGATCAATATATTAAGAATGGAAACTCAATATTAAGACCCATCCACTACCCTCCTATTTTAGATAATCCTAAAGAGGCTGTTCGTGCTTCTGCTCATGGAGATATAAATCTTATTACTTTACTTATGGGAGCACATGGTAAGGGATTGCAAGTTCAACACTCAAATGGCGAGTGGATTGATGCAATGGCTAGTAAAGATGAGTTAATGATAAATATTGGAGATATGTTATCTAGACATACTAATAATCTATTAAAATCCACAGTTCATAGAGTTGTAAATCCAGATAGGGAATTGCTAAAAAAATCTAGATATTCTATTCCGTTTTTCATGCATCCAGTAAGTGAAATGAAGTTAAATGTTTTAGAATCTTGTATTTGTGAAGAATATCCTAAATCATTTGATGATATTACCGCTGGAGAGTTCTTAAATGAAAGATTAGTAGAATTAGGTCTACTAAAGAAATAATGGATAGATCAGAATTAATACTAAACAAAGATGGTTCAGTATATCATTTAAAACTCAAATCTGAAAATTTATCTTCAACAGTCATTTTGGTCGGTGACCCATTTCGTGTAGATAAAATCACTAAACATTTTGATAAGATTGAATTCAAAACTCAGAATAGAGAATTTAAATCTGTAACAGGCTATTATAAATCAAAAAGAATCACTGTTGTTTCAACTGGAATTGGTTCAGGTAATATAGATATTGTTTTAAATGAACTTGATGCTTTAGTTAATATAAATTTAGAAACAGGAGAAGTTTTAAATTCAAAAAAGTCTCTTAATTTAATAAGAATTGGTACTTCAGGTGCAATTCAAGATGATGTGCCTGTTGATTCTTTCTTATTAAGTAAAATGGCAATCGATATTGATGGTTTTATGTTAAATTATGATTTATCAACTATAGATAACAAAAACTTCACAAAACATATATACGAAAATCATCAAATTCAAGATCAATTATATTGCTATGATTGCTCAAGTGAATTATATGATAAATTTAATTCAAATGATGTTAATAGTGGAATTACAATAACATGTAGCGGTTTCTATAGTTCACAGGGAAGATCCATAAGATTAAGTACTTCTCATAAGAATAATCTTAGTGAAATTACGAAGATAAAGTACAATAATTATAATGCTACAAACCTTGAAATGGAGACGGCAATTATTTATGCAATGTCTAAGCTTTTAGGACATAAGGCTATTTCCTTAAATGCAATACTTGCTAATAGGAATCTAGAAGAATATAGTATGAATCCAGAAAATACTGTTGAAAATTTAATAGAGTATACACTTAACAAGCTTTAATTACCATGGATGCAACAATGATTATATCACAAATCTTTTTACCAATTTCTTTGGCAATTATTATGTTTGGTATGGGTCTAACCCTTGTAGTTGGTGATTTTGGTAGAATTTTTACTTATCCAAAGGCAGTACTTGTCGGCCTATGTAATCAGCTAGTATTTCTTCCTTTAATTGGATTTTCAATTATCCTTTTGTTTGATCTAAACTCCTCTATGGCTATTGGCATTATGATACTATCTGTATGCCCTGGTGGACCCACAAGTAATCTTATCACACAAGTTGCTCGAGGAAATATTGGTCTTTCGGTCACTCTAACTGCCCTGGCAAGTCTAATAACTGTTTTCACAATTCCAATCATATTATCAAAAGCCATTGCTTATTTTACAGGAGATACAGCTGTTGTTATTGAACTTCCTGTAGTTCAAACCATGCTTCAAATTTTGGCAATAACCGTAATTCCTGTCTCCATAGGCATGGTGATTCGCAATAGAAATGAAGGCTTTGCCCTCCGTATGGAAAGGCCTATGAGAATTGCCTCCACAGTGTTATTTATTATTATTTTTTTACTCGTTATGATTGCTAACAAAGATTTAATAATCCAAGCAATGAAAGAAGTTGGATTGGCAACATTACTTCTGAATTTGTCAACGATGGCGCTTGGATATATCACTGCTAAATTTTTTGGTATAACAGGAAAAAGTCAAATTTCAATTACAATTGAAAGTGGAATTCAAAACGGAACATTAGCTTTTGTCATTGCTACTACAATACTGAATAACGTCGAGATGGGACTTCCGACTGGCGCCTATTCAATATGGATGTTTATAACAGGTGGAATTCTCATGTGGCGCTTAGGAGTTTCAAAAAAGCCCCTAATTTAACATATGAAAAATGTTGTGAAAGGTAATATTTTTCTTAGATTTTATGACTAATAATTTATGAATAAACAAAATCTAACTTTTCTGGTAAATAAGTATGATCTTTTTGAAGCTACTTTTTCAGATGACAGCATTCCAATTTCAAAAACCGATGAAGTCATATTAGAAATTGAAAGATATGCTTTTACTGCAAATAATATTACATATGCAGTTATTGGGGATACGTTAGGTTATTGGAATTTCTTTCCAGCTGAGGAACCTTATGGTATTGTCCCAGTTTGGGGTTTTGCAAATGTTATTTCTTCTAAAAATGAAAATGTTTCTGAGGGAGAAAAGTTTTATGGATATTTTCCTATGAGCAAATACTTAAAAGTCATACCAAAAAAGGTAAATACCCATGGTTTTATAGATGATTCTAATCATAGAAGAAAACTTCCTTCAGTATACAATCATTACCTAAAAATTTCAAAAAATACAGATGAATCATTAGAATATCATCCTTTAATAAAACCTCTATTTTTAACTTCGTTTTTGAATTATTTTTTCTTGAAAGATGAAAAATTTTTTGAATGTGATCAGATAATCCTGACAAGCGCATCTTCTAAAACAGCTTTATCTTTGGCATTTTTGTTATCTAAAAATAAACTAGAAGACAAGAAAAAAATTATAGGTATTACATCGGATAAAAACATAAAATTTTTATCAAAAATTAAATTTTATGACACCGTTTTATCTTATGATAATGCAGAGGAAAAACTTAACACATCAAAATCAATAATAGTTGATTTTGCTGGGAACTCTGATTATCTAAAAAAATTATCTGATTATTTAGCAGACTCATTAAAATACGTCAGTTTAATAGGATTAGCAGATTGGTCTTCAAAAACTAATTTTAAATCAATTCCTAATTCTAAATTTTTCTTTGCTCCAAATCATGCTGAAAAAAGATACAGAACAATGGGAGTTAAAAAAACCACATTATTGGCTGAAGACTTATTGAAAGAATTTATTATGCAAATTAAGCATGACATAAAACTAAAATATTTTAATGAGCCCAAAGAATTACATGAACTGTATTTAAAATCCTTAAAAGGAAAAATTGACCCAAGTAAGGGTTATATGGTACAGCTAAGTAATTAATTGATGAACCTTAAGAAAATCTATTATTCAACTTATATAATCTAACATCCTTACCATCTTTAAAATAAAACACTTTAGGGTAATTTGAATAAGTCTTCAACTTTACACTTAATTGTTTTCGCAATCTTTAATGCTAATACTGTAGATGGAACGTATATCCCATTCTCAATAGCATTTATACTCTTTCTTGATACCTCAGCAGCAACTGATAGTTCTTGTTGAGTTAAACCTGCTGATTTTCTAAGTTCTTCTAGATTATTTAAGAGTTTTTTGTGGTCCTTTCCCAATGTTATTTCTTTTCGTACTCTTCAACAGCATCAGTAAGCTCTTTACCTGTATTTGGGTATAGATATCCAGCAATTATCTGTCCAACTCCTATTAAAGCAACCAAAGCTCCAACTCCTTCTAAAATTCTGCCAAGCACCAAAAAGCCAAGAAAATATAAACCTATACCAACAAAAAGAGTTATAACTCCATTTCTTCGATAATCAATTGGTTCTCGTTTTCGATCCTCAAAAATTTTTATTAATTCCTCTACTTTCGATGGATCATCCAAATTTTTAGATATTTCTAGTATTGTTTCATTCTTATTTTTACTTTCATGATACAGCCAGAAAAAAACTGCAAGTGGTATAATGATTCCTGTTAGCATTCCAAGAATTGGGTATAGTTTCTCTATGTCCATAATTTTATTTTTTTTAAATGTAACGCAAACTTAACACTTTTATTTATGAGAAGCAAACGTTATACAATAAAATTATTATTTATTATTTGTTTAGAGTAAGTATACTTGTTTTTGCATGATGAAAGTAAATATCGAACTGTCACTAGCAATCTTTTATATTGTAATAAAAACAAAAGTTTTATATATTTAAATACACAAACAATTTAGATTTATTGCCAAAGCAAAAAGATTTTAAGAATTGTTTTTAAAATTACAAGACGATGACACTTGATGAAAAATTTAAAGCTATTGGTACAAATAATGCTCCTGGTCAGGAAGTCAGACAAAATCTAGGAGATCTTAATACCATTATGCTTGGAGAGAAACTTGATGGAGTTTTTATTGATTTCTCCCACGGGGATGTAGATGCCTTTCCTCCAGCGCCCAGTTCTGATGAAGCTTGGAAAGAGGGTTTTAATAGAGGTGGATCTCAAGCTTATACTGAGTATAGAGGATCTGCTGAAATACGAAATAGACTGGCTGCTAGCCTTGGGAAGTTTACTGGCCGTCCAATTGAAGCTAATAGCGAATTGATTATAACTCCTGGAACTCAAGGGGCATTATTTTTGGCACTTGGTTCAACGGTTGATGCTGGGACAAAAGTTGCCGTAATTGATCCTGACTATTTTGCCAACCGCAAACTTGTTAAGTTTTTTGGAGGTGACATTTTACCAATTCCTCTAAACTACAAGAATTCTCAATCTGAAAACAGCCCAGATCTAAATCAAATTGAAGACGCATTTAAAGCAGGAGCAAAGGTTTTAGTCTTTTCAACACCTAATAATCCTACAGGTCTTGTCTATTCAGAAACTACAATAACTAAAATAGCAGATCTTGCAGCAATCCATGATGTTAGTGTAATCGTGGATCAATTGTACTCTAGAATGCTATATAGTGGTGAGGTCTATACTCATCTTCGTTCTTGTGATGTTCAGCCTGAAAATCTTATTACTATCATGGGGCCATCAAAAACTGAATCTCTTAGCGGATTTCGCCTTGGAGTTGCATTTGGCACACCAAAATTGATTGAAAGAATGGAATCCCTTCAAGCGATCGTTTCTTTGCGTGCTGCAGGATACAATCAAGCAGTTCTTGATACTTGGTTTCAGGAACCTTTAGGCTGGATGGAAAATCGTATTCGAGAACATGAATCAATAAGAGATGAATTACTAAAAACTTTCAGGGCTGCTAATATCTATACAGCAAGCCCACAGGCTGGCAGCTATCTTTTCCCACAACTACCCCCGCTACGTGTAGATTTATATACTTTTATACACCTACTGCGTTATCAGGCAAATGTGATAGTTACGCCTGGAACAGAATTTGACCCAGCTTGTATGGATAGTATCCGACTCAACTTTTCTCAGGATAACTCTGCAGCTGTTGCGGCAGCAAAACGAATCGTAAAAATGGTGGAAATTTACCGCATATGAACAAAAGTATCAAAATCTATTCAATACTACCAGGTTCTCTTATATTATTCCCTATACGTTTATTTAAATCGTCTCCTAGATCATTTCTTGCTATTTCAGCTAAATTTTCAAGCTCTTTGACAATTTCTGGATAAAGTTCTTTTACATTATATTCTTCACCAGGATCTCTTCTAAGATTATAAAGTGCATATTCTGTAGTAAATATAGAATAAGGCCCAGGATGGCCATCGTTTTTTGGAAGTACATTTTTATACGAGCGACTTTCATGAGGGAATACTAACTTCCAGTTGTCTTTTCTTACTGCTTCTAAATTATTTTTTCCATAATAATAATATAGATGATCTCTAGGATTAGAATCTATACTTCCTTCTAGGATGGGAGATATATCAACACCATCTATTTTATGTTTAGGAAGGTTAGATGAAACTATATTAGCAATTGTAGGCAAAACATCAATTGTAGCTGCAATTTTATTTGAGATACTTCCAGCTGAAATTACTTTTGGCCACTTCATTATTGTTGGTACTCTTTGACCTCCTTCAAAACTTGTTCCTTTACCTTCTCTAAGTCCTCCTGTAGATCCTGCATGATTTCCAAAATTTAACCATGGTCCATTATCACTTGTGAAGATCACAAGTGTGTTTTCTTCTAAATTGTTCTTTTTTAATGCTTTTACTATTTCGCCAACTGACCAATCAATTTCCATCATTAAATCACCGTATAGACCTTGGGAACTTTTTCCCTTAAATTTATTTGATACAGCTATAGGAACATGAGGCATAGAATGGGGTACGTATAAGAAGAATGGGTTGTCTTTATTATTGTTTATAAATTCAACAGACTTCTCAGTATATAAAGTTGTGAGTTTAGCTTGATCTTCTAATGTTCTAATTTCATCAATTTTCTTGAAATCTTCAATTAAAGGTAATTGTGGGTAAGCCTTTTTTCTCCAATTGGATGTGTCAGATATTTGATTTCCATCAAAATCAACAGGCCACATGTCATTTGAATAAGGCAAGCCTAGAAAGGTATCAAAACCATGATTTAGAGGAAGAAATTTTTCTTGGAATCCTAGATGCCATTTGCCAAATATAGATGTTGCATACCCTTTTTCTTTTAATAATTCAGCTATTGTAATTTCATTTTGATTTAACCCTACAGTTGAGTATGGCATTAAAGCTCCACTTATTCCTATTCTGTTTGAATAGCATCCTGTTAGTAGGGCAGCTCTTGAAGCACTACAAACCGCTTGTACTGAATAAAAGTTAGTAAACAACATTCCTTCTTGTGCAAGTTTGTTTATGTGTGGAGTTTCATAATTTATAGATCCAAATGGCATTATGTCCCCATATCCTAAATCATCCATAAATATTAAAATGAAATTAGGGTTTTCAATTGAAGAAACTTTTTGCAATGTTTTCTTTTCAGAACAACCAAGAAGGCATAATGTTACAATAAAGAGTAGTTGTTTTCTCATTGTTAATTAATTAAGATAAATTTAAAAATAAATATACTAATCGATATTATCCTTATTAATCTCACTTATTTAAGGAAGTAATTTTTGTATTTTTAATATATGATTAAAAATAAAAACCAATTAACAAGAAGGACATTTATTAAGAAGGCGGGATTAACTACTTCTTTATTTTCTTTTTATCCTTTACCGTTTTCATCAATTTTTTCTAATTCAACTGATGATAAACGAATAATTGTAATAGGTGCGGGTCTAGCTGGTCTATCTTGTGCTTATGAATTAGACCAAGCTGGGTTTAATGTGATTTTGATTGAAGCTCGTTCTCGTCCAGGGGGAAGAGTAAGCACCTATCGAGAACCTTTTTCTGATAATTTATATTCTGAAATGGGAGCTGAATATGTAGATAGCTCAGATATGTATGTTCATGAATATTGTAAAAAGTTCGATTTAAAAGTTTTGCCAGCAAAACAGTATGATGGTGTTTATGTAAAAGGCCAGACTTCAACTATTAAAGGATTAAGATCTGGTAGAGATTTATTGCCTTTTAAGGGAGCCTTGGAGGGTAAATTATTTGGTCAGGAAGTTCAATATATCCAAAAGTGGATAGACTTAGTTAAACAAAAGGGTATAAGTTCTCCAGAAGTACAAGCATTGGATAAAATCTCAGTTGAAGATATTCTAAAGAAAGGCGGTGCCCCAAAAGATATTATTGATTTATATACATATGCAAATGCGACTGAAGCGACTGCAGTTCCATCAAAAATGTCTGCATTGTATATGGTATTGTCTAATACAAGAACATCAAACTTTAGCGAAAATACAGTTGAAGGAAGAATCTTTGGAGGTAACGATCAGCTACCTAAAACACTTGCAAAAAAATTGGGCACAAAAATTATGTATAATAAACCTTTACAACGTCTTGATTATGATTCCAATGGTATCACTGCAACAGTTAAAGAGAACAAAAGACTTGTGCAAATTCCGGCAAAAAAATGTGTATTAGCAATCCCAGCATCTATATTAAAAAACATAGATATCAATCCTGGTTTTTCTATAGAAAAAATAAATTGTATTAACAACCAACAATATGGGCATGCAATGAAAATAGCAATGCAGTATAGACAAAGATTTTGGGATAATAATAATTCTATTGGACAACGTGTTTTTACTGACACTCCACTACGAAGGGTTTATCATTTTTCAATTGATCAACCTGGACCACGAGGAATATTGCTAAGCTTTACTTCGGGAGAAGATGCAATAAAACTTGGAAGGCTTGATAATAATAAAAGACTAAATATAGCTCAAAATACTTGTAGAAATTTATGGCCAGAAGCACCAAAGTTCTGGGAGAAGGGAGTTGTAAAATATTGGAATGAAGATCCTTGGGTAAAAGCAAGTTACTCTTTTGCTGGAGTTGGTCAAAAAGACTTTAGAGAGATATTGGCAAAACCTGAGGGACCTATTTTCTTTGCTGGTGAACACACGGCATTTCAAAGGGCTTCAATGAATGGAGCAATAGAATCAGGTTTGCGAGCTAAAGGAAGAATTGAAAAGAGCAGAGACACCATAATTTAGCTGAGACTATGATTTAGGATAAGGGTGTAGTTTATTTATAATTTCCTTTTTCATATATTAACTATATGATTGTATTAGTTACAGGTTCATCAAAAGGTATTGGATACCAAATTGCAAGTGATTTACTTGATCAAGGTCATGATTTAGTACTTCATTGTAATAGAAATAAATCTTCACTTGAAGACTTGTTAAGTGCTTATAAATCTAACTCAGTAATTATTCAAGCAGATCTTTCTTCTTATAATGATATTAAAAAATTGGTAGATGAAACAATTAATAAATTATCTTTTCCTGATTGTGTTATAAATAATGCTGGAATTGCAGAATCTGCTGATATATCTCTAGATATTGAAGAGTGGGATAAGATGTTTGATAAAACTATTAGTGTAAATCTAAAAGCTCCTGGATTAATTTTTAAAGAGTTTATAAAGTATAAAAGAAAAAATAAAATCAAAACTAGACTAAGATTTATAAACATATCTTCTAGGGCAGCATTTAGAGGTGAACAGCAAGATTACATTTCTTATGCTTGTTCCAAAGGAGGTCTGATTTCATTAACAAAAACTATTTCAAGATCATTTGGAGAAATAGATAATGTTGTAGCAATTAGTATTGCTCCTGGCTTTGTTAAAACAGATATGGCTCAAAGTTTTATTGAGGAGCATGGAGAAGAAATTATTAAGAAGGGGATTACTTTAGACAGATTAACTGAACCCAAAGATATTTCACCATTGGTATCACTGATAGTTTCTGGAAATCTTGATCATGCCACGGGTTCAACTATTGATATTAACGGTGGTAGTTATCTTAGGTAGATTATTATTTCTATTCACAGGCTCTATCAGCTATTTCTAAAGCTTCAGAAATAATCGATAATCCTTTGTCTATTTGTTCCTTGTTAATACAAAGTGGGGGTGCAATAAATATATAGCTCCACTTACTAAAAGTATACATTCCCAGTTCAGAAATTTTAGCTTTTACTTGGTCCATTAATTTTAATCCTTCTGGAGGTGCATTATAATGAGCCATAGGCTCCTTAGATTTTTTATTTTTAACTAGTTCTATGCAGCCAAGAAGTCCTGTATTCCTAAAATCACCAATAGATGGATGTTTTTTCTTTAATAATTGAATTTGCTCTTCCATATATATTCCCATATTCTTAGCATTACTAATAAGGCCATCTTCTTCGTAAATATTAATAACTTCTAGTGCTGCCGCACAACCCACAGGATGAGCGGAGTAAGTTAATCCAAGCATCATTGGAATATTATCAAAATGAGAGGAAATTGAATCACTTACTTGTAAAGCCCCAAAAGGGAAATAACCTGAGGTAATCCCTTTAGCCAAAACCATCATGTCAGGTATGACATTATGATTATTAATTCCAAACCATTGACCAGTTCTTCCAAAACCACTCATCACTTCATCGGAAATCAATAAAATTCCATGTTGATCACAAACTTGTCTTAGTTTTTTAAAATACCCTTTTGGAAGCTTAAGACATCCTGAAGTTCCTGATTCACCTTCCATAATAATAGCTGCAAAGTTTTCTGGACCTTCATATTCTAAAATTCTATCAAGTTGATCAAAACATTCTTGTTCCCAATTACTTCCATTGGAGCGATATTCATAAGGTATCTCGACATGAACAAAATTAGGAGCTTGTTGTGCATCAACTTTATGTTTTCTTGGATCTCCTCCAGCCGACATTGCTCCAATCGTTGAACCATGGTAAGATCTGTATCTAGTTAAAATTTTATACCTGCCAGTATAAAGTCTTGCTAGCTTTATTGCATTTTCAATTGCTGAAGCTCCACAAACAGTAAAAAAAGATTTATTTAAATCTCCAGGACAAATTTCTGATAATTTTTTCCCTAATTCCCCTCTTGCTTTAGTGATTGCAGCAGGTGTAACATAGCTAACCTTTTCCATCTGTTTAACTACAGCATTAGTAACTCTTTGATCACCATGACCTATATTAACATTCATTAATCCAGAGGAAAAATCTATTATTTTATTTCCTTCTTGATCAAACAAATAAACTCCTTTTGCACTATCTATACTCAAAGGACTAATTCCTTTTTGCTTTGACCATGCAAAAAGTGTATGATTAAGATTGTTTTTAAGTATCATATCCTCATTTTTATGTTCCATATCAGTAATCTTTATACTTAATTTAAGATTCGTACATCCATTTTCCTCCTACCATTGTTCTTTCAATAGGGATATCAATAATTTCCATTGGATCAACTTTTCTTGGATCTTTATCTAAAACAACAAGATCAGCTAATTTCCCTTTTTCTAAACTCCCTTTAATACCTTCTTCATATGAAGCATATGCTCCATGTATAGTTCCAACTTTAATTGCTTCTTCAACACTAATTTTTTGTGATGCCCCCCAGACATTTCCATTAATGTCTGTTCTTGTTACACTTGATTGAATAGCCATCATAGGCTCATAAGGTCCTGGAGGATAATCTGAAGTTTGCGTAACTTTTATTCCTGCATCGAGAAAACTTCGAACAGCAAACATATTTTCCAATCTTTCTTTTCCATATTGCTTCATTTTCTCCCCATGGAAATAAACATATGTGGAAAAAGGATTTGGAATAGCATTTAATTCTTTAATCCTTCTTACTAAATCATCATTAATTACCGTGCAATGTTCTAATCTAAATCTAGGGTCAATTCGAGGATATTCATTTTGAAGTCTTTCATAAATATTTAATGTCTTATCAATTCCTACATCACCATTAGCATGAACTCCAACTTGCCATCCATTTGTATGTGCTTTGTGAGCATATTTATATACTTCTTCTTGCTCCATAACCATAATTCCATAATCATTTGGTCGTCCAATATATGGCTTTGATAATCTTGCAGTTCTTTCTGAAATTGAACCATCTATTGTAATTTTCATTCCACCAATCCTTAACCAACGATCTCCAAAACCAGTCTTAATTCCTGCATCAATAAACTTGTCAATTTCTCTATAAGAAATCATACTATAAACTCTCATAGATAATTCGTTAGCATCATACGCGTCTTGATATGCTCTAAGAAATGTCGAAGATCCATATGCTTCTGTAACAGATGTAACACCACTTTTTGTCATCATTTTAGTTATTAACTTAACTCCTTCTTGATAATCTTTCTGGGTAAATCTGTCAGGGATTAATTTTGATAAAGGATAGTCGGCAGTTTCTAATAATTGTCCTGTCAATTCTCCATTTTTTGAATCTCTTCCAATTTTACCCCCTTCTGGATCAGGAGTGCTTCGATTATACCCCATTAAATTCAAAGCATTTGAATTAACATACGTTGAGTGTCCTCCTCGATGTGTAATTCTTACTGGATGATTTGGCGCAGCTTCATCCAGATCATATCTATTTATCAGTCTTCCTTCTCTAATCTTTGTGTCATCATATTTAAAACCTAAAATCCATTCTCCTGGAGGAGTTATTTTAGCTCTTTCATAAATAGCATTTTTGATTTCTTTTATTGAACGCAAATCAATATCAACATTTCTTAGATGAGAAAGACCAGATGAGGCTGGGTGAGAATGAGCATCAATAAATCCTGGCACAATTGTCTTTCCACCAATATCAATTTTTTTAGTATTTGAATTTGATAGTCTTAATATTTTATCATTTTCTCCAATAGCTATAATTCTTTCTCCAAACATTGCAATTGCTTGAGCTTTAGGATTGTTTGGATCTACTGTTATTATGTTTGCATTATATAGAATTTTGTCTGGACTAGTTGTAAAAAGACTCTTAACATTGATAAGTGGAAGAGCCAGTAGAGGAGACGCATTCTTAATAAATTCCCTTCTATTTTGTGCTGTCATATAGGTTTTTTAATATTATTACTTAAAAATAAAGAAATTTAGTTATCAATCTAAAACTTATCTTATTTTTACTATATGTTTATGGATTTCAATACTACAGCCATACTTCTTTTTATTATGCTTATTTTTTGGCAAGTCTTTATGTGGAAAAAGATTAAGCTTAAAAAATGGCAAGATTTAACTTTGTCAGCAATTATGATAGGTTTAGCAGGATGGCTCGTCTATCTAGCATTTATAAGCTAGGTTCAATTTTTAAAAAGGAAGTTTATTTAAATCAACATTTCCTCCTGTAATTATTATTCCAACCTTTTTGTTATTAAAAAGCTTTTTATTTTTTAAAACTGCTGCTAATGAAGGTGCACCAGAAGGTTCACATACAATTTTTAATCGTTCCCATATAATTTTCATTGATTCAATTATTTCATCTTCAGTTATTCTAATTATTGAATGAACTTCTTTTTGAATTATTGGAAAGTTTTTGTCACCTAA